>JBBQMC010000038.1:0-15714 GCA_038328565.1 Candidatus Limnocylindria bacterium
TGCCTCACCCTCGAAGACGAGGTCGAGCCCTGTCAGTTGGCAGGCCAGCGTGCAGGCGGGCTTGGCGGTCAGGTTGCGCCCCTTGCGCGTGCCCGGCCCGATCACCATGTAGAAGTCACCGTCGTCCCAGACCGCGCCGACCCCGGCCGCGTGCGGGCGGCCGTCCGGTCGTGTGGTCCCGAGGAACACGGTCTCAGGGCCAGCGCTCTTGAGAAGCTCATGCGGCCTGCTCCACGGGAATACGTCGTGCCCGTATCGGTCCAGGTTCGTGGTTTCGGTTGGTTCGCGATCGGTCATCAGGGCGTCTCCATAGGGTCTGTGGCTGCATGGGTGGGACCGCGCCGCGGACAGCGATTCATCGGCACGGAGAGCACGGGGCCTCTCCGGTGCTACCTTGCGGAGGCACACGCCCATGCTCGTGGAGTGTCTCCGATGTCCCATGCCTCGGTCCCGCGCCTCGTGAGTGTCCTCCTCGTCGCAGTTCTCGTCGGCTGCTCGGGTCCCGCGGCGCCATCGGTCGCGTCGATTGGCGCAAGCGCATCTGCACAGGCATCCAGCGCCCGAGGGCTCGTCCTGGTCGCCATCGGTGACTCGATCCCGTACAACCTGGCGAGCGACTGCCCGGGCTGCACCGGCTTCGTCGATTCGTACGCGGCGACACTCGAGACGAACACCGGCCGGTCAGTCTCCGTGCTGAACCGGTCACGCCACGACGGCGCACGGGCGATCGACATCGTCAACCAGCTGCGGTCCGACGATGCGCTCCTCGGCGAGCTGGCCACGGCGACCCTCGTCGTGATGTCGGTGGGCTTCAACGACCAGCCACCGTTCGTTGACGACCACCCCGGCTGCCCTCCAAAGGTGAGCGAGACGGCGAGCACCGCGACCGTGTTCGCGGCGGCGGCCGCCACGACACCCGCGTGCATCGATACGGTCGTGCCCGTCATCCGCGACCAGGTCGCGGAGGTGCTCCGACGAACGAGGGAAACCGCCCCCAACGCCGCAATCGCCGTCCTGACGGCCTACGACACGTGGCGCGGCTGGTCGGAGGTGGAGGCAACGGATGCGACGACGCGCGACGCGCTCTATGCGGCGGAGACGTACTGGTTCCACGCCTGGCGGTCAGCGCTCTGCGAGGCTGCCACGGCCGTCGACGGCACCGGTTCTCCCAAAGCCTTCGTGGGCGACGACTTCACGCATCCCTCGCAGGCGGGAAACGACGTGATCCGCGACCTCCTGGTAGACGCCAACCTGCTCCCGTCGTAGGAGAAGCCCGCGAGCCGTCCGCCAGCCTGTCGGCGTGCAGACCGCCAAGATCATCCTCGAGATCGTCCGCCGCGCTCGTTGACCAGCTCCACGGCGACGCCCGCCGGGGGCCAGCCGGCATCGGTCGTCAGCACCCGGTCCGCGTGAAGGTGGAGCGCGGTCGCCAGGACGAGCGCGTCCGGGAGCCGAAGTCGCGCGCCGTGGCGAGCTCGGAGCTTGGCCGCCTTCGCCGCGAGCTGGCGCGTGATCGGCTCGACCTCGGCGGCCAGGTCGGCCAGGAAGGCGTCGACCGCCTGCACGGCGTCCGGGCCCTGGCGCGCCGGGGCTACGAGGCACTCCGCGTAGGCGGACGCGGAGATGGCGAGCGCGTCGCCGCGCGCGAGCGCGGATGCAAGCGCCAGGCGCGATGCGTCGTGATGGGCGTCCGCGTCGTCGAGGATGCCGATGATCACACCGGCATGGAGCACCGTCAGCGCCATTCGTCGCGGAGGTCGGCCAGCTCACGCGACCCGTAGACACCCCGGAGGCGGCCGGCATGGCGCGCGACGGGATCCTCCTCGCGTACGAGCAGCACCTGGCCGCGGCCGCGCACGACTGCCCTCAGACGATCGCCGGCGCGGAACCCCGCCGCGGTCATCGCGGCCTTCGGGATCGTGACCTGGTGCTTGGAGCTGACCGTGGTACGGCCCCGCACACCGCCAGAATTCTTTACGTCGTGTGCCATCGGTAAAGAATGCGAGCCAGAGTCAAGCCAACTCAGCCGGACGCGCAGCCGATCCTCGCTGGCGTTACGCGGTCGCGTCGCCTGGCTCATCCGCAGCGGCCGCGGCCTCCGCGTCGCGCTCGTGCATCTGGCGGTGGAAGTCCGCGATCGCCGCTCGTCGGCCGGCCCAGCGACCGCCGGTGGCGTCGGCGGATCCCATCGGGCCGAACCCGTGCCCCCGCAGCTTGTGGCTCGCAATCGCGCGGATCAGCCCGATGGCGACAACAATCGCGACGAGCTTTCCTGGGTTGAATCCGCTGGCGGCGGGTCGCGTGATGTCGCTCACGTCGTGCGTGTGCCGTTCCATGTGATGGTTCCTCTCGTGGTGGCCGGCTTGCTGCCTGCCGTCTGGCCTCGAGGGTGACCGACGAATATGCGCGAGATATGCACGCCGCATGGAGGTTCAGCGCGCTGGCGAAGCTCTCCACCTCCGGGGGACGACGATCGCGGCAGTCGCGCCCACGAGCGCCTTGCAATGCCCCATCACCCGGTCTCGCACCCGATCCCGTCCTGATCCCCGTCGAACCGATGCGGGTCCGGGTTGGGTACGTTCCACAGCACCACGAACCGACGCCACGAGATGTCGCCGCAGTCCAGGTCCGGTGAGCCGATCGGGATGCAGATGCCCGGATACGAGGGCTCGCACTTCCCAGCCACAGGCGGTGGCGGGACGAACGCCAGCGGCGTCGGCACGGGCGTGGGCACCGGTGTCGGCTGCGCTTCCCAGCGCCCGATCCCCGCAACCTTCGCGGCCCGCTCCGCGGGCACGAAGACCGGATCGACGTACTTCACATCCGGCGGGTACCGCATGATCGTCGCGAACCCCTGCCTGATGAGCTCGAGGTTCACGAGCGTCCACGTCGCGCCGTCGTGGAGCCACACGTAGCGGAGCGCGCGGCCGTACTGATCGGTCTCGGAGACGTCCTTCTCGAGCACCACCTCGCGCCCCATCACGAGCTGCCCGTTCGCGGCGCTCGCCTCCGGACCCAGCCACTCGACCCCGCTGTGCGTCTCCGGCGTGTCCATCCCGATGTACCGCACCCGCACCTTCGTGCCGTCCACCATGACATCGATCGTGTCGCCGTCCACGACATGGACGACCTGCCCGACCTGGATCGGTCCGGTCGGCTCTGTGCCGAAGACCGGCGTCGGCTGCGGCGTGGGCGTCGGCGCGGCGGTCGGGCTGGACGAAGGCGCATCGGTCTGGACGAACGCTCGCGGGGTCGTCGCGCTATTGCCAACACCGGCGGCACTGCCGCAGGCGGCCAGGGCGAGCGCCACCATCACCGTGACGATCGAGGACAGCGTGGTGCGCTTCATGCGCGAGAACCCCCCATACCGATTCCGAGTGGGCAGCCTGCGCCACGCAGCCTACCCGTTGCGCCCGCGATGTGGCATCCGTGGTTCTACGGAACGCACCACCGAATGGCCGATCCGTACCCCGAAACGGCGCAGCAGGCGCATCATCGACACTGCTCGTTTCGTGGATCATTGACCGATGCTGATCGCCATCATCCTCATCGTCCTTGGCGTCCTCGCGTTCGCGAGCATCCCGATCCTCGGCTGGATCCTGGGGCCGATCCTCATCCTGCTCGGGCTCGCCATCGCGATCCTGGCGTCGCTCGGTCGCAGCCTCGGTGCGCTCTTCCGTGTCGGCTCTACCAAGACCTGCCCGGACTGCAAGTCGCAGATCCCGTCCGACGCCAAGGTCTGCAGCCACTGCGGCTACCGATACCCCGCGTAACGCGAAACGCCGGGGCCGGGTAAGGCGCCAGCGCAATCGCTGAGAACCCTTAACGCCGGTCCGGGAACCGACGGATGGCCTGAAACCAGCGCCGCGGACACGATGGCGACATGCGCAGAACGCGGCAGCCCATCGCCGAGCGGTGCGTCATCATCGGTACACGGAGGGACGCCAGATGACCGATCCGGTCCTCGAAGCCCGAGAGCTGACCAAGCGCTACCGGCGCGGCGTGACGGCGCTGGCGGGCATCGACCTGACGCTGCCGGCCGGCGGGATCACGGCCCTGGTTGGTCCGAACGCGGCGGGCAAGTCGACGCTCATCAAGACGTGGGTCGGGTTCGAGAAGCCGACCAGGGGATCGGCGTGCGTGATGGGTGTCGACCCGTGGCGCGATCGCTCGAAGGCGCTCGCCCACCTCGGGTACGTCCCGCAGTCGCCGGCCCTCTACGACGGCCTTTCCGTGGACGATCACCTCGACCTGGCCGGACAGCTGCGACGCGGCTTTGACCGCCCGTACGCGGAGCAGCGGCTGAAGCAGCTCGACATTCCCATCGGTCGTGGCGCGCGGTCGCTGTCCGGCGGCCAGCAGGCGCAGGTCGCGCTGGCCCTGGCGCTCGGCACCCGGGCACCGATCCTCCTGCTGGACGAGCCGCTGGCCTCGCTCGACCCCCTTGCCCGACGCGAGTTCCTTCATGTCCTGGCGGATGCCGTCCATACCGATGGCGCAACCGCACTGCTCTCGAGCCACATCGTGACCGATGTCGAACAGGCCTGCGACCGCCTGATCGTCCTCGGCGTCGGCCGCGTGCTGCTCCACGCCACCGTCGCGTCCGCGCTCGCCGAGCACGCCATGTCCCTGACCGAGCGCAGCGACGCGGTCGGCTCGTTCGCCGCCGCGGACGGCTCGCGCCTCTTCCTGGTGCGTGGCACCGGCGATCGGCCCGCGACGCTGGAGGAGATCGTCCTCGGCTACCTCGCGTCGGGTCGATTGGGCGCCGCAGCCGCGTGACCACGCAGCTGCGCCTGGCGTGGCGTCTCCAGCGCTGGGAGATCGCCTTCGTCGCGCTCGCGTGCCTCGCCCTGTCCGGCGTCGCGGCCTGGCTGGCAATCGACATGCGCTCGGTCCTCGCCACCTGCGGAACGGCGGCCGCGGCGCACGCCTGTGATGTGATCTATGCCTTCCAGGATTCCCATGGCACGGCGGTTCAGCTCACCCAGATGGCCATCACCTTCGTCCCATACGTCGCCGGACTCATCCTCGGTGTCCCCGTCGTCGCCCACGAGGTGGAGCACCGGACCGCCCTCATCGCCTGGCCGCTCGCCGGCTCGCGGCTCCGCTGGCTGACGTGGCGGCTGGCGCCACTGTTCCTGGTCACGCTGGTCCTGATCTCGGTCCTCGCAGTGGCCGCCGACCAGATGTCACACGCCTATTTCCCGCACAGCGACCTGGGCTTCGACGGCTACGAGTACCGCGGCCTGCCGCTCGTCATGCGCACGCTCCTGATCCTCGTCTCCGGCGTCGCGATCGGCGCCCTGCTCGGCCGCACGCTGCCGGCGCTGCTCGTCGGGATCGGGGTGTCGGTGGCCGTAGCAGTCGCCTTGAGTCTGGCCCTGCCGCACTGGGTGCCGGCGACGGAGCTCCCCATCGCCGAGTCATTCATGTCCGGCCCCGGCTCGCTCCCCACCGACCTGAAGTACCGCACGCCGGATGGACGGCTGATCGACGCGGAAGAGGGTAGCCGGATCGTGGAGGCGGCCTACGGGGCCAACCCGGGGCAAGAGCGCGACCCGTCGACGCTGCCGCACGAGGTCTTCTATGGCATCGCCGCCAGCCGCTACCCCGAGGTGCTGGTGCGCGAAACGGCGGCAATCGGTCTTGTCGTCGTCGCCATAGGCGCCCTCGCGGCCGCAATCGTCGGTCGCCGCCGCCCGGAGTGATGTCCACGCTCCTGCGCCTGACGTGGCGCCTCCAGCGGTGGGAGATCGCGGTGCTGATCGGCGGACCGCTTGTCCTCGCCGCGATCGCGGCACTCGTCGCGTCGCAGATTTCAGGCTCCGCCGACAACCCCAACGGTCTGACCGAGCTCGCGCCGATCCTCCTCGGCGCCACGACGGTGGTGCCGCTCATCGTCGGCCTCCTGCTGGGCGCTCCACTCGTGGCACGCGAGATCGAAGGGCGGACGGCACCAATGGCGTGGTCGCTCTCGACCTCCCGCACCCGATGGATCGGCCAGCGCGCCATCCCGCTCCTCGTCGCGATCGCCGTCGCCCTGCTGCTGCTCGGTCAGGCGACGGAGGCGCTCATCCTCGCAATGCCATCCGGCCACCTGGGGTTCGGCGTGCTGGCGATGCACGGTCCGCTGGTCGCCGCGCGCGGTATCGCGTTCTTCTGCATCGGTGTGCTGGTGGGCCTCATCCTCGGTCGGACGCTGCCCGCCATCCTGATCACCGGGCTGATGATCATCCTCCTGCTCGGCGGCCTGACGTTCGCACGCAGCCAGCTCATGCGCGCCGAAGCCACCTGGGTCTCGATCGACCAACTTGATTTCTCCGGCGTCGTGGTCTACGACCAGGCATACCTCGATGACGCCACCGGCGAGGTCGTTTCCTCTGACGAGGCCCAGCGCCGGTACCCGGGTGTCTTCGGGCCAACCGGAAGCGGCCTTCCACCCGGGATGAGCCTGCTGCAGCTCGTAACCCCCCAGTCGCGCTACCCGCTCTTCGTGGCTCGCGAGATGGGCGCGCTGCTCGTGCTCAGCGCCCTGGCAGCTGGCGTGTCCGTGTGGGTCCTGAGGTCCCGGCGACCGGCGTGACGGCACCGCTGGAACGACTGCTAGCATCGCTGCGACTCCCCTCGAGCCGGTCGCGAGAACGGCTGACGTAGGGGCCAACGGCAAGGGCTTTGTGAGATGCAGCTCGATCCCGGGATATTCGTGACCAGCCTGTTGACGGAGGACTGGGAGCCCGATCCCGACGTCGGCGGTCTGATGCACATCCTCTGCGACATTCCAGGTCTCTGGGCCGGTTTCACGCGATTCGACGAGGACCCGCCACCGGTTTCCTGGACGCCGCCGCAGCGTGAGACCTTCATGGTGCTCGAAGGCGCGGTCCGGATTGAGATCGCTGGCGGGGCCACCCTGGAGCTCGAGCCCGGCGGCGTCGCGACTCTCCCCGCGGGCACGATTACTACCTGGCACATCACCGCGCCGTTCCGCGAGTTCTGGGTCCTGAGCGGCCCATGCATCGCGGCCGGATGAGCATCCCCATCGAGCGCCTCCCCGAGCGCGCCCGAATGGCCTGGCTACGGCTTCGCGACCAGCTCCTGGGCATCCTCGGCGACGACCTCGTCGCGATCTGGGCCTACGGCGGCACGGCGTCCGCCCCGGAAGGCGCCCAGTTCGGCGACCTCGACACCTTCGTGGTCGTGCGTCGGCCCATCGACGAGGCGACAGCCCACACCATCGAACGGGAGCAGGCCATCGTCGCCGACGAGATCGGCGTGGAATGGGACACCTGGTACGTCATCGGGGCCGATGCTCGCGTCGCCACCGCACCGCGCCACGCCTTTCGCGATCGGCTCAGCGAGTCGTGGGCCATCGATCGCGCGCCCTGGCTCGCCGGCCGCTACGTGCTCCTCCACGGTGCCGAGCCGACCAGCATCGTTCCCACCCCGAGCACCGATGAGATCGCGGTGGCCCTGCGCAGCGAGGTCGACCACCTCGAGCGCCACGTCGCAGCCGGCGACACGGACCCCTACGAGGCGACCTCCGCCACCCTCAACGGCAGCCGCATCGTCCGCGCCGTGGAAACAGGCGACGTCGCCATCTCGAAACGCGAGGCCGGTGCGTGGGCCATCGAGCATCTCGAGCCCCGATGGCATCCCACCGTCGAAGCTGCCCGCCGCGCCTACGAGGACCAGGCCTCAGCGGCTGACACGGAGCTGCTGGCTGACGAGATGGCTCCGTTTGTCGCCATGGTCCGGGAGCGCCTCAGCGGCGAGACGGAGGTCGCTAGCGGCCTCTGACGACGGAGGCCCAGCGACTACGGACCTAACTTCTGCTGGACACGACGGCTAGCATCGCTAGCCAAAGCACGCAGCTGCCGAGCGCTGCTTCAGGAGGGGACCGATGACCTCGGCCATTCGCCGCCGATCACGCCAGCGCCCGTCACGCGAGCCCGCGAGCCGCTCACGCCACGCGAGCCGCCGATGCTGATCGCCCTGATCCTCATCGTCCTCGGCATCGTCCTGATTGCCAGCATCCCGATCCTCGGCTGGATCGTCGGGCTGATCCTCGTCCTGCTCGGCATCGGGGTGGCCATCCTGGCGATGCTGGGTCGCGGCATCGGCGCCGTCGTGCGCGCCGGCACCACGAAGACCTGCCCGGACTGCAAGTCGCAGATTCCGTCCGACGCCAAGGTCTGCCGCCATTGCGGCTATCGGTACCCCGGATGAGTCCGACCGATGCGCGAGCTCACTTCCAATCGCTCGTCGGTCACACGATCTGGACCGCCACCGCACGACGCGGGAATCGAATTCTCCGACTTGAACGTGATCAGGTGATCGTCGCCACCGAGAAGTCTCCGCATGGGCAGCCGGTCCCACTTGAGGAAGTCCAGAACGCATTCGACCGCCTCTCGAGAGGCGAGGAGGTTCGGGTTTCCGTTCCCTCCCTGGGGTATCGCAGCGCCTTTGTTGGGGCCGCGATGCTGTCGTTACCAGGGGCTGCCTTGCTAATGGAGCCGACGCGGATCCGCCTGCCGGAGGTGCCAGGGTGACGTTCGAAACGCTCGTCGGGAGCAAGGCGATTGAATGCGCGCCAATCGGGACCAGAGCGGTCGCCTTGTCTGCCAGGCGTCAACCAACCAGGGCTGCGCGAGGCAGGCCCTAGTCGTGGGCGAGACAAGGACCGAGGCCGCGTGGTACTGGAAGCTCGCGGAAGAGTTCCGGGATCGGCTTCCGCGGACCGCGTGGCCCCTTGAACTGCTCCGAGAGGCCAAGGCGCGCGGTCTCATCCACTCCTGGAGGGACGTGAGCGCGCTCGCTGAACTTGACGAGCGCGCTGCAGAGCTGCTCGATCCCCCCGTTGTGGTCGACTTCGTGGTCGCTCTTCTCTCGGATGGTGGACAAAGAAAAGTCATTGACCCGTGGGCCGGCCTAGGAATCACGCTTTGGGCGCTCGACGAAGCCGGAGTGATCAAGTCCGGCGTCGGCATAGAGGTCAACCAAGAGACCCACCGGCTTGCGCGCGAACTGAATCCGAGTGACCGGATGACCTGGATAAACGCCAACGCCGCCGTTGCCCTTCCAACGTTGCAGGATGACTCCGACGTCGTTGTCGGATCGCCACCGATGGGGCTACCCGCGACGACCCTACTGACTGGCGCGACCGAGATCCGAGCGAGTGCGACGCTGACAATGCTCGTTCAGGCCAGCCACCACATTGGCCACGACGGGACGATGGCCGTGATCCTCCCTGAGTCCTTCTTCTCCGAGCAGGCCCAGCCCATTCGCGACGCGTTGGCGAAGGGACGCGTCTGGCCTACCGCTTCCTTTGCGCTTCCAGCCCGCGCGTTCAGGACAACCATCCCCACCAGCGTCGTCGTCTTCGAGCGTCGCGAGTCGGAGTCGCTATTCGTCGCTGAGCTGGATCCGTCGGTCGACGTGGCCGCGCTCGTTTCCAACTTCCGAAACTGGCGGACATCAAAGGTCCCTCAGCTCGGCCGGTTGGTCCCTCGAGGCCAGTTTCGAGCATGGCGCGGTTACGTCAATAGCCTAGAGATTGAGCGCCTTGCTGCTGAGAGTGGCTTGCGGCCAATTGCTCTACGGGACATATGCAGCGCCGTGCGCCGCGCACGCTCAGATGGGACCTTTCCCGACTCGGCGAGCAGTGTCTACCTGCCGAATGTCGGCATGTCCAATGCGACCACTTCGACGGACGAACTGAGCGTGAAGCCGCAGTGCGAAGGCAGCGATACCGGCCCAGATCGACTTACCATCAAGACATCGTTGGTTGCCTGTAACTCGCGTCTGTTCGGCCACAATCCGCTTCGCTGTCCGAATCATGTCCCTGGGCGAGCCGGCGGCAAGAATCGCGACCAAACGGTGCAGATCGATCTCGACGTCGTCGCACACAAGCTGATTCAGGGACGAGATTGCCTGATTCGAGTGCGCTTGCAGCCGCTCTTTCAACATATCCTCTAGCTGATCAAGCGACCATTCGAGATGGTGGATTTGGACTCGGTCCGGCCTCCCACCGCCGGTCAAGTAGGCATCCTCGATGCGATCCCAGAGAAAGAATTTGAAACCGATCCCTGGGGTCTCCAGCGTTGGCAGATCGAGGAGAAGCGGGCGGATCAGGCCGAACGTCGCTTCTGCATCGGAGCTGGTGCTGCCGAGCTCATCAACCTTGTCCACGAGGACGTACACCGACCCAAACCCAAGACTCTTAATGGTGCCTGACAGCACCCTAAGGTGGTAGCGAAGCGATTCGTCGCGGCGTGTCTCAGAAGAGAGCTCGCGTGGGATCTCGACGCCTTCGACTCCAATTTTCCGCAGTACCGCCTCCAGTACGACAGCGAGCGGCCCGGCGTGCCGATCCCAGAAGTCTTTCGCCTTCTCACCGAAGGTCTTGATCGCGCTCAGCGAGGTACGGAATTCCTCTGCGGAGAGCGAACCCAGAAACGCGTTCGTCTGAAACTTGAGCACACTCTTCTGCTGGTCGCTGAGCTTGGCCGCCTCGTCTGGCTCGGAGTCAAGGTGGACGAGCACCGCAACAAGTAGGAGCTTGCAGATCTCAGTGACGTGATAGGACCAGTCAACACCCTCCGGCCTGAAGCCTGGTGGCTGCGGGAACGTGTCGTACCTGATTGGATGTAAGTCCGCTTGTCCTCGCTGTCTCGTTCAATCATCAGCCGCTGAGCGGTCTTGCCCCCGCCTCGTGGTGCAAGGACGATGTCCGCGCGCGGGTTATTAGGGTCGCCAAGGACTGAGGGAAAGTACGGAGGCGGCACGAAGTATTCGTCGAGGAGCGGTTCCTGCTCTGCGTTCGTGAATTCGAAAGGATCCGACTCGAAGCCGTGGCTGGAAAGGAACGCACTTACCATTTGGCTGAAGCTACCGTCGCCCGAAGATTTCCGTCAGCTGCAGCCGCTCGTCGCGCCGCAGTTGATGCACTTGTAGCAGGACCCGTTGCGGACCATGATCGAGCCGCAGTCCGTGCAGGCCGGCGAGTCCGCGGTATCGAAGACCACCGGCGCCTGGCCCACCGCCAGCCGCTCCGCGCGATCCTTCGCCTCCCCGTTCTTGGCCACGACCTTCAGCCCGTCGAGGATTCCCCCCTTGGCCGCGGTCTCCTCCGCGCCCTGCGCCTCCGGCGCTGCTGCTGCCTCGGGCTCTGAAGGAGCCGCTCCAGTCTCTTCAGCGGACCGTCCCGGACCTGAGTCAACCGACTGGGAGCCGGCGTGCGGCGCCGCTGCCGAGCCGAGCGAGGCAGTGGTGCCGGTAGCCGGCCCCCCACTGGCCTGGACATCGGTCAGAGACGCCCGAGTGTTGATGATCCCAATCGCATCCTTCTCATCACTCGACAGGAACTTGCTGCCGAGGTACCGGAACACGTAGTCCACCAGCGACTTGGCCATGGGAATCTCCGGGTTCCCGGTGAAGCCCGCCGGCTCGAAGCGGATATGGCTGAACTTGTTGACGAGGTCCTTCAGCGGCACCCCGTACTGGAGCGCCACCGACACCGCGGTCGCGAAGCTGTCCATGAGGCCACTGATCGTGGAGCCTTCCTTGGCCATCTTCAGGAAGATCTCGCCCGGAGTGCCGTCCTCGTAGAGGCCGACCGTCAGGTAGCCCTCGTGGCCGCCGACGCCGAACTTGTGCGTGAACGCGGCCCGCTCGTCGGGCAGCCGGCGGCGCAGCGGCTTGTACACCGTCTGCGTCGCGGGGGTTGCCAGCGGCTGATCGGTCCCGCCCTCGCGCTTGGTGTTCAGCGGCTGGGACCGCTTGGAGTTGTCGCGGTAGACGGCGATCGCCTTGAGGCCCATCTTCCAGCCGTCGATGTAGACGTTGGCGATCTCCTCCGGGGTTGAGGCCTCCGGCATGTTCACGGTCTTGCTGATGGCGCCGGAGATGAACGGCTGGACGGCCGCCATCATCTTCAGGTGGCCGTTGTAGTGGATGGAGCGGCTGCCATTCGCCGGCTTGAAGGCGCAGTCGAAGACGGCGAGGTGCTCATCCTTCAGGTGCGGGGCGCCCTCGATCGTCTCGTGCTCGTCGATGTAGGCGACGATCTCCTCCGCCTGGCGCGCCTCGTAGCCGAGCTTGCGCAGCGCGTTGAGGACGCCCTGGTTGACGATCTTCAGGTAGCCGCCGCCGACGAGGCGCTTGTACTTGATGAGCGCGATGTCCGGCTCGACCCCGGTGGTGTCGCAATCCATCATGAAGGCGATGGTGCCGGTGGGCGCCAGGACGCTGAGCTGGCTGTTGCGGAAGCCTGACTTCGCGCCCAGCGCGACGACCTCGTCCCAGCCGGTCAGAACGGCGTCGACCATATCGGTCGGCAGGAGATTTCGATCCAGCCTGTAGGCAGCATCGCGGTGCTGGCCCATGACCCGCAGGTACGGCTCGCGGTTGACCGCGTACCCGGCGAACGGGCCGCCCTGGTCGCGCGCGATGCGGCCGGACTGGAGGGCCGCCTCCGACTGCATGAGCGCGGTGACGGCAGCGCTGTAGGCGCGGCCGTCCTCGCTGTCGTAGGCGAGGCCGCGGTTCATGAGCAGCGCACCCAGGTTCGCGTACCCCAGCCCGATGGGCCGGAAGTCGCGGCTGTTCTCGCCGATGCGCGGCGTGGGATAGCTCGCGTTGTCGACGATGATCTCCTGCGCGGTGAACACGATCCGCACCGCGTGCTTGTAGGCCTCGGTGTCGAACTCGCCATCGTCCTTGACGAACTTCATGAGGTTCAGCGATGCGAGGTTGCAGGCCGAATCATCGATATGCATGTACTCACTGCATGGGTTACTGGCGTTGATGGTGTGCGTCGCGGCCACCGGGTTCCAGGCGTTGATGTTGTCGTGGTACTGGATGCCGGGATCGCCGCACACCCAGGCCGCCTCCGCCATCTTGTTGAGGAGATAGCGGGCCTTCACCGTCTCGATCGGCTCACCGGTGGTGATGGCGTGCGTGGTCCAGTCCCCGTCCTGCTCGACCGCCTCCATGAAGGCGTCCGTTACCCGTACGGAGTTGTTGCTGTTCTGGAAGAAGACCGATGCGTACGCCGCGCCCCCGTTGAAGTTGCCGTCATACCCGGCGTCGATGAGCGCCCAGGCCTTCTTCTCCTCGACGAGCTTGCAGTCGATGAACTCCTCGACGTCCGGATGGTCGACGTTGAGGATCACCATCTTCGCGGCTCTGCGGGTCTTGCCGCCCGACTTGATGACGCCCGCGAAGGCGTCGAAGCCCTTCATGAAGGAGACGGGGCCGGATGCCTCGCCGCCGCCGCGGAGCGTCTCCTTGGAGCTGCGGAGGGTCGAGAGGTTGCTGCCGGCGCCGGAGCCGAACTTGAAGAGCATGCCCTCGGTCTTGGCGAGGGTGAGGATGCTCTCCATCGTGTCCTCGACCGAGTTGATGAAGCAGGCGCTGCACTGCGGGCGCGCATCGATGCCCACGTTGAACCAGACGGGGCTGTTGAAGCTCGCGCGCTGCTTGAGGAGGATGTCGATCAGCTCGGCCCGGAAGGCCTCCGCGTCCTCATCGGTCGCGAAGTATCGGTCCTTGATGCCCCAGTCGGTGATCGTGTTGGCGACCCGGTCGAGCATCTGGCGAACGGAGCGCTCCCGCTCCGGCGTGCCCATGTGGCCGCGGAAGTACTTGCTGGCCACGACGTTGGTGGCGAGCGCGGACCAGCTCTTCGGGAAGTCGAGGTCCTTCTGCTCGAACACGACCTTGCCGTGCTCGTTCGTGATTGCCGCCTCGCGCCGCTCCCACTCGACCGTGTCGTACGGGTGGACGCCGGGGCGCGTGAAGCGCCGCTCGATCGTCAGCCCCGGCCAGGTCGCCTTCTCCCCGTCCCGCAGTTGGCGGTAGCCGGTCGGCTTCTTCGTGCCGGTTCCGTGGCCGCCGTGGGTTGCGGTTCCGGTTCCGTGGCCGGTGCCGGTTCCGTGGCCGCTTTCGTGGCCGCTTTCGTGGCCCTGGCCGTTGTGGCCGTTGTGGCCGTTGGAGCTGTCGTTCGCGGGCTTGGTGGGAGAGGCGTTGCGGGCCATGATCGGCTGGGTCCCTCTGCATGCTCGTGGCCGATGGCGAGGCGCGCACGACTCCCGTGTTCGTGCTGGTTCTCGGGCCCTCGCTCCGGTCCGGCGCGTTGCTCGGCGCCGTGTTCAGTAAGGCGTCTACTGTAATACGCGCTCAGGCGGTGGTCAAGGCCAAAACCACAACATCTGGTGGTGTGGTTGCGCGTCGCACCACTACATGATGGGCCATCGGCTGTCTGATGTCCGACAGGTGTGGACGGAATGTGGGGGAGCTGTGGATGGGGTGTGGAGGAGGTTGGCGCCGGCGCTGGCTTACGGCCCAGGTAGCTATCGGCGCCTCATTTGCGGATCTTGCGACCGGCGCAAGCGCTGGAGAAGGTGAGCCGCCTGAGCCCGGCAATCGGTTACGTCGGGCGTAAGAAACGCAATCCGCAGTCCGTTAGTTACCGGTGCGGTAAGCGCCTCAGAGCAGGACGATCGCGTCACGATCCGGCTGGCGACCGCGGGCGAGCGCCCCGATGGTCCGCCGGGTGTCGAGGTCGAACGCCGGTGCCAGCGCCGGCCGCGCGGCTTCGAAGGCTCGGCGGTTCGCCCGGGACCCGGCGATCGCCAGGATGAGGCGCGTCGCGCCGATGTCGCGGGCCTTGAGCCGCGCGGCGCGGACTTGCGCCTGGACATCGGTCAGGCGCGTGATGACCTCGACCGCGATGACCACGCCTGGCGCACGAAGCACGGCGTCCACCGCGCGCGGGTCGCCGGGCAGGGATACTGGCGCTTCGAGCTCACGCGTGAAGCCGGGACCGATACGTCCCAGGAAGCGGCCGAGGTAGCGCAGCTGGGCTTCGTCGCGCACGCCCCTCCCCGCCGGATGGGTGGTGACGGCAACGCGGAGCCCGACCGCGGCCGCGTGGACGACGAGATCGGCGATGCGCATGCTCGTCTGGCCGCGCTCGCGACGGCAGATCTCCGCGCCCGAGACGCCAACGGCCGCGCCGACGCGCAGCTGCGTGACGCCGGCCATCCGCCTGGCGGTCCGGAGCTCGTCGCCAAGCTCGAGCCGACGCCGTGCCCAGGCTCGCGTGGCCTCGTCGATTGGACGCATGCGCGTCGCCATGCGCGGGATCGTGGAGGGAGTGGCGTTACGCGTGCATTAGCGCGGGCTTACCGGGGCGGTAGCTAACGGCGCGTCAGGAGGCAATATCTACGGCTCTCGTCAGCCGCGGTGCCGCACGGCGCCTTCCGTTCGCCGGAACGTGCAGCGAGCGTAAGAAACGTCGGTTAAAGCTCCGTTAGTTGCGGCTACCGTAAGCCGGCCCGAGCCGCCGGCCGGCCCAGCCGCGCGGCGCGGCCGCGCGGCGCAGACGAGGCCCTAGGGCGCTTGGACCGATGCGGCCGACGGGACCTGGCGGCCGGAGCGCGAGGTCGGCGTCTCCGCGAGCGCGGCGTCGAGGCGCGCGAGGTACGGGGCAGCGCGGAGCTCATCGAACAGGGCGCGCGCCTCGGGAGCCCAGGAGCGCACCTCGGGGCTGTCGGGGAGGATGGCCACCGCATCCGCGACGACCTCGGCGGCGAGGAACCGCCAGCCGTAGGACCGGAGCGCATCGATGACGTGCCGGAAACCGGCGACCGCCTCGCCGCGGCGACCGGCGAGCGCGGCACTGCCCGCGTTGACGACGCCGCTGATGAACTC
>JBBQMC010000039.1:0-15573 GCA_038328565.1 Candidatus Limnocylindria bacterium
GGCGGCCATCTCGTCCGCGCGGCGGCGGGTCTCGGCGTAGAGCCGCGCGTTCTCGACGGCCACGCCGACGTTAGCCGCGATCGTCGACAGCAGGCGCGCGTCCGTCTCGGTGAAGCGTCCCTCGCGCTGCGTGCTCTGCACGCTGATGATGCCGAGGGCCCGATCGCCGGCCATGATCGGCACCCCCAGCCACGACAGCGCCTGCGTCCCGACCCCCCGATCGCCGATCTGGTCCCACTCGGCCGCCTTGTTGACGAGGAGTGGCTCGCGTCGCTCGATCACGCGGGAGGTGAGCCCCTCCCCGAGCGGCAGCGGCGGCTGCGGCTCCACGCGGCCGTCCTCGACGTGGTACGGGAACTCGATGAGGTTCGTCTCGGCGTTGCGGAGGGCGACGTACGTGATGTCGGCGTCGAACGCGTCGCGCGTCTTCTCGCCGACGAGGGCGAGCAGCGGACCGACCTCGAGCTCGGCGGTGATCGCCTCGCCGACGGTGTTGATCGTCGCCAGCTCGCCGACCCGGCGGCGCGTCTCGTCGATGAGACGGCCGGTGCGCAGGGCGACGCTCAGGCTGGCGGCGATGGTGGTGAGCAGGGACACGTCGCGCTCGTCGAACGCGTACTCGCGGTCCAGGTTCTGGAGGGAGATGACGCCAAGCGTCTCCTCCCCCACCACGAGCGGCGCGAAGATCGCGGACAGGGCGGGCTCGCCGACCAGCTGGCCCGGCTGGCCCATCTTCGCCCCGAGCGCCCGCAGGTCGTGCGAGATGAGGAGCGGCTGTCGCGTCTCGATGACGTGCTGGCGGAAGCCCATGAGCGGGCGCGTCTCGATGGGGAAGCTTTGGCCACGCTCGAGCGTGAACGGGAACTGCATCATGTCGGTGTCCGGGTCGTAGATCGCGATATCCACGACGTGGGTGTCGAACACGTCGCTGGCTCGCTCGCCGACCAGCTCGTACATCGCCTGCACGTCGAGTTCCGCCGCCAGGCCGCGCTGGACGCTGTTCACGATAGCGAGCTCGGCCGCGCGACGGTCCGTCTCGGTCAGGAGGCGCTTCGTCTCATCGAACAGCCTTGCGCTCTCGAGCGCCACGCTCAGGCTGGCGGCGAGGGTCGTCAGCAGCCGGAGGTCCGCCTCGTTGAACGCCTCCTTGCGGTCGAGGTTCTGGAGCGAGATGCGGCCCCTGATGACGTCGCCGACGACGAGCGGCGCGACGAGGGCGGAGAGCGACAGCTCGCCCTGGACCGGGACCTTCGGGACGCCGAAGGCGTCATACCACACGTCGAGGTCGGGGATGAGCATCGGCTCGCGGCTGGCGATGATGGCCTGCGACAGCGGCGAGTTGCCGACCGGGGTCGGTTCGTCCGGGAAGCGCACCCCGCGCTCGATCGAGTACGGGTAGTGCACGAGGTCGGCGTCGAAGTCGAAGATCCCGATGTCGACGACCTGCGCGTCAAAGATCTCGCGGATCTTGTCGCCGACGAGGTCGTACATCGACTGCATGTCGAGGTTGGCGGAAAGCCCACGCTGCACGCTGTTGACGACTGCCAGCTCTGCCGCCCGCTCATCGGTCTCGGTGAGCAGCCGCTTCGTCTCGTCGAACAGGCGGGCGTTCTCGAGGGCGACACTGAGGCTGCCGGCCAGGGTGCCGAGCAGGCGGACGTTCGCGTCGGTGAAGGCGTGCTCGTGGTCGACGTTCTGGAGCGAGATGACCCCGCGCACCGCGTTGCCGCTAACGAGCGGCGCGAAGAGCGCCGAGCGTGGCACGTCACCGATCTGGGTCGCCGCCAGGCCATGGGCCGCGAGCCAGCCCTCGAAGTCCTCGTTGACGGCGATGACGTTGCGCGAGCCGGCGACGAACCGCCCAAGGCCGCTCAGTGGCATCGGCGGCGGATAGATGCGCTTGCCGCGCTCGACCACGTACAGGGTCGTGTCGAGGTCCGCGTCGAGGTCGTAGGTCTCGATCGACACCGCCTGGGCGTCGAACACCTCGGCGATCTTGTCGCCGACGAGGTCGTACATCGCCTGGATGTCGAGGTTCTGAGCCAGCCCCTCCTGCACGCTGTTGACGACTGCCAGCTCGGCGGCCCGCTCATCGGTCTCGATGAGGAGGCGCCGGGTCTCGTCGAACAGCCGCGCGTTCTCGAGCGCGACGCTGAGCGTCGCGGCCAGGGTGCTGAGCAGGCGCACGTCGGCCGGCGAGAAGGCGTGCTCGCGGTCGAGGTTCTGGAGCGAGATGACGCCGCGCGCCTCGTCACCGATGACGAGCGGCGCCCAGAGCGACGACTTCGGCGGATCGCCCTGGATGACGGCCGGCTGGCCGGACGCGAGCGCGACCTCGCTTGCATGCTCGTTGACGACGAGCGTCTCGCGGCTCTCGAGCACCTGCTTGCGGAGGCCGATGATGCCCATCGTGAAGTCCGGCAGGCGCACGCCGCGCTCGATCGTGTACGGGTGCGAGATCACGCCGAGCTTGCGGTCGACGATACCGATGTCGACCACCTGGGCGTCGAAGATCTCCTGGATCTTGTCCCCCACCAGGTCGTACATCGACTGCATGTTCAGGTTGGCGGCGAGGCCCTGCTGCACGCTGTTCACGACGGCCAGCTCGGCAGCGCGCTCATCGGTCTCGGTCAGGAGGCGACGCGTCTCGTCGAACAGCCTGGCGTTTTCGAGCGCCACGCTGAGGCTCGACGCCAGCGTGGTAAGCAGCCGCACGTCCGAATCGGAGAACGCATGCTCGCGATCGAGGTTCTGGAGCGAGATGACGCCGCGAGCCTCTCCGCCGCTCACCATCGGGGCATAGACGGCGGAGAGGGGCATCTCGCCCGACACGACGCCTGCCTGGCCGTACAGCTGCACCGCCTCGAGCACGTCCTCGTTGAAGACGAGCGGTTCGCGAGTCGCGAGGACGTGGCGTCGCGGTCCGATGAGCTCCATGTTCTCGTTCGGGAATCGGACGCCGCGCTCGATCGTGTACGTGAACTGGATCTGATCCGCGCTCCGGTCAAGGATCCCGATGTCGACCACCTGGGCGTCGAAGATCTCCTGGATCTTGTCCCCCACGAGGTCGTACATCGACTGCATGTCGAGGTTCTCGGCGAGCCCCTCCTGCACGCTGTTGATGATCGCCAGCTCGGCGGCGCGCGCATCGGTCTCGGACAGCAGGCGCTTCGTCTCATCGAACAGGCGCGCGTTCTCGAGCGCGACGCCCATGCTCGTCGCCAGGGTCGAGAGCAGCCGCTCATCGCCGTCGCTGTACGCGTTCCGCTCGCCACTCTCGAGCGCGATGACGCCGATGACGCGCTCGCCCGCCAGGATCGGGACGCCCAACCAGCTCAGGCTGCGAGCGCCACCAATGTCGATCGCACCGTGGGCGGTCAGCGCCGCCTCGTCGAGGAGGCGCAGGGGCTGCTTCGTCTTGATGACCACCGACGTGAGGCCCGCGCCGAGCTCGATCGGATCGGTGTGGATCCGGTCGCCAGCGGCCACTTCGTACGGGAAGCGGATCATGTTCGTCGCCTGGTCGTAGAGGCCGATGAACAGCGACGTCGAGGTGAAGATCCGCCGGACCCGCTCCCCCACCAGCTCCGTGATGGCGTCGAGATCCAGCTGGCGTGCGAGCGCGGCGCCGATCTCGGTGATCACCGCGAGCTCCGCATTGCGCTGCTCGGTCTGGGCGAGGAGGCGCCTCGTCTCGTCGAAGAGGCGTGCGTTCTCGAGCGCCTGGCCGAGGTTCGAGGCCAGGGTGCTGAGCAGCCGCTCGTCCGCCTCGCTGAAGCCATACGGCTCGAAGCGCTCGAGGATGATGACGCCGAGGACGCGGTCACTGGCCAGGATGGGCACGCCCAGCCACGACTCCTCCGCGCTCGATGTGCCGGTGTAGACGGCTCCGCGCGCGACGGATTCCTCCGCCGTGTTGATCCGCAGCGGCTGGCGGGTGGCGATGACGGTGGAGGTGAGGCCGCCGCCGAACGGCACGTCGATCGCCAATCCTCGTTGGTCGCCCTCGATAACGTACGGGAAGGTGATCCGCCGCCCAGGCTCGTCGTAGAGGCCGATCATCCCGGTGGGAACGTTGAAGATCGTCCGGATCCGGTCGCCGACCGCGGTGATGACCGAGTCGAAATCGAGCTGCGCCGCCAGCGCGGCGCCGATCTCGTTGACGACAGCCAGCTCGGCGTTGCGCTGGCGGGTCTCCTCGATCGCCCGCGCCCGCGCCAGCGCCGTCGCGATGTGCTGGGCGACGAAGCTCAGCAAATCGACGTCCTGCTGGCTGTAGCGCCGCTCCTGCCGATACGTCTGGACGGACACCACGCCGATCGTGTGGCCGTCTGCGCGCAGCGGCACGCCGATCCACTCCTCCGCCTCGGCGCCGACGATCACGACCTCCCCGGTCGCCGCACGCTCCCGCATCTGGGCGAGCGTGAAGAACTCGGGCTGCCCGTGACGCAGCACGTGCGCGGTGCCGCCGCTCGCGTCGCCGATCCCGAACGGGATCCACTCGTTCGGGTCGGGGATGTCGTCGTCGACGGAGTCGATGAAGTACGGGTAGTTGATGAGCTGTCGCCGCTCGTCGTAGAGCGCGATGTAGAAGTTCTCGGCGTACATCAGCCCGCCGACGAACTCGTGGATCGCTTCATAGAACGAGGGCATGTCCTGCGCCACGCTCGCCGTTTCGGCGATGCGGTAGAGGGCGCGCTGGATCTCGCCGGCGCGCGCATGATCGGCCGCCGCCGCCTCGAGCTCGGTGATGCGCTGGCGCGCCGCGGTCAGCTCATCGGGCTTGGGGCGACGGGTGTGCGCTCGCGGCTTCTCCGGGACGATGGGAATGGCCCTCCGCGGATGCATGCCATGGTCCGCCGGGACTCGGGGTTCGGCGGTCGGCGGCTATTGTGCGCCACCACCGGCTGAGCGTGCGATCGGCCCGCGCTCAGCGATGATGCGAGCGACGACCGGGAGGTGGTCGCTGCCCCGCCAGGTGTCGCCGATCCCCGCCTCGAGGACCCGAAGGCGGCGCGACACGAAGATGGCGTCGAGCCGCAGGATGGGTCCCATCCACGTCCCGGCCAGCGGCCGCCACGTCGCGAGCGGTGATGCGGCGCACGCATCGGTCATGCGAGGCAGCGCGGGATCGCGCGCGTTGAAATCCCCCGCCACTATGAGCGGCGCATCGCCGGCGACCCACGCCTCCGCCCACGCGGCGAGCTCCGCCCGCTGGGCGTTGCGCCGCGCTCGACGTCCGGGAAGGAGTGGCGCGACGAGATGGACCGATGTCACGGTGATCGACCCGACCGGGCTCCTGAGGCGCGCCCACGCGACCCGCGGCCGGTCCCATGGTGGGTCGACCGGCTCGAGGATGCCCTGCTCCTCGACGAGCTGGCGCGCGGCGATGACGAGACCGGGCCGTGTGCCCGCCGTCGGCCACCAGAGGCGTGTCGGATAGCCGTCGGGAAGCGCCGCGGCGACGCGGTCGCCATCGGCCTCCTGGAGGAGCAGCACGTCGGCGCCCCACGCCGCCACGGCGCCGGGAAGGTCGATGCGCCGTGGGTCGCGGCCCTGAAGGTTCCAGCTCGCGACGACGAGCTCGGGCATCCCTCTCCGCCCCGCGCCGCTCAGCGCCGATCGGCAGGAACGCCGAGCGTGATGGCGGCCGCGATGCACGCCACTGCCAGGCCGATGGACTCGGCACCTTTGAGGGCCGCGTCCGAGCCGAAGAGCGCGGCCGCGGGCGCCGGGATCGCGGCGAGCACGGCAGGCACCAGCGTCCAGCCGAGCACGAGCACCGTCGGCGCCGTGGCTCCGGGGAGCCGCAGCATACGGGTGGCGACTGCGATCAGCACGCCGAGGAAGGCGGCGAGCAGGAGGACGAGGATGAGCGCCGGCGTGTCGCGCGCCCCCGACGCGTCGACGAGGCGCACCGATCCCTGCTCGGCGACGGTCACGACGAGCGCCAGGAAGGCGCCCAGCAGCGCCTCGCGCAACCCGGTCACGTCTCGCCGAGCCCGGTGCGGGCGTCGAGCGCGCCGGAGAGCAGCGCGTCCCGGAGGCCGCGGGCGATGCGGTACGACTTGCCGGCGCCCATGACGAGGACCGCGTCTCCCGCGCGGAGGTGGGCCGCCACATAGGCGGTCGTCTCGTCGACCGAGCCGCCCGCGATCGTCGGCACCGCGCTCGTGCGCTCGATCGCATCGGCGAGCGCCTCGGCGGAGGTGGCGCGCATTGCCTCCGGCGTGTCGCGGCTGGCGAAGATGTCGGCGATCACGACCTCATCGGCCCCGCGGAAGCTCTCGGCGAACTCGTCGATGAGGAGCGCGGTGCGCGAGTACATGTGTGGCTCGAACACCGCCCACAGCCGCCGCTGGCCGACGAGCTGGCGCGCGCCGGCGATGGCGGCCCGGACCTCGGTCGGGTGATGGCCGTAGTCGTCGTAGACGGTCACCCCGGCAGTATCGGTGATGCGCTCCATCCGCCGCCCGGCCCCACGGAACGTTGCCAGCGCTGCCGACAGCGTCGCCGGAGCGGCGCCGAGGCGGGTGGCGAGCGCCAGTGCCGCGGTGGCGTTCAGGACGTTGTGCTCGCCGGCGAGCTGCATCTCGTACGCCTGGCCACCGAGCGCGAATTGCGTCCCAGACGCGTCGTACCGGACGCTGGAGGCCGTGACGTCGCCGCCGGGCCCGTACCGCATCACATCGCCGTCCCAGTCGTGGAGCCGTGCCATGAGCTCATCGACGCCGGGGTCGCCGGCCGCGGCCAGCAGCATCGGGCGCGGGCCGAGCCGCTCGTCGGCGCGCATGCCGCGCACGAAGCGCTCGAAGCTGCCGAGCACGGCGTCGCGATCGGCGAAGTAGTCGGGATGGTCCATCTCCACGTTCGTGACGACTGCGGCGGCGGGATGGTAGTGCAGAAAGTTGTCACCGAATTCGTCCGCTTCCACCACGAACGGCTCGCCCGCCCCCGGTCGCACCGATGCCCCTCCCCAGTCGGCGATCACCGCACCGACCTCGACGGTCGGGTCGAGCCCGGAAGCGATGAGGATGTGGCCCAGCAGCGCGGTCGTGGTCGACTTGCCGTGCGTCCCGGCCACGGCCACGCCCACGTGATGACCTGCCTCCATCAGCTCGCCCAGCAGGGCCTGCCAGGCGACGACGGGCAGCCCCCGCTCCTCCGCGGCGGCGAGCTCGGCGTGTCCCGGGACGGCACGCACCGCGGCCGAGATCGCGACGCGGTCGATGCCGGCCAGGTGCGCCGGGTCATGGCCGGTGAGCACCCGCACGCCGGTCGCGTCGAGGGGCGGCGTGTACGGCGATGGCCCGTCCGCATCACAGCCGTCGACGATGGCACCGTTCCGCGCGGCAAGGAGGGCGACGCCGGCCGCGCCCGAGCCGCCGATGCCGATGACATGGATGCGCTCGCCGGCGTGGACCACTCCCCTACTCCGCCACGAGCCGGTGGGCGAGCTGGAGCGCCAGCAGGGCACTCGCCCGCTTGTTGCCGTCGCGGTCGTGCGGCCACACCACGCGCTCGATGAGCGCAGCCTCGCCCCGCCGGACGGCGGCGACGTAGGTCAGGCCCACCGGCTTCTCGTCCGATCCCCCATCCGGTCCGGCGATGCCGGTCACGGCGACCCCCAGCCCGGCGACGCGGAACCGATCCAGGAGGCCATCCGCCATCGCTTCGGCGACCTGGGCCGAGACCGCGCCCCTGCGCTCGATCAGCCCCGGCTCGACGCCGAGGAGGGCCTCCTTCAGGAGGTTCGAGTAGCTGATCAACCCACCGAGGTAGTGGTCACTGGCGCGCGGGATGCCGGTGATGACGTGGCCAAGCAGCCCGCCCGTGCACGACTCCGCGGTGGCCATCTGGATCCGGCCGGCGACGAGCACCCGCCCCAGGCGTCGGGCGGCGCGTTCGAGGTCGCGGTCGGACGGCGGGCGCGCGGTGGGCATCGGTCCGTTATCGGTAGTTCGTGAACTGCAGCGCGACCGGGTAATCGAGGGCCTTCAGGTGCGCGATCACCGTCTGCAGCTCGTCGCGGCTCTTCGCCGACACGCGCACCGCGTCGCCCTGGATGTTCGGCTTCGCCTTCGGGAAGCGGTCGCGGACGATCTTGCTGATCTCCTTGGCCTGCTCACTCGTGAGGCCGCGCTTCAGCGCGATCTCCTGGCGCACCGTGCCTCCGGCCGCCGGCTCGAGCTTGCCCCAGTCGAAGATCTTCAGGCTCAGGTTGCGGCGCACCGCCTTCGACTGGATGAGGTCCTTCACCGATCCGGCGCGGTATTCGTCGTCGGCATGCAGCGTGATCGCGTCCTTGCCGAGCTCGATCTGCACCTTGCTGCCCTTGAAGTCGAATCGGGTCGCCACCTCCCGGCGCACCTGGTCGAGGGCGTTCACCAGCTCCTGCTGGTCGAACTCGCTCACGACATCGAATGAGGAATCTGCCATGGGTCTCCCTTGATCTTCCTAGCGGACCGATATCGTGGCCGCCGTCAGCGGCGCGTAACGTGCCATTCGACGACCGCTCCAGAGCCGCCCATGGCCCGGATGCGAATGCCGTTGATTGTCACGGCCACCGCGCCGGCGTTCCCGGCTCGGACGCGCAACGTCTTCGTCGCCGCCAGCGCCACCCGTTCACCCGGTTGGCTGATGCCGCCCGAGACGCCGGCCTTCGGCGTGCCATCCTCGTCCGCCTCAAGGTACGACGGCGCGCCGGCAATGACGAGCGTACCCGCCAGGCCACTCGGCGGGGCCACGACGACCGTACGCGTCACCTGCGTGCCGGTGGCGGCGGCAAAGGCAAGGCTCCACGTCCCCGGTCCGAGGCTCGTCCTGCCGCTGAATGTGCCGCTGGCATCGGCGGTCAGGCTGAGCGGCTTGGGGGCGGTCGGCAGGGCGGCCTTGACCGGCACGTTCGCACCCGCCCCGTTCACGATGGTGAAGGTGACCGGTGGGGCCGTCGTCGGGGTCGCGGTAACGGTCACGGTCGCATTGGGCGCGGCGCTGCCGGCGACGGCGATCGCTCCCGTCGCGGTCGCGCCCTCGGCGGGCGCGGTGACGGCGATCGCTCCCGGCCCCGAGCTCGGGGACGGGCCGCCCACGACGACGGTGATCTCGCGCCGGACCGTCTCGCTGGTGCGGCCGGTCTTCGGATCGAAGGCCTCCAGTCCCACCACGTTCGTTCCCGGCCGGAGCCCGACCGTGACGGCGAAGGTACCCTCGCCATCGGCAGTGACGACCGGGTTCTCCGTGAGCCCGCTCACGGTGATCCGTGAGCTCGGTGCGGTCATGCCGCGGAGCGTGTACGTCGTTCCTTCGAACGCGGCCACCGATCCGGCCGGGTCGGTGACGACCAGCTGCGGGGTGGCGGCGAATACGAGGAGCTGTCCGCCGATGTAGGCGAAGATCGCCAGCACGAGCATGGTGAGCAAGACCGCGACGATCGTGCTCTGGGTGACCACGAACGTGCGCCGGCCGCGTACCGCCATCGGCCGCGGTGGTGGGGTGAGCTTCGGCCGCTCGCTGCCGCGCACGCTGGTCTCGAGCCGAAAGAGGTCGATGAGGTACTCCGGGTCGAGGCCGAGGTAGAGGCCGTAGTTGCGGAGGAATCCCTTCGTGTAGACGGCCCCCGGCAGGTCGCGGTACTCCCCCTGCTCGAGGGCGGTGAGGTAGCGGATTCGGATCTTCGTGTCCCGCTCGACGCGGTTGAGGTCGACCCCCTTCGCCTCACGGGCGGTGCGCAGCACCTCGCCCAGCTTGTTGACCGCGCCGTCCGTCACGCGTCGTCCTCGTCCGGCGCGACATCTGCGCCCCAGCCATCGGGGGTCACGAGGACCTCGCGGAAGCGGCTCCCGTCGGCCGGACCCACGATGCCTCGATCCTCCATCTGGTCCAGCACCCGCGCGGCACGGGCATAACCGATTCGCAAGCGGCGCTGGAGCAGGCTCGCGGACGCCTTGTCCGAGCGCCGGACGATATCGATCGCCTGGCTGAGGAGCGGATCGGCGTCGGCATCGCCGCCGTCCTCGCCGGGCCGGCCGCCCGGCTTGCCGTCGCGCCGTGGGGCGGTGATCTCCGGCCGGTACTGTGGCCCGCCCTGGGCCTTCCAGTGGCCCGCCAGCTGCTCGATCTCCGGGTCGGTGACGAGGACGCCCTGGAGCCGGACCGCGCGGGGCGCGTCGATCGGCTGGTAGAGCATGTCGCCGCGCCCGAGCAGGTCCTCCGCGCCGACCGTGTCGAGGATCGTGCGCGAGTCGACTCCGCTCGTCATGGCGAACGCGATGCGGCTCGGGATGTTGGCCTTGATGAGGCCGGTGATGACCTGCACGCTCGGCCGCTGCGTTGCGACCACGAGGTGGATCCCGGTCGCGCGGGCGAGCTGCGCGATGCGGGTGATCGTCGCCTCCACCTCGTAGGCGCTCACCATCATGAGGTCCGCCAGCTCATCGATGACGACCACGATGTACGGCATCCGCGGCTGGCCGGTGCGCAGCGCGTCGTTGTAGGCCGCGATGTTGCGCACACCACGCTGCGCGAACTCGTGGTAGCGGCTCTCCATGGTGCCGACGGTCCACTTCAGGGCGTTGACCGCCTGCTCGGGCTCGACGATCACCTCGCACAGGAGGTGCGGGATGCCCCGGTACTGGGCCATCTCGACGCGCTTGGGGTCGATCATGATGAACTTCACGTCGCGCGGGGTCGCCTTCATGAGCAGCGAGCAGACGAGCGCGTTCACGCACACGCTCTTGCCGGAGCCGGTGGCGCCCGCGATGAGGACGTGCGGCATCTTGCCGAGGTCCGCGCTGAACGGCTGACCGGCGACGTCCTGGCCGAGGGCGAAGGCGAGGCTGCTCTTCGCGGCGAGATCGTCGAAGTTGTGGCTCGCCAGCACCTCCTTGAGGGTGACGAGGTCGAACGCGTTGTTCGGGATCTCGATGCCGACGAACCCCTCACCGGGGATCGGCGCCTGGATCCGGATCGAGCGTGCCGCCAGCGCGAGGGCGAGGTTGTCGGCGAGGCCCTCGATCCGCGACAGCTTGATCCCCGGCTCGACCTCGAGGGCGTACTGGGTGACGACGGGGCCCTCCTGGATGCGGGCGATCTTCACCCCGATCCCGAAATGACGAAGCGTGTCGCGGATGCGCTGCCCCTTGGCGTGGAGGTCCATCTGCGCCGCGGTCGAGGGCGGCGCGTCGGCAAGCACGTCGAGCGACGGCAGGTCCCAGATGCGCTCCGTCTCGTCGAGCGCGGCGTCGGCATCGGGGGCGGCGGCCGGCTCGGCCTGGGCCAGATGCGCGCGCTCCTCGGCGTCGAGGTCGGCCGCGGGATCCGCATCCGGGTCGAGCCCGCCGACCGGGATCGCGGTCGGCGGAGGCGGCACCACCGGCCGGGCGAGACGGGCCTCAGATCCGCCGTTCGTCTCGGGCCGCTGCCGGCGCACGATGACGGGTGGCTCGTCTTCGTGGGCATCGTTGCCACCGGCGAGCGCGCCACGCATGCGGTCGATGAGGCCGGCGCGCGGTTCCGGCTGCGGCTCCGGGGCCGGCTGACGGCTCGCACGTCCCGGTACGGTCGCGCGCCGCGCGTCGGCCGCCGCCACCTCGCGCCGCTCGTCCCGCTCCTGGAGCCACGCCGCCACGATGTCGCCGATCGTCATGTTGAAGTAGAGGAGCAGCCCGACCAGCACGATCAGGACGAGGACGACCCACGCCCCGGCGACGCCCACCGCACCGCTCACGAAGGCGCTCACGCCGTAGCCGATGATCCCTCCCCCGTCGCCCCGCGCGATCGCCTCGGTGCCGCCGCCGATGCCGAGGTGGAACATCGCCAGCAGGCCGATCGCCACGAGCGCGGCGCCGGTCGCGGCCATCCAACGCTCGGCGGGCATCGTCTTCATCCAGAGCATCACGGCAAACCCGGCAAGCAGCGGCGGCGCGAACGCGATCCCCCACCCGAGCAGGGTGGAGAGGAAGTCGTGCCACGGGCGGACGATCGCGCCCGCGTCGGGAGCGAAGAGGGCGATGACGCTGATGAGCGCGAGGAACACGAGGACGAGGGCGAGCGCCTCGCGCACGAAGCGCGGGCTGATCGTCGCCGTCGTCGTCCGACGGCGTCGGGTCGGGCGGCGGCGGGTCGTGCGCCGCGTCGTCATCGGGCTAGACCTCGAGCACGATCGGCAGGATCATCGGCCGCCGCTTCGTCTGCTGGAAGAAGTAGCGCGACAGGGTGTCGCGGATCTTCGACTTGAGGTACCCGGTCTCGGCCGCGTGGTCGTCCGAGGCGGGCTGGCGGAGCGCAGCGGCGAGGTGGTCGCGGGCGGACGCCATGACCGGGTCATCCGGATCCGAGAGGAAGCCGCGGCTGACGATGTCCGGCCCCGACACGGCGCGTCCGGTCGCGGCGTCGACGGTGAGGGCGACCATCACGACGCCGTCGCTGGCGAGCATGCGCCGGTCGCGGAGGATGACGCCGTCCTGGCCGTCGATCGAGGAGATGCCGTCGACGAGCACCGCACCGGCGGTCACGCTGCCGGCCAGGCGCGCGCGGGTGCCGTCGAACTCGACCACCTGGCCATTCTCGAGCACGAAGATGCGATCCACCTCAACGCCGGCGCCCTCGGCCAAAAGCGCGTGCTGGACGAGCATGCGGTACTCCCCGTGGACCGGGATGAAGTGACGCGGCTTGACGAGGCCGAGCATGAGCTTGAGCTCCTCGCGCGAGCCGTGGCCCGAGACGTGGCAGTGCTTCAGCGGCTCGTAGTGGACCATCGCCCCCTCCTTGAAGAGGTTGTCGATCGTCTTGGCGACCGCCTCCTCGTTGCCGGGGATGGGCGAGGCGGACACGATCACCGTGTCGCCGGGCTCGATCGTTACGTTGCGATGGTCGCGGTTGCTCATCCGCGTCAGGCCCGACATCGGCTCGCCCTGGGAGCCGGTGGTCATGACGACGAGCTGCTCCTTCGGGATGCGCTGGAGCTGGTCCTTCTTGATGAGGGTGCCGTTGCGCGGGTCGAGGTAGCCGAGCTCGACCGCGATCGCGGTGTTCTGCTCCATGCTGCGCCCGAGCGCCACCATCTTCCGGCCGTTGTCGGCGGCGGCGTCGATCACCTGCTGCACGCGGCCAATGTTGCTCGCGAAGGTGGCCACGATCACCCGGCCGCTCGCCTCACCGATCAGCTGGTGGAGCGACTCCCCCACCGTCATCTCCGACAGCGTGTAGCCCTCGCGCTCGGCGCGCGTCGAGTCGGAGAGGAGGAAGTCGACGCCCGCGTTGCCGATCTCGGCGATGAGCCCCAGGTCCGCCCGCACCCCGTCGGGCGGCGTCATGTCGAACTTGAAGTCGCCGGTGTGGACCACGGTGCCGCCCGGCGTCCGGATGCCATAGCCAACGCCGTCGGGGATGGAATGGTTTACGCGGAACGGGATGACGGTGAACGAGCCGATCGCGAAGCCGCGGCCGGGTTCGACCGTGTGAAGCTCGGTCATCTCGGTCAGCTTGTGCTCACGGAGCTTGACCTGGACGAGGCCCATCGTCAGCGGGGTGGCATAGATCGGCGTGCCGGGGATGCGCGGCAACACGTAGGGCAGCGCGCCGGTGTGGTCCTCGTGCCCATGGGTGAGGAGGATGGCTCGCACCCGGTCGCGGTTCTCCTCGAGGTATGTCGCGTCGGGGATGACGAGGTCGATCCCGAGCATCTCCGGCTCCGGGAACGCGAGGCCGCAGTCGACGACGACGATGTCGCCACCGAACTCGATGACGGTGATGTTCTTACCGACCTCGCCCACTCCGCCGAGCGGAATGATGCGCAGGGTGTCTGGCATGAAGGCTCCTAGAAGAGGGTCATCTGCCGTGCCTCGTCCGCGGCGCCCTCGCGATCCACGTCCTGGGCGTCCGGCTCACCGATGGTCGTCGGCAGCAGCTCGTCGTGTTCGTCCTGGACCGATGCGGCCCGTTCGACCGCGATCGAATCGCGGGCCGCGAGCAGCGCCGCCGGCAGCCCGCGGATGTCCCGGAAGAGGGTTTCCCGCAGCGAGGCCTGGTGCAGCGCCGCAGCTGGATGGTACATCGGGAAGACATGGCGGCCGCGCGCGCGACGGAGCGTGCCGTGCACGGCGCCGATCCGCGCGCCGGGCAGGTAGCGCTGGAGGGAGTGCCTGCCAAGGGTCACCACGACCGCCGGATCGAGCGCCATTTCCTGGCGATCCAGGAAGCTCGCGCAGGCACCGATCTCGTCCGGCTCGGGGTCGCGGTTGCCCGGCGGGCGGCACTTCACGACGTTGGCGATGAAGACGTCGCCACGCTCCCAACCGATGCTGTGGATCAGCTCGTCGAGGAGCTGCCCCGCCGGTCCCACGAACGGTCGCCCGGTCGCGTCCTCCCGGGCACCCGGGCCTTCGCCCACGAGCAGCACGTCGGTCAGCGGGTTGCCTTCGCCGGGGACGGCCGCGGTTCGTCCGCGGGCCAGCGGGCATCGGGTGCAGCCGCGGACCTCGGCGGCGATGACCGCCAGCTCGGCATCGGTCCCCATCCGTGCGTTGCCCCTCCGGATGTCCCCCCGATGCACGAACGAGGCGGGCCGTCGCCGACCCGCCTCGCCATTGGCTGCTAGCGTCGGCGCGGTGGCCGCTCCCGGTTCCGATCACCGAAGCGCGGCCGGTCGCCGCGGGGCGCCGGACGCTCACCCCGATCCCCGCGGGAATCGAAGCGCTCGGCCGAGGCGAGCTCCGGCTGGCCGTTCTCGCTCGCGTCGCCATCCCCATTGCGCGCCATGTGGCGCTCCATGGCGGCTTTCCGCGACAGGTTGACACGACCCATGCGGTCGATCTCGGTCACGATCACGATGAGCTCGTCACCGATGCTGACCACGTCCTCGACCCGTCCGACCCGCTGGTCGGACAACTCGCTGATGTGGACGAGGCCATCCTTGCCCGGCAGGATCTCCACGAAGGCGCCGAAGTTCATGATCCGGACGACCTTGCCCAGATACTCCTTGCCGACCTCGACGTCCTTCGTCAGGCCCTCGATCCAGGCGATCGCCTTCTGGGCGGCCTCGCCGCTCGTGGCGGCGATCTGGATCGTGCCGTCGTCCTCGATGTTGATCTCGGTCCCGGTCTCGGCCGTGATCTGGCGGATGATCTTGCCACCGGCGCCGATCACGTCGCGGATCTTGTCGACCGGGATCTTGATCGTCGTGATGCGCGGCGCGAAGGGCGACAGCTCCTCGCGACTGGCACCGATGACCGCGGTCATCTTGTCCAGGATGAAGAGCCGCGCGACCCGCGCCTGCTCGAGGGCGTCGCGCATGATCTCGACGGTGATGCCGGCCACCTTGATGTCCATCTGCAGCGCCGTGACACCCTCGGCGGTGCCGGTCACCTTGAAGTCCATGTCGCCGTAGGCGTCCTCCTTGCCGGTGATGTCGGTGAGGACCGCGTAGCGGCCGGTCGCCTTGTCACTGATCAGGCCCATCGCCGCGCCGGCGACCGGCGCCTTGATCGGTACCCCGGCGTCCATGAGCGCCAGCGTCGACCCGCAGGTCGAGGCCATGCTGGTCGAGCCGTTGCTACTCACCACCTCGCTCAC
>JBBQMC010000040.1:0-15481 GCA_038328565.1 Candidatus Limnocylindria bacterium
CGGCAGCTTGCGCCGCATGCTCGTCGCGACGTTGTCGAACTGCACGAACATCGCCTGCGCCGTCTCGGGGCGCAGGTAGGCGACCGAGGAGGACTCCGACACCGGCCCCACCTGGGTGGCGAACATCAGGTTGAACTGGCGCGCCTCGGTGAGCGTGCCCTTCATGCCGCAGTTGGGGCAGGCGATCTCGCTCGGCGGGCCCTTGAGGTCGTCCTCGCGGAAGCGGTTCTTGCAGTTCCGGCAGTCGACCATCGGGTCGCTGAAGCCCGCCACGTGGCCGCTTGCCTCCCAGACCCGCGGGTTCATGATGATCGCCGCGTCGAGCCCCACCACGTCGTCGCGCAGCGTGACCATGCGCCGCCACCACGCGGCCCTGATGTTGTTCTTCAGCTCGACGCCGAGCGGGCCGTAGTCCCAGAAGCCGGCCATGCCGCCATAGATCTCGCTCGACGGGAACACGAAGCCGCGTCGCTTGGCGAGACTGACGATGACGTCCATGTTCGGGGCGGGCACGGTGGTAGTGGTGGCTCCTCATCGGGTGGTGGGGTGGTCGAGTCTAGCCGAGATCGGACCCCGCATCGGTCCAGGCCAGGAGCTCGACGCGGTTGCCGAACGGGTCGCGGACGAAGAACCGATCCCTATTGGGGAGCGGTCGCGCCGACTCGATCGCCACGCCCGCCGTGGCAAGTCGCCCACGGGTGGCCTGGAGGTCCGCCACCAGCAGGCCGACGTGCCGCCCGGACCCCACCGGCCAGTCGCCATCCGGTGCCTCACCGCTGAGATGGAGCTCGACGCCCGCGCTCCGATCGATCCAGAGCCACGCGCCCGATGTGGAAGCACCCGCCGGCCGATCCTGCTCGGCCAGCCCCAGCAGGTCGCGGTAGAAGGTCAGCGCCTCATCGAGGCGGCCGTCGGGGAACGTGACGTTGACGTGGTTGAGGCCGGTGACCCGGTGACCGCTCATCCGCCGATGCCCGGCACGCCGCGAACGAGTCCGAAGACGACGATCACGATCCCGGTCACGGGCAGGAGGACGACGAGCCGGCGACGGAAGAAGCCGCTCCACAGGACGCCGTCCGCTCGCGCGCCGAGCTCCGCCCGAGCTTGTTCGAGCGGCAGGAGCCAGTCGCCGCCCGAGGCGATCGCGGCACGCACCTCGAGCATCGCGACCCGCACGATGCCGTCGATCCGGTCATCGCCTGCTGCCGCATCGGTCGCGGCTCGCAGCTCGTCGAGGTCGAGCTCGCCGCGCTCGACGAATGCCTGTGTGGCGGCGAGGTCGGCGCGCGCGATCCGGTCCGCCGGTCGCGTAGCTGGCAGCTGTGCGACGGCGGTGCCGGCCTCGTCGAATCGGCGCGCCACGAGCAGCACCTCGATCCGCGCCCAGCGGTTGGCGTCGGTCGCGGGGTGGCGTGCCAGCCAGCGCTCGGCCGCCGCTGGATTCGTGGGTGGCAGCTGCCAGGGCAGCGAACCGGTCGCGGCCTGCCAGGCCCGCAGGTCGCGCTCCCCCACCCAGGTCTGGACCTCCATCGGTCGACGCAGTGGCGCAGGCACGAGAAGGACCGACGCCGCCTGCCACACGACGACGAGGAGGAGTCCGAACGCGATGTCGCCAAGCGACAGCCACGGTGCCGGCCATCGCGACCAGGCCTCACCCCACGGCGTGAACAGCGCGATCGCCATCCCGATCGCGATCGAGACGAGCGGCGCGACGACGACCGCAATCCCGATGGCCCACAGCTCGCGCCCCGAGACCGACGCCGCCAGCGCTCGACCGATGTCGCCGATACGCGCCTGGCCGCCCGGCGCGTCGCTCACCCGGCGGACGCCCCAGCGACCTCGCGCCGCTCCCGGGCCTCGACCTCCTCGAGGAAGTCGCGCGAGCGCAGCTCCCGCTCGAGGACGGCCGAGATCGTGCCGTGCAGGAGCCGCTCCGCCTCGCGGGCCACGGGCACCGCCAACCGGAGGCGCAGCACCTCGGTGAGCTCGGAGCGCTGGAGGTGACGCAGGACCTTCAGTGCGTCATCGCTGATCGGCCGCGCGCCGAGCGCCGCGTGGCCACACCCGGGACACAGGATCCCCGCCGCCACCGGGGAGTAGGCGTTGCCGCCCGGCTCGATCGTGGCGCCACACTCGAGGCAGCGGCCCAGCTCCGGGCGGAAGCCCATCGCGCCGAGCAGGTGGAGCTCGAACCAGCGCGCAACCACGTCGCGCGCCACGAGGTCGCCCGGCACGTCGAGCCCGGTGAGCGCCTGGGCGAGAAGCACGAACGCGGCGTGCGCGTCGGCGCGCTCCTCGCAGAACCGGTCAGCGAGCTCGGCCACGTACCACGCCGACGCGGTCGCGTGGAGGTCCTCGCGGAGACCGAGATGCGGATTCTCGAGGGCGGTGGCGGTGATGACGTCGAAGGTGCGGCCGATCGCGAGCACGAGATGGACGTCCGAGAGCGGCTCGAGGCCGCCACCGAGTCGGGATCGGGTTCGGCGCACGCCCTTCGCCACCACCTTCAGCTTCCCGAGGCGCGGAGTGAGGATGGTGAGGATCCGGTCCGCCTCGCCGAGATCCATGCTGCGCAGCACGATCGCCTCGGTCTTGTAGAGGCGTCCGCGCGGGCTCACCGGAGGCGCCTCGTGCCGGTGCAGGGAAACTTGCTCATCCGAGGTATCATGATCTTACGAGCGATCGCGAATGCGGTCGACACCACCGCACCAGGACGCGCAGCACATGGCGCTCATCGACCTCGGGTACTCTTCGGACGTGGACATCCAGGCCGAGTTTACGCGTCTCCTCGGCGACATCGAGGGGGAGATGCGATCGGTCCTCGCCGAGCGCGACGGCCATGCCCGCCCGCTCTACGAGCAGCTCGCCTACCACCTCGGCCTCGACCAGGCGGACGGCGCGCGCGGCAAGCGGATCCGGCCCCTGCTGGGCCTGCTCGCCTACCGCTCCATCGCGGGCGAGCACAAGGGCGCGCTGCCCGGCGCCGCCGCCGTGGAGCTCGGCCACAACTTCAGCCTCGTCCACGACGACATCGAGGACGGCGACCTCGTGCGCCGTCATCGGCCGACCCTGTGGGCCATCTGGGGCATCCCGCTCGCCATCAACGCCGGCGACGCCCTGTTCGCCCTGTCGCGGCTCGCGCTCTATCGCCTCCTCGACGGCGGCTTCAGCGAGCGGCGCGTGCTCGAGATCATGCGCATCTACGACGAGACGTGCCTCGCGCTCTGCGAGGGGCAGTACCTCGACATCAGCTTCGAGCGCTCGACCGAGGTCAGCGTCGCGGCGTACATGGACATGATCGGCAAGAAGACGGCCGCCCTCATCGGTGCATCGGTCCAGGCGGGAGCCCTGCTAGCGACCGACGACCCGGCCATCATCGCGGCCTACCAGCGCTTCGGATTCGACCTCGGGCTCGCGTTCCAGATCGCCGACGACGTGAAGGGCAGCTTCTGGAGCAGCGACCGCTCAGGCAAGGCCGAGGCGGGCGACGTGCGACGCCGCAAGAAGACGCTCCCGGTCGTGTGGGCGCTCGAGCACGCAGCGCCCGCCGACAGCGCCCGGCTGCGTGACCTGTTCGCGCCGGCCGATCAGCCGATGACCGATGCACAGGTCGACGAGGCACTCGGTCTGCTGGTGTCCACCGGAGCGCGCGACCATGCGCAGGCGGAGGCTCGCCGGCTGTGTGATGGCGCGATCGCCGAGATCGACGCGCTGCCGATCGACGACCTCCACCGCCTCCAGCTGCGCGCGCTGGTCGAGTCGGTCCTCGCCCCCTGAGACCCTGACCGGGTTCGGTCAGCCGCCGGCTTCGACCGCCGGCTCCGTGGTCGGCTGCTCGTCCGCCGCGCGCGGACGCGAGGCGACGACCTTTGAGACGCGCCGCGAGTCCGCCGTCTCGACCCGCACCGTCACCTCGTGGAACGGGACCTCCTCGCCGGGCAGCGGAATGCGGCCGGTGCGATGGATGACGAAGCCGCCGACCGTGTCGTAGGCATCCTCGTCATCCTCCTCGTCGTCGCTCATGTCGAACAGGTCGCGCAGGTCGTCCATGCTCACCCGCCCGTCGAGGCGGAACGCGACCAGCGAGTCCGACTCGATCGGCTCCACGAGGTCCTCCTCCGCATCGTACTCGTCCTGGATCTCGCCCACGATCTCCTCGACGAGGTCCTCCATCGTGATGAGGCCGGCGGTGCCGCCGTACTCGTCCACCACGATCGCGATATGCCGCTTCGCGAGCTGCATCTCGTGGAGCAGCTCGTCGACGCGCTTGCTTTCCGGTACGTACACCGGCGGCCGCGCCAGCGTGCGCAGGTCGATGCCGCCTGCTCCCTTGCCGTTGCGGACGTTGTCCTTCAGGTAGGGAAGCAGGTCCTTGGCGTAGAGGACGCCCACGATGTTGTCGAGTCCGTCCTCGTAGAGCGGCACGCGCGAGTGGCCGGCACGGACGATGACGTCGAGCGCCTCCTCGAGCGGAGCGCTGACCTCGAGGGCGCGGATCCCGATGCGCGGGACCATGACCTCGTGGACGCTCTTCTCGCCGAGCTCGATGACCCCGTGGATCATCTCCTTCTCGTCCTCCTCGATGCCGCCCTGCTCCGAGCCGCTCTCGACGAGCGACTTCAGCTCCTCGGTCGAGAGGTAGCCGGCATGCGGCCGCTGCTTGCCGCCGAAGAGGCGGACGAGGACGAGGCTGATGCCGGCCACGAGCCAGACGATCGGCCGCAGGATGCGGTCGAGCAGCGCGAGGGGACCGGCGACCGCCAGCGCGAGGCGCTCCGGGAAGTTGAGGGCCAGGGTCTTCGGCACCAGCTCACCGACGATGATCGTGAGCATCGCGACCAGGAGCGTGACCACGATGAACGCGATCGTGTCCGCCGCGTTGCTGATGAACTCGAGCGGGATGCGTGCGATGAGCCCCGCGAGCGCGTGCGAGAAGGAGACCGCTCCGAACGCGCCGGCGAGGAAGCCGAGGAACGTGATCCCGACCTGGATCGTCGCGAGGAAGCGCGACGGGTCCTCGATGAGCGACTGCGCGGTGCGCGCCGCCCGGTTCCCCTCGTCGGCGAGCTGGCTCAGCCGGTGGCGCTTGACGGTGATGAGCGCGATCTCGCTCGCCGCGAAGAAGCCGGTGATGAGAATGAGGATGGCGACGATCCCGAAATCGAGGAACGGATTGCCCGTCCCGCCGCCACCGCCGCCTTCAGCCATGCGAGCGCGCGATCACGCCTCCACCTGCGAGTTCGGGTCCGGCTCCGCGCTCGCCGCCGGCCCGGTCTCGTCGGCCGGCGGCGCTGCGCTCCGGCCGAGCTCGATCGGGCGCGCCGGCATGCCGACCACGGTCTTGCCCGGCGCGACGTCACGCGTGACGACCGCCCCGGCGCCCGTTCTCGCACCCTCGCCGATCGTGATTGGCGCGCGGAGCATCGTGTCGACGCCGAGGAACGCGCCGTCGCCGATCGTGGTGCGGTGCTTCTCGGTGCCGTCGAAGTTCGCCGTCACCGTGCCGGCACCGACGTTGACGTTCTCCCCCACGTCCGCGTCGCCGAGGTAGCTGAAATGATGTTGCTGCGTGCCGGCGCCGATGCGGCTGTTCTTGATCTCGGCGTAGTTGCCGATCCTCGCGCGCGCGGCGACCTCCGAGCCCGGCCGCAGGTGGCTGTAGGGACCGATCTCGACCTCCTCCCCCACGCTCGATTCTTCCACCACGCTCGCCCACACCGTCGAGCGCTCGCCGATGCGGCTGTCGCGCACGTGCGCGTGCGGACCGATGACCGCCGAGCGGCCGATCCGGCTGGCACCGGCGATGACGGTCCACGGCTCGATCCGGGCGTCGGCCTCGATCTCCACCCCGGCGTCGATGAACGTGCTCGGCGGGTCGACGATCGTCACGCCGGCGCGCATGTGGCGCTCGTTGATCGTGTCGCGCACGAGGCGCTCTGCGGCGGCGAGCGCGACGCGGTCGTTGATGCCGCTCGTCAGCTCGGGACGCGGCGCGTCGACGATTGCCACCCGGCGTCCGGCGCTCACGGCGAGCGCCACGAGATCGGTCAGGTAGTACTCGCCCGACCGCGACGCCGGCACGTTGCCGAGGTTGGCGCGCAGCCACTCGGCGTCGAAGCAGTAGGCGCCGACGTTCACCTCGTCGATCGCGAGCGTGGCGGCATCCGCGTCACGGTGCTCGACGATCGCGGCCGCGTCCCCGTCGGCACCGCGCACGACGCGCCCGTAGCCGCTGGGATCCGGCACGCGAGCGGCGAGGAGCGCGATCGCCGCCTCCCCCTCCGCCTGCTCGGCCAGCAACGCCTGGAAGAGGTCGGCCGGGATGAGCGGCGCGTCACCCATCGTGACGAGGACGTGGCGCGCGGCCGCCGGGACCCGGGTCATGCCCACGCGGACCGCGTCGGCGGTGCCGAGCTGGGGCTCCTGGCGCACGGTGACCGCGGCCCCGTCGATCGTGGCCTCCACCTGGGCACCACCGAAGCCGGTGACGAGGACGCGGTGGTCGACCCCCGCCTGCGCCAGCGCGGCCAGGACATGGCTCACCATCGGACGCCCGGCGAGCGGGTGAAGCACCTTGGGGAGCGATGAGCGCATCCGCGTCCCCTGGCCGGCGGCCAGGACGATGGCGGCAGTGATCACGAGGCGCGCATCGTATCGGCGGGCTGGGTGAGGGTCAACCGCCGTCACCGACGCCGGCGAGCGCGACCATCTCGATCTCGACGAGCGCGCCCTTCGGCAGGGCGGCGACCGTGACCGTCGAACGCGCGGGCTTTCCCTCGCCAATGTGGCGGGCGTAGACCTCGTTCACCGCCGCGAAATCACCCATATCCGTCAGGAAGATCGTCGCCTTCACCACGCGTGACAGATCGGTCCCTGCCGCGGCGAGCACCACCCCGATGTTTCGAAGCGCCTGCTCGGCCTGCGCCGTCACCCCGTCGGCGAGGTCACCGCTCGTCGGGTCGGCGCCCACCTGGCCGGAGAGGAACACGAGCCCGTCGCCGGCGACGGCATGGCTGTAGGGACCGATGGCGGCCGGAGCCCCATCGGCGTTGATGATTCGTCGCTCGCTCATCGCTCGATGCTAGCGGCAGTCAGCCGCGTCGCGTACGGCTTGGCGCGCACCCTGGCACGGGCGAGGCGGGCGACGAGCGCCGCGGACCGATCCGGGCCGTCGGTGACCACGAAGAAGGTCGCCCCGCTCCCCGTCAGGCGCGGAACGCCGCCGGCCGCGACGACGAGCGCCATCAGCTCGTCGAGGCGTGGCTCGCAGCGGCGGGCGGCGGCGAGGAGGTCGTTCGTGCCTTCGGCCAGCGCCTCGTCCACGGTCGCCGGAGCTTCTTTGGACCAATCCGGCGACCGCGTGGCGGCGAACACCGCCGCCGTGGCGAGCGGAAACGGGGCGATGACGAGTACGCCAGCCGTCGGGACCGTCACGGGGAGCGGCTCGATCCGCTCGCCGACGCCGCGGATCCGTGCCGCCGGCACCGCCGCCGCGAAGAACGGCACGTCGGCCCCGATCTCCGCCAGCCGCGCCACTTCCTCCCCGGCCGGGTCTGCGACCTCGCCGCGCCACGCCCGGCCGAGCCGCCATCCCGCCGCGGCGTCCGCGCTGCCCCCACCGAGCCCGGCGGCTACCGGGATCGACTTCTCGAGCGTCAGGCACGCCATCGCGTCATCCGGCGAGCCACGCAAGCCGGCAACCAGGCCGCGCCAGGCGAGGTTCTCGTCGGGGTGCACCGGGACGTCGGCCACCGGCGCGCCGTCAGCATCCGTCGTCCGCAGCCCGGAGCAGCCAGCCATGAGGAGGAGGCGATCGGCCAGGTCGACGAGCACGACGATCGAGTCGAGCTCGTGGAGCCCGTCGTCGCGGCGCCCCACGACCCGCAGCGACAGGTTGAGCTTGGCCGGCGCGGCCAGCGCGAGGGCGGTCACAGCGCGTCACCGAGGGCCGCCGCCACGCACGCCCACTCGCCGACGCTGAGCGTCTGCGGCCGGCGCTCCGGGTCGACGGCGCATGTCGCGAGCGCACCGTCGAGCACGGCGCGTTCCACCGGCAGCTCGCGCCCGAGCCCGTTGTGGAGCTGCTTGCGTCGCTGGCGGAATCCGGCCTGCACGACCCGAATGAAGCGCTCGCGAGCGTCGCCGGCGGCGACGACCGGCTGCGGGCGGCGACGCAGGCGGAGGATGGCCGAGTCGACGGCGGGCGGCGGCTCGAACGCATCCGGCGGGACGCGGCCGACGACCTCGGCATCGGTGACGTTCTGCGCGAACGCGGAGAGGTAGCTCATCCGTCCGGGCGGCGCGGCGACGCGCTCCGCCACCTCGGCCTGCACGAGCATGACCACGAGCGCCGGCGGCGCCTCCGCCCCGAGGAATGCGTGGAGCAGCGGGCTGGTGATGTGATACGGGATGTTGGCCACGACCTTGTAATCGCCGTCGCCGGCGACGTCGCGCGGGTGGAGGCTGAGCGCGTCCGCCTCGATGAGCGTGAACGCGGGGACGCCGGCGAGCTCACGCCGCAGCCACGCGGCGAGGCCGGGGTCCAGCTCGACGGCGGTGACCGATGCGCCGGCCGCCAGCAGCCGCCGGGTGAGCACGCCGAGGCCCGGGCCGATCTCGACGATCCGATCGCCGGGCGCGATCTCCGCGGCAGCCACGATCTCGTCGAGCGCCGCGGGATCGGTCAGGAAGTGCTGGCTGAGGCTCTTCTTCGGCCACAGCCCCTCGGCGCGCAGGAGGCGCCGCAGCTGGCCCGGGGTCGGCGGAACGAGGCGCTCCGGCGCCAGTGGCCCGTCGGTGGCGGCGCTCACGAGACCGCGAGCCATGGCAACGCCAGGTTCGGGATCGCCTCGAGCGACGGGTCGGCCCGATCGCCGGCGGCGAACCGATAGCCTGCCGCCGCCCCGATCATCGCGCCGTTGTCCGTGCACCATGCCGGCGGCGGCACGCGGAGCGGGATGCCGAGCGCGGCGAGGCGATCAGCGAGGGTGGCGCGCAGGGCGCGATTCGCCGCGACCCCGCCGCCGAGCGCGACGCCGGCGACCTCGTGCTCGGTGGCGGCCGCCACCGTCTTCGTCACGAGCGCATCGACCACGGCCTCCTCGAACGCGGCCGCCAACGCGTCGACGGGAATCGGGGCGTCGCGCTCGCGGTAGGCGGCGACCTCGCGCAGCACGGCGGTCTTCAGGCCGCTGAAGCTGAAGTCGTATGGCCCCGCGGTCCGGGCACGCGGGAACCGGGTCGCCGGGGTGGCGCCCGCGGCGGCCGCCGAGATCGCAGGGCCGCCCGGATACCCGAGCCCGAGGAGGCGGCCGACCTTGTCGAAGGCCTCGCCGGCGGCATCGTCGACGGTCTGGCCGAGCAGCGTGTAACGCCCGTGGTCATGCATGAGTACGAGCTGCGTGTGCCCGCCGCTGACCACGAGGCAGAGCAGCGGAAACTCCGGCTCCGACGGGAGTGGCGATGCGGCGTCGACATCGGTCAGCCAGTTCGCGTAGATGTGGCCCTCGATGTGGTTCACGCCGACGAGCGGCAGCTCACGCGCCACGGCGAGCGCCTTCGCCACGCTGACGCCCACGAGCAGCGAGCCGATGAGCCCCGGCCCGTACGTGACGGCCACCGCGTCGAGGTCGCCCCAGCCGGCGCCGGCGGCGGCCAGCGCGGCGTCGAGGGTCGGCACGATCCAGCGCAGCTGCTGGCGAGCCGCCACCTCCGGCACGATGCCGCCGGTGACGGCATGAAGGGCGATCTGGGTCGCCACCTCGTTCGCCTCGATCCTGCGTCCGCCAACGACGACCGCGACCCCGGTCTCGTCGCAGCTGGACTCGATGGCAAGGACGCGGGGCGCGCTCACGCCGGCTCCTCGGGCACGACGAGCCGGGCACGCTCCAGAGCGAGGAGGGGCTGCATCGAAGGTCCGCGCAGCTCCGTGGTCGTCATCACGAGGGCGTCCTCGCCGTCGTCGGTGTAGTAGCGCGGCCGGCGACCGACCTCCGCGAAGCCGAACCGCGCGTAGAGGGCGCGGGCGGCGTTGTTCGTCGGCCGGACCTCGAGCGTTAGGCGCGCGGCTCCCAGCTCGAGCGCGAGGTCCGCCATCGCCAGCAGCATCCGGGCGCCGACCCCGGTGCGCCGCGCGTCGGGCAGCACGCCGAACGTCGTGATGTGCGCCTCGTCGACCATGAGCCACACCCCCGCATACCCCACGACCCGCCCCGCGCGCTCCGCGACGAGGTAGCGTGCGAGCCGATTGCCCGTCAGCTCCTGTCGCAGCGCGTGCTCCGGCCACGGCTCGTTGAAGCTGCTGCGCTCGATCTCGTGGACGGCGGAGATGTCGCTCATCCGCATCGAGCGAACGTGGGTGCGCAGCGCGATGCTCATGGCTCGAGGCCGCGCGGGGCACGCAGGTAGGCCGGCTCCAGGGTCACCAGGTCGTCCGGCGAGGCCGCCAGTCGCGCGGCGGCGAGGCTGGCGACGCCGGCGGCGGCGCGGTGCGGCGGCAGCGTTCCGGCGAGGCCGAACGCGATGCTGAGCTCGACCGGCGCCACGCAGCCGGACAGGGGGCTGCGGGCCGCAAGTGCGTCGAGGTCGACCACGACCGGCACCTCCGCGTCCCGATCCAGCAGCCACGCCTCGGCCGCCCCGGCACGGGCGATCGCGGCGGGCGCCGACGGCTCGGCGGCCAACCATGCCGCGAGCGAGCCGACCCCGACGATCGGCAGGTCGAGCGCGTAGGCGATTCCCTTGCCCAGGCTCAGCCCGACGCGCAGGCCGGTGAACGAGCCGGGACCGATCCCGACGGCGACGCCGGTCGCCTCGCCGAGCCGGCGGCCGTTCGCGGCGAGGAGCGCCAGGAGGCGCGGCAGGAGCTCGCTCCCCTGCCGTCGGTCCGCGCTCCAGCCTTCGACGGCGAGCAGCGTGCCGTCGGGGCGGGCGAGCGCGACGGACCCGTCCGTCGAGGCGCTCTCGATGCCGATGATCACGATGAGACCAGCGCCCGCGACGCGAGGGCGACGTGCGCGGTCCCGTGGGCCGTCCAGCGCAGCGTGCGCGCGTCGGCGCCGGTGGGGTCCGGCTCGAGGACGATCTCGAGCCGCTCGGCGGGCAGCCAGCCGCTCAGGCGATCGGCCCATTCGACCGCGGTCACCCCCTCCGCCTCGCGATCGTCGAGGAGGCCGGCGTCGAGCGCATCGGCCGGATCGTCGAGGCGATACGCGTCGACATGGAACAGCCGCAGCCGGCCGACGTGCTCGTTCATGAGCACGAAGGTCGGGCTGTTGACGACGGTCGTGATGCCGAGCCCTTCCGCCAGCCCCTTCGCGAGCTGCGTCTTGCCGGCCCCCAGCGGCCCGATCAGCGCGACGAGCGTCCCCGGCTCGGCCACCGCTCCCAGCGCACGGCCGATCGCGCGCGTCGCCTCGGGCGAGCCGCTCTCCAGGGTGCCGGTGGCCGTGCGATCCGCCGTCTGCATCGGCGCAAGGATAGAACGCCGGCTCAGTCCGGCTCGGTCACCGCCTCGAGGTTGGCGAGTGGGACCGGCGCGAGACGCCCGTCGTCGAAGCGCACGAGGCCCATCCGCGAAGGGATGCCGGACGGCGCGGCGTGCGGCTCGTCGAGGACCGCGACGAGGGTCCCGCTCCGACCCTGGAACGGGCGTCGATGGGCGACGACGCGGTCGCCCACGACGGCGAGCGGCCGGCGTGCCGGCGGCGGCGTGGCGTCGTAGACGTAGATCCGCCGCTCGGCGCCGAAGAGGCTGGCCATCCGGCCGGCCTGCGCGCGCAGCCAGGCGAACAGCTGGGGGTCGACGCCCACCTTGCCGTATCCCTCGAGCAGGAGGAGCGCGAAGGCGCCTGTCATCCCGCCCAGCTCGCGGCGGCGGCGCTGGATCGCCTCGAAGTCGCGGAGCTCTTTGTCGAGCACGCCACCGAGCACGATGCCCGCGACGCCCATCGCCCGGGCGCGGGTGAGCGTCTCGGCCGACGCCCGCGAGCCGCCCACGACGATCTTCCCCGCCTTCGCGACGTCGATCGCGGCGGCGCGGAGCTCCTCGCCCGGCTCGTGCACGGCCACCACCAGCTCGCCGTGCACCGCATCGCCGCTCCCGTCGACCCCCTCGACGATCGCCGCCGGTACCTCGATGACGACGGCCCGGCGCTCGACCGATCGCACCCGACCGGCAACGTGGCCGATCACCCGCTCCTCCTCGCCCCAGGGCGCGAGCAGGAGCGTGCCGTCGACCCGCGACGCGCCGAGGAAGAGGCCGGCGTCGGGCGCCACGACCTGGTGGCTCCCGCGGCGCGCCAGGACGTCGCCGGTCGCCACGTGGGCGCCCGGCGCCGAGAGGACGTGCGAGGCGACCTCCGTCGCGCGGCAGCGCAGCGCGGACGCGGCAGCGAGCACGAGCGGCGCCGACGGCGGCCGGCGCACGGCGAGGACCGCATCGGCGTTCACGTCGTGGCCGACGTCGACGACCAGCTCCGCGCCCGACGGCAGCGCGACGCGGTGGAGTGCCTCGGTCATCGGACCGGCTCCGGGTCGAGCGCAAAGGCATCGCGCCAGCCGGCGAGCACGGCGCGCCGGTCATCGGTCCGCCGCGGGAGCGCGATCGGCACGTCGCGGGCGTCGAAGACGAGGCCGGCCGCGCCGCCGGTGGCCTCGGCGCGCACCCCAAGGCTGCGTCGGGGTCCACCGAGGGAGACGCCGGGGGCCAGCTCGATCTCGAGCTCCGCCCGCGCACCGCGCGGCAGCGGATGGCGGACGATCGCGCCGGCGCGCACGACGAGCCGCTCCTCATGCCAGCCGGCACGCCGCACGATGACCCGCATGGCGGTCTGGCCGGCCCGCACGCCGCGGCACACGACCGCGGAACCAAGCGGGATGAGGGCGTCACCGAGGATCGCCGCGAGCGCGTCCTCGAGCTCGCCGTCCTCCAGCGACCCCAGCGGGGCGAGCACGTCGGCCGGATCGATGGCGAGCTGGGTCACGCCGACCGGGCGCAGGCCGTCCAGGAGCATCGCCATGGCCTGCGACGGTGCGGGCGCGGCGGCCAGCGTGCGACCGGCGGCCACGACGAGGTCGACGCCGTCGATGCCGCCGTCCTGGGTCGCCATCTGCTCGAGCCGCACCCGCGCCGCCGCCTGCGTGACGGCCAGCTCGTCCTCCGTCTGAGGGAGCGCGGCCGGCCGCGTGCGCAGGTTCTGGAGCACGTCGGCCACGGCCAGGTCATCGATCGCGCGCGCGAGGTGCCGGCCGACGCGCGATGCCATGCCCCCCGCCACGAGCTGGGCCGACGCGATGCCGCCGGCAGCGAAGACGCGGCCGGAGAGCCCACCGACCGCATCGGCTCGGACCCACGTCGCGTAGCGGGCGCCAAGGTCGACGCCGACGACGGTGAGGCCCGTGCCCCGCGCCACTGCGCCGATCGCGCGGCGGAAGGCAATCGGTGCGAGACGGCGCACCCCGCGCGGCTCGACCATGCCCTGGAGGAGGGTCTCGAGGTGCTGGCGCAGCGGCTCCGGGTCTCGCACTCCGGCGCGCGGGCTGGCATTCGGCGCCACCTGGACGTGCTCCCCGGCCAGTGCGCGCACGGCCGACTCGGCCGCCGACGAGCCCGCCCAGATAACCGGCGTCTCGGCGTCGGGTCCTCGGGCCGCGGCGGCCAGGGCGGCGAGCTCCAGCCCGTGGGCCGGGTCGCCATCATCGAATCCGCCGACGATGAGCCACGCGTCCGGGTCGGCGTCCCGCAGCGCCTCGAGCCGGGCGACGAGCGAGCGCCCATCGTCCGCCGTCGCCTCTTCGACCACGAGCCAGCCGGCGGACTCGGCCGCCTGGCGCGCCGCGGCCGCCGAGACATCGCGCGCGACCGCCGCCAGCGCGATCCGCCCCGGCCGTGCCGGCGTGCGGCAGACGATGCGGGCGCCGTCCGCGATGAGCGTCTCGAGGCGGTCGGCGAGGCGCAGATCCGCCGCCGGGCGAAGCGCCGTGGCGAGCGTCCGCACGAGCTCGGCGCGCGGCCAGTCCGACGGTTGCGCGGCATGCGCAACGACGCGCCAGCGGCCACTGGCATGCGCCACGAGTGACGCCTTCGTCCAGGCCGAGCCGACGTCGACGAGGAGTGAGCAGTCCGTCGAGGCCGCGTCGTCGACGGGTGCGACCGACTGAGCGGGCACCGACTCGGACGGTGTCGGCTCGTCGGAGGGTGTCGGCTCCTCGGCCGGCATCGGCTCGTCGCTCATCGGCACATCGGTCATCGGCCGATGCCCAGCCAGTCGACGACGACGAACGCCACCCGGTCGGCGAGCAGCGCGAGCCGCGAGACGACGAGGTAGCCGAGCCACACCCCGAGGCCACCGAGCATGATCCAGCGGCCGGCGCCGGCCAGCCCGGCCACGGCACGGCTCCTGGGCTGGCCGTGGACGAACGCGAGCAGCACGAGCACGGCGACGATGCTCGCCACGATGCCGGAGGCGAGCGCGCCGCCGGTCGCGGCCGGGGTGAGGCTCACGCCGGTGAGCTGCGGCATCACCGTGCCGACCACGGCGCCGCCCAGTGCGAAGGCGGCCGTGGCGCCAAGCAGCACCGCCACCGGCAGCGCGCCGACGGCGGGTGGCAGCCAGCGCGCGGCGACGAGCAGCACGCCGGCGACGAGGGCGAGCCACAGCTGCGGATGCTCCGCCGGGGCGGTGAGGAGCGGCGTCACGAGGCGCGGCACCAGCACCTCGCGGATCGCGAGCAGCACGAGGTACCCGGTGGCGAGACCGGCGAGGAGCCGCTGCGACCATGCGAACGGTCGGCGCGCGCCGACGAGGATCGACCAGGTGAGGATCGTGGCCGCGACCGCGACCCACATCGCCAGCACGCCGCCGCTCCCCGGGTCGACGAGGCCCGTCACGCGACCGTCCCCGCGTCGCGCGGTTGGCCGCGCAGCCGCCGCGCGACTGCATCGCCGAGCGCGCCGAGGGTCAGCAGCATGCCGAGCAGGATCGCAAGCGGCGGCGGCGGCAGGTCACGGACCGTCGACGCCTCGCGTCCCGCCACGCTGGCGTCGGCGCGCACGAGGTCGACGAAGGCGGCGTCGTCGCGGGCGGTCGCGAGCAGGGCGCCGATCTGGCGCGTTCGCAGGTAGGGCGTGGCGAGCGGCTGCAGCGCGGTCGGCACGATCGCGGCGACCGGCAGGTCCGGCACGCGTGGGCTGACCTGCTCCACCCACGAGCGTGGACCGATCTCGGTGCCGCCGATGACCAGCGCGAGGTCGAACGCACTGATCCCGCCGCCGCCGGCGCGGAGCGCGTCGGCCAGCGCGCCGCCGCGGCTCGCCGGGATCACGCCGTGCACGGCGCCGACGAGCCCAGCCTCGGCGCCGGCCCGGAAGCCGAGGTCAAGCAGGCGGGTCGACTCCACGCCCCCGAGGGCCAGGCGGTCGAGCTCTGCGATCGCCAGCGCGCGACCCTCGGGGCTGAAGCTCACGAACGAGAGGCTCGCC
>JBBQMC010000041.1:0-14886 GCA_038328565.1 Candidatus Limnocylindria bacterium
ACCAGGCGTCGGTCCGAGCTGCGCCCGCGAGATGGCCCAGCCACCGACCAGGACCGCCACCACGACCGCCGCGGATGCCAGCAGCCGGAGCCAGGGGCTCCCCAGACGCGGCCGTGCCGGCTCCAGGTCATCGATGCGTGAGGCAACCGCGTCGAGGATCGCGTCCGGTGCCTCGTCCGGCGCCTCCGAGCGCAGCCACGCCGCCAGCTGATCGTGGAACGGGTCCCGCGGCGTCGTCATCGGCGGGGCTCGATGCTGCGCCGCGGGACGCGCGCATCGGCCTCCAGGGCGGCGCGGAGCGCCCGCTCCGCGTGATGGATCCGCGACTTCGCGGTGCCGAGCGGGATGCCCAGATTGTCGGCCACCTCCGGGACGCTGAGCGCCAGGTAGTAACGCAGCACGATGGCCGCACGGTGCTCGACGGTCAGCCGTCGAAAGGCGCGGTTCAACACGTCTCGCTCCGCGACTGCATCCGCCTCATCGCCGACGGCCGGCTCCGGCCCGCCCGGCAGGAGGATGAGGTCGGCACGGTGGCGCCGCCCACGGCGCGCCTCGTCGTACGCGGCGTGCACGACGAGGCGACGCAACCATCCGTCGACGCGAGCCGGGTCGCGCAGCGCCGGCAGGTCACGCCAGGCCCGGATGAGCGCCTCCTGCACGGCATCCTCGGCGGCATACCGATCGCGGAGCATGAGGACCGCGATGGCGAACAGGCGATCGACCGCTGCAGCCGCGAGCGCCGTGAACGCGTCACGATCACCACGCTGCGCTCGCTCGACGAGCCCTCGCTCCACGCCATGCCTACCGCTGCGACCTGGCGGTGATCATGCGCCGAGGAGGCCTCCGCCTCAATGGAACGCCATCGAGGCGACGATCGGCTCCGCGGCAGCGGTCAGGTCGCCGAACGTGGTGCCGTCGAGCGAGTCGACGACGATGAGTGTCGTCGTGCCCGCCGCGTCGACGAGGTAGACGCGAGCGCGTTCCGTGCCGGCGAGGCCTGCCTGGTAGTCCCACGTCTTGCCGCGGCCACTGGCGAACGTCACGCAGACCGCCACCTCGCAACCGCGTGCCTTGGCGATTGTTCCGGGTCGGATCGCGATGTCGAGCTGCTGCGCCTCGACGCCACCGATCCTCGTCGTCGTGGCCGACACGTCGAGATCGGTCCTGCCGCGCAGGTAGGCAGCCAGCCCGGCCGTGGAGTTGTCTGCACCGGACACGATGCGCCCGTCATCCTCGGTCGCCTGGGGCTTGCCGAAGAGGATGATGGCGTCGCCCGGGATGTCGAGCGGCAGCAGCGTGAACACGCCCTGCCGATCCTCGAGGTTCGCCCAACCGGCTGGCACGGTGAACGTCAGCGTCGGCTGGAAGCCGCCGGACGTGTGCTCGCCCGCATCGAGCAGCCCCAGGCACGAGGCATCGCCATCGCAGGTGCCATCGATCGTCTCACCCGTGGGCCGCGGGATCGATCCGAGGCCGGCTTCGCTGGGCGACGCGATGGCGATCGAGCCGGTCGGTGTCGCGCTCGCCGTGGCGCCGGTCGCCGACGGGGTGCCGGCACCCGAGGCGCATCCGGCGAGGAGGAGTGCCGCGAGGGCGGCAGGGACGGGGAGGCGGGTCGATCTGCTCATGTCAACGAGGGCGGGCCGCGATGGCCGGATCGTTCAACCGCGGCCCGGCGACCGATGGGCGCTCCGCGGTCGCGAGGCGCCCTACGATACGTATTCACCGCGACGTGACCGACCCACGACCAATCCGACGGAGGACGCGATGCGCACCCTGATCACCGGTGGAACCATCGTCAACGCCGATGCCACGACGAGGGCGGACGTCCTCGTCGACGGCGAGCGGATCGCCCTCATCGGTACCGATCTCGACGCGACCGCCGACACAACCATCGACGCCAGCGGCAAATGGGTCATCCCCGGCGCGATCGACGTCCACACCCACATGCAGCTGCCGTTCGGCGGCACGTTCGCCAAGGACACGTTCGAGACCGGGACGCGTGCCGCTGCCTTCGGCGGGACGACGACGATCATCGACTTCGCCGTCCAGCCCCGCGGCGGGTCGCTGCGCCAGGGCCTCGACGCCTGGCACGAGAAGGCGGACGGCAAGTCGTGCATCGACTACGCCTTCCACATGATCGTCAGCGACGTCCGTGACGACGTTCTCGCCGAGATGGACAACCTCGTCGACGAGGGCGTCACGAGCTTCAAGCTCTTCACCGCCTACCCCGGTGTCTTCTACAGCGACGACGGGGCGATCTTCCGGGCGATGCAGCAGACCGCGAAGAATGGCGGGCTGATCATGATGCACGCCGAGAACGGGATGGCGATCGACGTGGTGGCGGGGCAGGACGTGGCGGCCGGCCACACGGACCCGTACTACCACGGCACCTCGCGCTCCCCGGTGTTCGAGGGCGAGGCGACGAATCGGGTCATCCGCCTCGCCGAGGTGGCGGGGTCGCCGGTCTACATCGTCCACCTCTCGGCGCGCGAGGCGCTCAACGAGGTGCGTCGTGCCCGCGCCGAGGGCCTGCCGACGTTCGCGGAGACCTGCCCGCAGTACCTCTTCCTCTCGCTCGAGGATATGGGCAACGGCTTCGAGGGCAGCAAGTTCGTGTGCTCGCCGCCGCTGCGTCCGGCGGATCACCAGGAGGAGCTCTGGACCGGGCTCTTGAAGGACGACCTCCAGGTCGTCTCCACCGATCACTGCCCGTTCGACTTCCATGGCCAGAAGGATCTCGGGCGGGGTGACTTCCGCAAGATCCCGAACGGCCTGCCCGGCGTCGAGAACCGCGTCGACCTCCTCCACTCAGGCGGCGTGCGCGAGGGGCGCCTGACGCCGAACCGATGGGTGGAGGTCATCTCCGCCGCACCGGCGCGCATGTTCGGCCTGCCCCAGAAGGGCACCGTCGCCGCCGGCCTCGACGCCGACATCGTGGTCTACGACCCGAGCCGCACGCACACGATCAGCGCCGCGAGCCACCACATGGCCGTCGACTACTCCTGCTACTAAGGCTGGGAGGTGACCGGCGGCGCCGATGTGGTCCTGAGCCGCGGCAAGGTCATCGTCGACGGCGCGGACTGGAAGGGCGAGGCGGGTGACGGCCGCTTCCTCAAGCGCCAGCGCTCGATGCACCTGCGCTGACCATTCCGCCGCGATTGCGTATCCTTCCGCCACTGACGACGGCCTGTCCCTTGCCGGCGTCGCCCACTGGGAGGCGCTCTCTTTCATGACCACCCGACTTGCCACACGCGGCCTCGTCGCCGCCCTGGCCCTCGCCCTCGCCGCCTGCTCGTCCGGCAGCTCGTCGAGCGCGAGCGCGTCCGCGTCGGCGTCCGCCACCACCGCCACGCAGAGCGAAGCCGCCAGCGCGTCTGCATCCGAATCGGCGAACGCTTCGGCGCTTCCCTCGTTCGACCTCCCGAACAGCGACACCGAGCTCGAGGCGCTGCTCCCCGACAAGATCGGCGGCCAGCAGACCACCAAGTCCTCGATGAAGGGCAGCGAGCTGATGACGTCCGGCGGCGACAACCAGCAAATCATCGACTTCCTGAACAGCGTCGGGGCCCAGCCGGATGACGTGTCGGTCGCGTTCGCCTTCGCCCTCAGCACCAACGCGAGCAGCACCGCCGTTTCCGCCTTCCGCGTGAAGGGCGTGGATCATTCCATCCTCCTCAACGAGCTGAGCACCTCGATGCAGGGTGACGTGGGCGCAACAGGCTTCACCGATGCCACCGTCGGCGGAAAGAGCGTCAAGAAGGGGACCGCGCCGGGCCAGCAGACGACATCGGTGTACCTGTATGGCGTTGCCGACCTCGTCTTCTCGGTAACGTCCGCCAGCGATGACGCCGCTGCGGAGGTGTTCTCGAACCTGCCGTGAGCCCAGTGCGCCGCGCGAGCATCTCCGCCCTGGCGGTTGGCGTCGCGATCAGCACGCTGGCCGCCTGCTCGAGCGGCTCGGACGTCAGCACCTCGCCGACCGCCACGGAGCTCGTGGCGCCGTCGGGAGCGGCTTCCGCGTCTGCGGCAGCGTCCGGGACCCTCAGCGAGGCGCCGGAGCTCGAGGCGCTGCTACCGGACACGATCGCCGGCGAGCAGACCCAGAAGCTGTCGATGAAGGGCGAGACGCTGCTGTCGGGCGGCGTGGTCGACAGCTCCTTCACCGACTTCCTCGATCGGCTCGGCGCGAAACCCTCCGACGTGTCGGTCGCGTTCGCGACCGCGGTGCAGGCCGACAGCCAGGCGTTCGCGTATCGCGTGGCCGGGACGACCCCGGCGGACCTGCTGCGCGAGTTCCAGGGCTCGGTCGCCGCCAGCCAGGGAGGCAGCGACGTCACGTGGAAGACGGCGAGGGTCGGCGGCAAGCAGGTGCAGCAGGGCGCCTCGCCGTCATCCGACAAGACGATCTACCTCATCCCGCATGCAGACACGATCTTCGTCGTCGTGACGGGCAATCCGGCGACCGCCGACGAGATCATCTCCGCCCTGCCGTGAACCGCGAGGCGGGGGTCGGGGTCAGTCGCACGCAGCTCGCCCGGCCGGCGGCCATCGTCCTGAATGCCGCCGCCGGGACCGCCACCACCGGCCGCACGCGGCGGATGGTCGGCCTCGTCCGCGCCGGCCTGGATGCCGACCTGATCCGCGTCGAGACGCGCGACGCGACCGAGCTCGCCGGCCTGCTCGAGGAGCGGATCCACGCCTATTCGACGGTCGTCGTCGCCGGTGGCGATGGAACCCTGAGCGTCACCTACAACGTCCTCGCCGGTTCGCCGACCACGATCGGCTACCTGCCGGCCGGCTTCGGGAATGCCACCGCGCACCTTCTTCGCCTGCCGCGGGACCCTGAGGCGGTGGCGGCGACCGTGCTCGCCGGCGATGCCCGGCCCGTCGACCTCGTCCGCGTGCAGGGCCGGCTGGCACTGTTCGCCGGCGCGGGCTGGGACGCTCACGTGGCGGGACGGTATGCCGATGCCGGGGCGAAGGGAACGCGCGGTTGGGCGCAGGCGATCGGCGGCGCGATCCCGGACCTCTTCCGGCGGCCGACCGTGCGGCTCACCGTCGACGGCGCGGTCGTCCACGAAGGACCGATGGAGCTGCTCGTCGCTTCCACGACACCGTATTTCGGCCGCGGCCTGCTCGTGAACCACGGAGCCGTGGCGGACGCCGGCTGGATGCGGCTCCGGGTGTACGCCGGGCCGGTTCCGCATCTCGCGCTCGAGGCCGTCCGCTGGGCGGCCGGCCGTCGTGCGGCGGCGGCGGCGTTCGATGGCGTGACCGCGGAGCTCACCGTCCTGGACGGCCCTGCGTCGGGCGTGCCGCTCCAGGTCGACGGCGACCGCATCGGCAGCGCGCACGCGTGGGAGTTCACCGTCGCGCCGCAGGCCGTGCGGCTGATCGGGAACTGGTCGGGAAGCTGAGCTCACGGTCCCGGTGCGTGCTGGCACCAGGCAGGTCAATTCCCTTGCGTCCGCCTTCCGGCGGACGTATCTTTCGCGACACCGGAAGACCAGCGACCTCCATCCACATCGACCCTCGGCTCATGACACACTCGGGTCTGGCGGTGCCAGCCAGCTTCGGCGATCGTCCCAATCTCGATGATCCCGCAGCCGATCGGCTCTGAGGGGGAACCCGTCCTCGGGGGCTCCGCCCCCCGTTCGCATCCGAGTCGGTCGCGGATAACGGCGGGATCCCTCCCGCATCGGGCATTTGGGCCGCAGGGCTTCTGCTAGGAGGACATGGGTGTGGTGAAAAGACTCGTGACATGGCTTGCTGGGGTGGCGTTGCTGGCGGGACTCATCCCGGTCGGCTCCGTCGCGTTGGCCGCCAGTGGCGCCTCGCGCCAGATCCCGGCCGCCGGGACGACAAGCATTCGCGCCACCTCCGGCGGATCCGCTGGCCCCGGTCAGCCCGAGCTGCGACCTGGTTCCGCCGAGGCGGACGCGGCAGCGGTGAGCGACAACCGGGCGGCGCGCCGGAAGTTTCCACCCAAGCCGCTGAATCCGCCCGTGGTGCGGTCCAACGCGGTCGCGGCATCGAACCCCGAGATCCAGGTCGGCTTTGCCGGTCTCAACCACTTCGACCAGCGGACCGCCAACGGTGGCAACCAGTATTCGCTGGAGCCGCCGGACCAGGCCCTCTGCGTTGGCAACGGCTTCACGGTCGAATCGGTAAACAGCGTGCTGCGCGTGTACAGCAGCGCGACCGGTGCGCCACTGACCGGCGTCCAGGACCTGAACACCTTCTTCAGATATCCCGCAGCCATCAACCGCACGACCGGGATCGCGGGGCCGGACGTCATCGATCCGGTGTGCCACTACGACCCCGACCATCAGCGCTTTGTCGTCGCGATCACCACGCTCCTCGTCGACCGGAAGGGCAACTTCAACGGCAAGAACACCATCGACCTTGCCGTGTCGAACACCAACAGTCCGACCGGAACGTGGACGATCTATCACGTTCCGGCCCAGAACGATGGCAAGCAGGGAACCCCGAATCATCATTGCGACCTGGGCTTCTGCTTCCAGGACTACCCGCACATCGGTGGCGATGCGAACGGCGTCTACATCACGACGAACGAGTATTCGACGTTTGGCGACTCGTACAGTGGCGCCCAGATCTTCGCCTTCTCGAAGGCGCAGCTCGCCGCCCACCCGGCGGCGCTCACCGTCACCACCGTCGAGAACCTGAGCGTCAAGGGCATCCCGGGCTTCACCGTCTGGCCCGCCGCGTCGCCGGCCGGGCAGTACGCGTCGGCGGCAAACGGAACCGAGTATTTCCTCAGCACCATCGCCGGCGACGGCTATGAGACGGGGAACCCGACCGGCACTGCGAACCGCGTGGCGCTCTGGGCGCTCGCCAACACGGCGTCGCTGAATACCGCGTCGCCGGCCGTGCACCTGACGTCTGCTCTGACCAACAGCGAAACGTATGTCTTTCCGCCCCTGGCCGATCAGAAGCCCGGGCCGACTCCGCTGCGGGACTGCATCAACGACACCAAGACTCCCACTGCCTTCGGGAAGGGCTGCTGGCAGATCTTTTTCACCGATGAGCCGGCTCACAACGAGAAGCTCTCTTCGCTTGACGCAGGCGACACCCGTATGCAGCAGACCTGGTACACGAATGGCGTCCTGTGGGGCGCCGCTAGCACCGGCGTGAAAGTGGGCGGCGAGCTCAAGGCAGGCATTGCCTGGTTCGCGGTGCAACCCGCAATCAACAGCAGCGGGCAGGTCACCGGCAGCGTGACGCGGCAGGGTTACCTGGCGCTCGCCAACAACAACCTCTCGTATCCCGCACTCGCGATGGGAACCAATGGCAGGGGCGTGATCGCCTTCACGGTCGGGGGTGAGAACTATTACCCCAGCGCCGGCTACGCGACCATCACCTCGGCGGGTGTCGTGGGACCGATTCACGTGTCGGCCGCCGGTAAGGGACCGTCGGACGGCTTCACGAGCTACAAGGCATTCGTTGGTGACCCGCCGCGCACCCGCTGGGGTGACTACGGGGCGGCCGTGACTGACGGGAGCAGCATCTGGATAGCGTCCGAGTGGATCGGTCAGCGCTGCACGTATGCGCAGTACTACCCCGACCCACCCAGCCTCACCGGCTTCGGCACGTGCGGCGGCACACGCACCAGTCTCGCCAACTGGGGCACCTACGTGACGAAGCTCGCCCCCTAGGGAGGCTCGTTCGACATCGGAGGCCCGTCGGTTCCGACCGACGGGCCTCTCTCGTATTCGTCTCGCGAAGGGATATCGGATGGCGTGTTGACCCACGTGACTCCGGACGCGTTCGGATCGAACCGAGATGGGGTGAGCGCACACCCCACCCGAGGTCCATGCGCGCCGAAATCCTTGCGCACGCTATCAATCTGGAGTAATCTGCGCGATCTTCGGGGCAGCCAGCCCGCGCGTGTACCGCGCCCTCGGCGCCGCCCTCGGGGGATGGTTGCTCAGGACACTCGCACCCAGCCAGATCGGTCAACGCGCGGGAGGTGTCATCCGCCCACTCCGGGACTCCATGCCAGCCTCGCGCTGGCGGCGCACCGTTGAGGACACGCACTCGGAGAACCCTGCATTGCGCAAGCTATTCGCCCTTCTTGCGAGCCTCGGGCTCGTGCTGATGGTGGTCGCCCCGGTGGCGGCCGCCGATCCGAAGCTCCCTTCTGCCGGTTCATCCCATGACAACGCTCCGTTCCCGCTCGGCGAGCGCCAGGCACAGCTGCGCTCCGCCGGCATGCAGGCGCTGCTTACCGGTGGCGCCGCGGCCCAGGGATCGAACAAGCGGGTTCGGCTGGGCAAGGCGAAGTACGTCGAGCTGGCCCGGACCGGCGGGGACAAGATCTGGACGGTGCTCGGCCAGTTCGGGACCCAGGTCAACCCGACCTACGGCGGCACGGCGGGTCCGGTGCACAACCAGATCCCGGCGCCCGATCGCAGGGTCGACAACACGAGCATCTGGACCTCGGACTTCAACAAGGCCCACTACGAGAACATGCTGTTCTCCCAGAAGACAGGCGCCGTCTCGATGCGCAACTACTACATCATGCAGTCGTCGAACCGGTACACCGTCAGCGGCCAGGTCGAGGATTGGGTCAACGTCCCGTTCAACGAGGCGAACTACGGCGCCGACTACTGCGGCGACATCGTCTGTGCGCGCACGTGGCTCTTCGTCCGCGACGAGGTGAACGCGTGGTACGCCGCGAAGGTCGCGGCCGGCTGGACCACCGCCAATTTCACGAACTACCTCGCCCAGTACGACGTCTGGGACCGCTACGACGCGGACGGTGACGGCAACTTCAACGAGCCGGATGGCTACATCGACCACTTCCAGGCCGTTCACGCCGGGTCCGGCGAGGAGACCGGCGGCGGGGCGCAGGGGGCAGACGCCATCTGGAGCCACCGCTGGTACGCGTTCTTCCCGGGCGCGGCGCCCGGGCCGGATGGCGCGGGCCCGCACGGCCTGCAGGGCGTGAAGATCGGCGGCACCAACTTCTGGATCGGCGACTACACCGTCGAGCCGGAGGATGGCGGCGTCGGCGTCTTCAGCCACGAGTTCGGCCACGACCTCGGCCTGCCGGACCTCTATGACACGAGCGGCAACACCGGTGGAGCCGAGAACTCCACCGGCTTCTGGACGCTCTACTCGCAGGGCTCGTACGGCTCGTCCGGACGTCCGTCCGACGGCATCGGCACGATGCCGGTCGACATGAGCGCGCTCGAGAAGATCCAGCTCGGCTGGTCGAACTACCAGCTCGTTCCGTACAAGGGCAAGGCATCGGTCAACCTCGGTCCGGCCGAGTACAACTCGAAGGGCGCTCAGCAGATCGTTGCGCTCCTGCCGGACAAGAGCGTGGACTTCAACGTCGGCGCGCCGGCGAGCGGGAGCTACTTCTGGTACTCCGGCGACGGCAATAACGTCGACAGCACGATGACCCGCTCATTCCCGGCCGGGTCGACCACCTTCTCGGCCAAGGTCAACTACGACACCGAAAAGGACTTCGACTACTTCTACCTTCGCGTCTCGAGCAACGGCACGACGTGGACGACCGTCCCGACCAACCTGTCGGATGGTGCCGGGGTGCCGGGCACGAGCGGGAGCTCGGGTGGCAACTACGTCGCCTGGACGGCGACGATCCCCGCCACCACCACGTCGGTCCGCATCGAGTACGTCACGGACGGTGGCGTGTCGAGGCCGGGCGTCAAAGTCGACGACGTCACGGTCGGCACCAACCCGACCGACGGCGCCGAGACCGATGGCACCTGGACGCTGGCCGGTGGCTTCGTGCGAACGACGGGCCTGATCACCCGCTCATTCTTCAACGCCTATTTCGCCGAGTACCGGAGCTACGTGACCTACGACCGGTCGCTGAAGACCGGGCCGTACAACTTCGGGTTCCTCGACAACCCGAAGCTCCAGAACTGGGTCGAGCACTTCCCGTATCAGGACGGGCTGCTCGTCTGGTACTACGACGAGTCGTTCCCCGACAACAACGTCGGTGACCACTGCCTGGCCGGGCGGTGCGGTGGGTTGTTCCTGCCGGTGGACGCGCATCCGAGGCTTCTCTATCGGCCGGATAACAACCTGCCGTGGCGACCGCGGGTGCAGTCGTTCGACTCGACGTTCAGCCTCGATCGCACCGATCAGATCACGCTCCACGCGAACAGCGTGGCGCAGACGATCCCGTCCCGAGCGGGCGTGTCGAAGTTCGACGATCGGATGGACTGGTGGGTCGCTCCGGGCGAGCAGCGCGGTGCGAACGGCTGGTCCGGCGTGAACGTCCCGAAGACGGGCACGACGATGAAGATCGTCAGCGTCGGCGGCGGCTTCATGATGGTGAACGTCAACCGGTAGTCGCCGCCAACAGGAGTGGCGCTCGACGAACACGGATGAGGAAGGCCGGCTCCAAGAGCCGGCCTTCTCGCTGCGCCCGCCGAATCAGGGACGAACGGCGCGGCGAACCGTGTCGAGCGCAGCGAAGGCGGCGCGCCGCAACCGCTGCGGCCCGCTGCCGTGGACCGACAGTTCGACCGTCGGGACGCTGATCGCGCCGCTCACCGCCACGCGTACGAGGCTGCGGCCGTGGGCGCCCGGGTCGAGGAGCGAGAGCTGGATCACGGCACCCGCTAGCGGCACGGCCGCCGCGGCATCGAGATCGAGCAGGCCGCCCACGTATCGCGCCGCACCTTCGCCACCGGAGGCGCCGGCGAGGATGGCGAGGAGCGTGCCCGCGGTATCGGCCTCCCAGGAGGCGACGCTCGTGATGCCGGCCGCCGCCAGCGCGCGGAGGGCAATGGTCGCGAGCTCGTCGTCATCGGTGCCCCAGGCGTCGTCGCCGACCGCCGCCAGGCAGCGCACGACGAGGGCATCCAGCGGCGCCGCCGGATCGGCGGACGAGAACCGGAGGTGCACCCCGTCGTCACGGGCGTAGATGCCGGCCTCGATGCCGTCGCCGGGCCGCTCGAGCTCGTTGCGCAGCAGGTCGGCCACCCGCGATTCGCCGAGCCCCCACGTCTTCACCGAGCGCACCCGCAGCGGGGCGAGGGTCAGCCGCCCTGACAGCCGCGGCACGACCTCCTCGGCCCACATCCGGCGCATCTCGGACGGCACGCCCGGCAGGAGCACGCAGACCGATCCGTCCCGGTCGGCCCACCAGCCGGGCGCGGACCCGATCGGGTTGGCCAGGATCTCCGCCGACGGGATGCGTAGCGCCTGGCGCAGGTTGCTGGTCGGGAACTCGTCGCGTCCCCGCCACCGCGCGCGGAGCGCGCGGGCCAGTTGCGGATCCTCGGTGAACGGCTCACCGAGCGCGTCGGCCAGGCCCTCGCGGGTCAGGTCGTCGTGGGTCGGGCCGAGGCCGCCGGTGGCGATGACGAGGTCCACATCGGCGCGTGCCGCGGCAAAGGCGGCCGCGATCGCGGCGCGGTCGTCCGGCAGCGCGCGCACGCCGAGCAGCCGCACCCCCAGCCGGGCGAGCTCCGCGCCGAGATGCGCGGCATTCGTGTCGACCGTCTCGCCGAGCAGGATCTCGCTGCCGATGCTGAGCAGCTGGGCGGTCGCCATTCAGCCGACGCGCTCGCGCAGGGGCTCGACGACCTCGTGCACCACACGAGTCAGCCCCTCCGGGCCGTCGGCGGCGGGGAAGATGACGATGATGTGCTGGGCCCCGGCCTCCGCGTAGCGGATCGCGTCCGCGAGCGCCGCGGCGTGGCCGCCGTCGCCCATCCGCACCTGGGCGCTGATCTCGATCTCGGCCGGGTCGCGCCCCACCGCCTCACAGTGCCGGAGCAGCGCGTCGCGCTTCGGGCCGAACGTCTCGAATGCGTTCGTCTGGTTCCAGCCGTCGGCGTACTGCGCGACGATCTTCAGGCCGCGCTGGATGCCCTGCGTGCCGAGCCAGATCGGCGGGCCGCCCGGCGTGCGCGGCGGGGGATCGAGCCGGGCATCGGTCAGCTGGTACGGCGGCGCGTCGATCGTCGCGCCCGCCGGCGCGTCGAAAAGGGCGCGGATGACCCGGGTCGCGGAGCGGAGCATCGTGATCCGCTCGCCGATGGGCGGGAGCGGGATGCCGTACATCGCGTGCTCCTCCTCGTGCCAGCCGGCGCCAAGCCCCAGCACGAAGCGGCCGCCGCTCACGTGGTCGAGGGTGGCCGCCATCTTCGCGAGCACCGCGGGATGGCGATACGTGTTGCTCATCACGAGGTGCCCGAGCTGGAGCCGGCGCGTCCGAGCGGCGAGCGCGGTCGCCACCGTCCATGCCTCGTGGCACGGGCCGCCGTCGGAGAGCGAGACGAAGTGGTCGAACAGCCAGCCGGAGTCGAGCGCCGGCGTCTCGTCGGCGAGCTCCCACGTGGCGAGCAGGGTGGGCCAGTCGACATTCGACTGGCTGGTCTTGAAGCCGATGCGCATCGGTCCAGTCTACGGCGGGGCCACCGAGGGTCGCCGCGGCCGCATCGGTCTACCATGGTCGCTCCGAAAAACAGAGCGCACCGATGTTGGAGACCCGATTGGCAGAGACGATCAAGCACGCGAGCACCATCGACGCGGCGACCCGCGAATGGCTCACCGCCGAGCTGCGCTTTCCGGTCATGGCGACGATCCGCAAGAACGGCATGCCGAGCCAGTCCGTCGTCTGGTTCGACCTGGATCCGAACCGGGCCGACGTGATCATCATGAACACGCGCTCCGGACGGTTGAAGCACAAGCACCTGCTCCGTGACGCGCGCCTCAGCCTCTGCTTCGAGGACGGCAACGACTACGTCACCGTCGAGGGCCACGTCGAGCTCGACGACGACCCGGTGCGCGGCCTGAAGGTGATCCAGGACCTCGCGCGGCGCTACGAGGACGACCCGCGGACGTTCGAGGGACAGCACCGGGTCACGATCGAGCTGCGCGTCGAGAAGGTCATCCGGCATGACTGACGCCAGCGCTGGTGACAGCGTCAACCTCGGCGTCCTGTTCTGGAACCAGTACACCGAGTGGCCCGCCTTCCGCGCCGCGGCGATCCGCGCCGACGAGCTCGGCTACGACGACGTCTGGACCTGGGACCACCTCTACCCGATCGTCGGCAACCACGAGGGACCGATGTTCGAGGCGTGGCTCTCGCTCGCCGCCTGGGCCGAGTCGACGAAGCGGGTGCGGCTCGGCCTCATGGTTGGCGCGAATACGGTCCGCAACCCGGCGCTCGTGGCGAAGATGGCGACGACGCTCGACCACATCTCCGGCGGCCGGGCGATTCTCGGCATCGGCGGGGCATGGTTCGAGACCGAGCACACCGCCTTCGGGATCGAGTTCGGCGCCTCGCCCGGGGAGCGGCTGCGCTGGCTCGACGAGGCGGCGCGCATCATGCGCGGCATGCTCGACGGGGAGCGGCCATCCGGCCAGCGCTACTACGCGACCCGCGAGGTCCGCAACGACCCGCCGCCGGTGCAGGCGCACCTGCCGCTGCTCATCGGCGGTGGCGGCGAGCGGCGGACGCTCCGCACCGTGGCCCGCTACGCCGACGCGTGCAACTTCGGCGGTGGCTTCGAGAACGTCCGGCACAAGGACGAGGTGCTGCGCCGCCACTGCGACGAGATCGGCCGCGACGAGGCGGAGATCGAGCGCACCTCGGGCGTCGGCGTCTGCATCATCCGTGACGACCCGGCGGAGGCGCAGCGCGTGCTCGAGGCGACCTTCGCGCGCAACGGCGACGCTCGGCCGTGGCAGAACCAGCTCGTCGGCACGCCCGAGCAGGTGGCCGAGACGTTGCGTCCCTACCTCGGGATCGGGTTCCGGCACCTCATCTTCGGCTTCCCGGCTCCACACGACGCCGAGTCGCTGGAGCGGCTGGCGACCGAGGTGCGGCCGATGCTCGCGAGCTCGTGAGGGTTGCGCTCCTCGCCGGCGGCACGGGCGGGGCGAAGCTGGCCCATGGCTTCGCGCGGGTCCTCGGCGCCGGCAACCTCGCCGTCATCGTCAACGTCGGCGACGACACCGAGCTGCACGGCCTCCACCTCAGCCCGGACATCGACAGCGTGCTCTACACGCTCGCCGGGCTGCTGAACCGCGAGACCGGCTGGGGCGTGGCAGGCGACACGCGAACCGCGCTCGCCATGCTCGAGCGCCTCGGGGCGGAGCGCACGTGGTTCCAGATCGGCGACGCGGACCTCGCGACTCACGTGCGGCGCACGCAGCTCCTGCGCGACGGCGCCTCCCTGACCGATGCCACCGCCGCCATGGCGGCCGCGCTCGGCATCACCGCCCGTGTGCTCCCTGCCAGCGACGACCGGCTGCGCACGATGATCGAGACCGATGGCGGCGAGCTCGACTTCCAGGACTACTTCGTGGCGCGTCGCCAGGAGCCGGCGGTGACCGGCGTCCGTCTCGACGGGGAGGCGACGGCGCGCGCTTCCGCTGCGGCGGTCGCAGCGATTCGCGATGCGGAGCTCCTCGTCATCGGCCCGTCGAACCCGGTCGTGAGCATCGGTCCCATGCTGGCGCTGGGGGAGCTGCGGGAGGCCGTCGCCGCCGGCCGCGCGGTCGCCGTCAGCCCCATCATCGCCGGGCGTGCGCTGAAGGGCCCCGCCGACCGGATGCTCGCCTCGCTCGGCGAGGACGTCAGCGCCGTCGGCGTGGCGCGCAGGTACGTCGGGATCGCCGCCGCCTTCGTCCTGGACAGCGCGGACGCCGACCTCGCGCCGGAGATCGCGGCGCTCGGCATGACGCCGCGCGTGCTGCCGACCGTGATGCGCAGCGACGCCGATCGGGCCGCGCTCGCCCGAGCCCTCCTCGAGGGCGGCGGTATGCTCGACCCGTGAGCGAGCCCGTTCGGATCATCGTCCCGCACCGCGGCCTCGCCGTGGCGAAGACGCGTCTCGCCCCGGTGCTCGACCCCGCGGAGCGTGT
>JBBQMC010000042.1:0-14791 GCA_038328565.1 Candidatus Limnocylindria bacterium
GGTCGTGTGAGGTGCTGTGAGGATGGCCGCGACGGAAGCGTTGCAACGGCGCACCGTCTCGGCTGGTACCGGGTACCGGCACGCGCTGGTACTGCCGGCGGACATGCGAAGGCCCGTCCTCGCGGACGGGCCGTTCGAGGCAGTCTCGGCTGGATTACCGCCGCCGGCGGACCGCCGCAACGTTGAGGATTGCCAGGCCGCCCAGGGAGGCGAGCAGGAGCACCGCGAACGCGATCGCGGTCAGGCTGCCGCCACCCGGCGTGGTGCCGGTGGCCGTGTTCGCCAGGCTGGCCTCCGGCGTGCCGGTGCCGGCCAGCACGGATCCCTCACCGGAGTGCGACGCGGCCGGGGTCCCGGTGCCGCCCTTTACGGACCCTTCGGGCGAGCCTGACGGGGACCCGGAGCTCGACGCGGGAAGGTTCACGAACTTCGCGTCGGCGCTGTTGCAGTCGCCGTCATCGTCGACCTCGGCCAGCTGGCTCGCCGGGTTCGCGATCGCGTAGCCGGCCGGCGCCTGGATCTGCGTCACCAGCCAATGGCCGTCCTGCGGCAGGCCGGTGATGCAGGCCTTGCCATCGGCTCCCGTCGTGAAGGTGCCGCTCATTCCCTGGACCGTAAAGACGGCGCCCGCGAGGGGCTTGCCGTTGCCGTCGATCGCCTTGATATTCAGGGAGGCGACGTCCGCCTTGGGACTGGCAGCGCTGACGGTTCCGGCCAGCGACAGGAGCGAGAGGAGCAGCGCGGCGGTGGCAACAGCTGCCATGGCGAGGCGGGCGCGGGTGGCGCCGTGCGTCGGTGAGATCGAGTGCTTCACGAGATGACTCCCCGGTGTGAAGGAAAGGACGGCGCGGCGCGCGCACGGAGAGCGTCGGCGTGGCAAGGATACTCTGCAGTACCAGTCCCGGCTAGTACCTTCTTCGCCTGCAAGCGTCGCCGCGAGCGGCGTGATCTCGGCGGGGGCGTCAGCCGGTTCGGCCGCGGGCCTCGAGCAGGACGACCTGCGTCGCCTCCGGCAGCGAGCTCGGGGTGACCGATGCCTTCGGCTGCCGGATCGGCTCTGACGCCATCTCGTGGAGGAACGTGTCGGATGGCAGCAGGTCAGTCGACGCGCCATCGACCTGGAAGTGCATCGGGATCACGATCTTCGGGTTGACCTGGGCGACCACTTCGACCGCCTCCACCGGCGGCAGGGTGAAGACTCCGCCCGCCGGCACGAGGAGCACGTCGACCGGCCCGAGCTCGGAGAGCTGCTCCTCGGTGAGGAGATGGCCCAGGTCGCCGAGGTGGGCGACGTGGACCCCGTCGAGCTCGATCGAGAACACGATGTTCTCTCCCCGCTCCGCGCCGCGCGAGCCGTCATGGAAGGTCCGCACGCCGTTGACGAGGACGTCGCTGTACTCGTACTCGCCGGGGCGGGTCAGGGTGAGGCCGGCGGTGATGGAACGCGTGTACGCATGGTCGGCGTGGTCGTGGCTGATCGTCAACAGCTCGACGTCGTGCTTGCCTGCCACGAAGCCGGTCGGCGGCGGGCAGGGATCGGTGATGACGGTCGCATCACGGCCCTTGAGTCGGAAGCATGCGCGGCCATACCAGGTGATTTCCATCGGTCGCCGCAAAGTATGCGGGAAACGCACGAGCGCCGGTGCCCGCCCAATGACACCGGCGCTCGAAGGAGGGAGGGTGGAGGCGGAAACCCGGTTGATTGGATCTCCATCTCGCAGGATTGAAGGTATCGGGCGCGCGTGAACCCCAAACATCGGCGCGCCTTAAGAAACGTGAACGTTTCGGTACCCTCGCGACCGATGCGACAATGCGCCCGATGTCACCCCTCACCCGGCGTGTCGCCGCCATCGTCGTCGTCATCCTCCTGCTCGCCGGGGTCGCGATCGTCACGGCGCGCGCGATGGGGGTTCCGGTCGCGATCGGTCCGCTCGCCAGCTCGACCATCGAGCCGCTGCCGACGCCCACCACGAGCGCGTCGGGCAACGCCGGCCCGTCGGCGAGCGCCGACCCGGTGACGACGTTCGCGGCCATCGAGGGCCAGGTCCGCGCGATCCGCCTGCTTCCGGCGCCCGACATCGGTGCCGCCGAGCTCATCAATCGCGATCAGCTGCAGACCGAGCTGCGCGCGATGTTCGACGCCCACTACCCGCAGGCCCGGCGCGACGCAGACAACCTCGCGCTCCGCGCGCTCGGCCTGTTGGCCGCCGGGCAGGACGTGGCGGCGCTCCAGCTGAAGCTGCTCGGCGACCAGGTGATCGGCTTCTATGACGACATGCGGCAGCGGATGGTCGTCGTGTCGGATGCCGGTGTCACGCCGCAGGCGCGGATCACGTACGCCCACGAGTACACGCACGCCCTCCAGGACGGCGCGTTCGGGCTCGACAAGCTCCAGACCGATGCCGTCGGCGAGGACGACCGCGACCTCGCCTGCATCGGCCTGATCGAGGGAGACGCCTCGCTCACCATGGTCCTGTGGGCGATCCAGCACATGGATCCCGCCGATCTCGGCTCGATCACCCAGACGCCCGTTCCCGACATGTCCGGCATCCCGGACTGGATGGTCGCGCAGCTCGAGTTCCCCTACACGTCCGGCGCCGACTTCGTCGGCAGCCTCTATGCGTCCGGGGGCTTCGATGCCGTCGACGCCGCGTTCGCCGATCCGCCCGCCTCGACCGAGCAGGTCCTGCACCCGGAGAAGTACGCGAGCGGGGAAACGCCGCTGACCGTCGCGCCGGTCGACCTGGCGGCGGCGCTCGGAGCGGGCTGGTCGAACGTGCCGCCCACGACGATGGGGGAGGCGATGATCGCGATCTGGCTCGAGTCGCTCGGCGCGGCACATTCCGACGCGACCGATGCGGGCGCGGGCTGGGGCGGTGATCGCCTCAGCGTGGCGGGCACCAGCGGCGGCGACTACGCGCTGGCATGGCGGATCGCGTTCGACGCCACGGCGCAGGCGGAGGACTTCGCCCGCACGTATGGCGGGATCGTCGGTGGATTGGGCTTCCCGGCGCGGCTCGTGCGCACGAGCGACACCGAGGTGCTCGTGATCCACGCGTCCTCGACCGCGCTCCTGGACCGCACCGCCTCCGCGGCCGGTTCCTAGCGGCTCGCCTACATCGAGTCCGGCGCGGAGATCCCCATCAGGCCGAGCGCGTTGGCCAGCACCTGCCGCGTGGCGTCGACCAGCGCGAGCCGCGCCCGGGTCAGCGCCTCGTCGTCGGAGAGGACCCGGCAATCCCGGTAGAACTGGCTGTAGAGGCTCGCCACCTCGTGGCAGAAGCGCGGCAGCTCGTGGGTCTCGCGGCGCTCGGCGGCGTCGGCGAGGACCTCGGGCAGCGCGATCATGCGGCGGATCAGCGCCTGCTCGGCCGGGTGACGGAGGAGCGCGGCGCCATCGGTTCCGTCCGGGGCGGTCGAGCGCTCGGCGGCGTGGCGGAGGATGGACGCGCAGCGGGCGTGGGCGTACTGGACGTAGTAGACCGGGTTCTCGTTCGACTGGCGCGTGGCGAGGTCGAGGTCGAAGTCGATGCCCGTGCTCGTCGCCCGCGCGCCGAAGAACCAGCGCGCGGCATCCGCACCGATCTCGCGCAGCAGCTCGTCGAGGGTGATGAACTCGCCCGATCGCTTGCTGGAGCCGATCTCCTGCCCGTCGCGGATGAAGCGGACCCAGGCGATGAGGATCATCTGCACCGCGTCACGATCGAAGCCGAGGGCGGCGGCCGCGTTGCGCACCCGCGCCACCGTACCGTGGTGGTCCTCGCCCCAGACGTAGATGAGATCCTCGAACCCGCGGCTGAACTTCTCGGCGACGTAGCCGATGTCCTTGGCGAAGTAGGTGGGACGCCCGTCGGAGCGGACGACCACCCGATCGCGGTCGTCGCCGAAGGCGGTGGAGCGGAACCAGGTGGCACCGTCCTGCTCGTAGATGTGGCCGCCCTCGCGGAGCCTTGCGAGCCCGCGGTCCACCCAGCCCGCCTCTTGGATCGAGCTCTCGCCGGTCCACACGTCGAAGCGCACGCCCAGGTTTGAGAGTGACCGCTCGATCGAGCCGCGAATCCGCTCCGCCGCCCAGCCGCCGAGGATATCGCCGGCCTCGGCACCGTCCGCGGTGGCAGCGCCCGACACCGCGTCGGGCAGCTCGGCGGCGAGCTCGCTGACATATTCGCCGTGGTAGCCGTCCTCGGGAAGAGCGGTCCCGTCGCGGCGCGCCAGCACCGAGAGGCCAAGGTTGCGCACCTGGGCGCCAGCGTCGTTGATGTAGTACTCGCGCGTCACCTCGTGTCCCACCGCCTCGAGGACCCGGGCCAGCAGGTCGCCGACGAAGGCGCCACGGGCGTTGCCGATCGTGAGCGGGCCGGTGGGGTTGGCGGAGACGAACTCCACGTTGATCCGACGCGGCGCGGCGGTCGGCGCGCGGCCGAAGGCGGCGCCGGCGCGACGGATCTCTGCCACCTGCCCCCCGAGCCATCCCGGGTCGAGGCGGAAGTTGATGAAGCCCGGGGCGGCGATCGTGACCTCCTCGACCGCATCCGGCTTCACGAGATGGGTGCGCAGCACCTCGGCGATGCGCATCGGCGCCAGGCGCGCCAGCGGAGCGAGCTGCATCGCGGCGTTCGTGGCGAAGTCGCCATGCTCCGGCCGGGCCGGATGCTCGATCACCGGCGGAGGCAGCTCCGACTCGGCGGGAAGTGCCAGGTCACCGGCCGCGGCAGCGCGGCGCCGGGCGTCGGCGACGGCATCGCGGAGCTGCTCGCGAAGGGGAGCCATGGGCCCGGCAGTCTAGCAGCGGCCGTCAGGCCGCTCAGGTCAGCGGATGCGGACCGCCTGACGAGCCGGCTCGCGACGCGGGCCGCGTGAGCGGAGGGCGACGGTCGCGACCGCGCCACCGGCGAGCAGGATGGTGATCAGCGGAGCTTCGGGACGCTGACCGGCCGGCTGGACGCGCGCGATCGGTGCGTCGGCGTGCGCCGGGAAGCGCTCTGGGCGGCGTTCGCCGGAACAGCGACGGCGGCCAGCACGATGGCTGCCGCCAGCCACAGGCCGGCGAGGGAGATGACGAGCCGCCAGCTGGTTCCCTGGGCGTGGGAGCGGGGCGCCATGGACAATCAGGTCTCGAGTGCGGAGGTGATTTGCCTCGCCTCCGGATGCATGCCGCGTACCATCGGGCACAGGGCCCCGGACTCAGGTGGCGCGTCCACGCACCACCTGAGACGAATCAGCGCTCGCGGGCCAGGCGCAGCTCGAGCGCCTGGTCGTCGGAAAAGCCACGAAGACCGAGCGTGTCGGCCGCCACCTCGAGCAGCGCCGCGGTGGGCGCCAGCCCGATCAGCTCGCAGTGGTCGATATCGGTCCCGTTCTCGAGCGCCATGCGCCGGATCTCGCGGATCACGCGCGGAATGCCGGTCTGCTCCCAATCGACGAGGTTCATGCTGACCTGCGCCATCCGGGGCTCACCGGGATTCTCGAGCAGGACCCCCATCGCCTGGACCGCGGGCAGGCCCCCGGACGACTCGCGGATCGCGTGGGCGATGCGCTTCGCGAGCGCGAGGTCGTCGGTCGCGAGGTTGACGTTGAAGGCGATGAGCGGCTTCCGCGCCCCGACGGCAATCGCGCCGCCGCGGGAATGGAGCCGCGCCGGCCCGAAGTCCGGTGCCCGCTCGGGATTGCTCCCGATCTCGCCGCGGAGGCCCTCGTACTGGCCGCGCCGCACGTCGGCGAGGCGTCGCCGCTCGGGGCGAAGGGCAGCCTCGCCATACAGGTAGACGGGGATCTCGAAGCGCAGCGCGATCTGTTCGGCGAAGCGCCGGGCGAGATCGACGCACTCGCTGATGCGCGTCGTGCCGAGCGGAACGAAGGGCATGACGTCGACCGCACCGATGCGCGGATGGGCACCGAGGTGGCGCTCCATGTCGATCAGCTCGAGCGCGCGCCCCACGGCCGCGGTGGCGGCCCGCACGACCGCATCCGCGGCCCCGGCGAACGTCACCACGCTCCGGTTGTGCGTCTCGTCGCGGCTGTGGTCGAGCAGGGTGACGCCGTCGATCTGGCCGATGGCACGGACGATCTCCTCGAGCACCTCGGGGCGGCGACCCTCGCTGAAGTTCGGGACGCACTCGATCAGGCTGGCCACGTCGGCCATCTTACGGTGCGCTAGGCTCGGCCCGTGACCGGTACCCTCCACCTCGTCGCGGTCCCCATCGGCGATCCCGACGACCTGACGATCCGCGCGCGCGACCTCCTTCGCAGCGTGCCGCTCGTCGCCGCCGAGGACACGCGCCACTTCGCGACCCTGGCCCGGCACCATGGCATCACGACCCGCGCGGTCTCGTACCACGCCCACAACGAGGAGCAGCGGACGCCACAGCTGCTGTCGCGCCTCGCCGCCGGCGACGACGTCGCCCTCGTGACCGATGCCGGTACGCCCCTCGTCAGCGACCCGGGGCTGACCCTCGTGCGCGCTGCCCTCGCGGCGGGCCACCGCGTCACCGCGCTGCCGGGCGCCTCCGCGGTCACGACCGCGCTCGCCGCGAGCGGCCTCCCGCCGCTGCCGTTCCGCTTCATCGGCTTCCCGGCGCGGACCGCGGCGCGACGGCGTGCGGGCCTGGGCGAGGTTGCCGACGACCCGGACACCCTCGTCGCGTTCGAGGCGCCGCACCGCCTCGCCGCCACCCTGGCGGATGCGCTCGCGGTCCTCGGGGACCGACCTGCGTGCCTGGCGCGGAGCATGACGAAGCACGATGAGCGCTACCAGCGCGGGACGCTCTCGACGCTGCTCGCCGAAGTCGGTGCGGAGCCGAAGGTGCGCGGGGAGTGCACGCTCGTGATCGCCGGGGCGCCGCACCCACCCGAGGCCGCGGACGCGGGGAGCGACGCGGTGCTGCTGGCGGCGAGCGGCGCCTCGGTGCGGACGACCGCCGACTTCCTCGTCCGGCGCCACGCGGTCCCGAGGCGGCGCGCCTACGAGCTCGCGAGCGAGGCGCAGCGGTGAGCGACCTCGAGGCCGTGGTGGCGCGGGTCGCGGGCTCGCGTCGCTACCGTGCGGTTGACGCGGATCTCGTCCGCCGTCTCGCCGGCGAGGAGCTGCCGCACGCGCGGAACGTCGACGATGCCGCGAGGCGCGTCCGGCGCCGCCTCCACCAGGCGGTCGGCGCGTTCGCCCGTGGCGGCGCATCGCTCGATCCGGTCGTCAGCGCCTGGAACGGCGACACTGCGGATCCCGCCTTCCGCGCCGCCTGCGTGCGGGTCATGGCGTCGCATGCCTCGACCGCCGAGCGGACCCCGTTCCTCGAGCGGTTCTTCGATCCGATCTGGACGGCGGCAGGTGGGGCACCCGCGTCGCTCCTCGACCTCGGCTGCGGGCTCGGGCCGCTGGCCCTGCCCTGGATGGGCCTCGACCGTGCGGCGCCGATCACCGCCGTCGACGTGGACGGCAACGCCCTGGCCACCGTCGAGACGTTCCTTGCGCTGGTCGGGCAGCCGCACCGCATCGAGGAACGCGACCTCGCCGACGCCACGGTCGACGCACCGGCCGACGTCGCCCTCCTGCTCAAGCTCGTCACCACGCTCGATCGGCAGGACCCGGCCGCCGCTGCGCGCCTGCTGCGCGGGCTCCGCACGCGCCATGCGGTCATCAGCTTCACCCGACGCTCACTCGGCGGCCGCGGGCGCGACATGGAGCGAACCTATCGGGAGCGGATGGACCGCCTCGGTGGTGAGATCGATGCGCTCGAGGTCGTCGAGGCATCGGTCCCCAGCGAGCTCGTCTTCGTCGTGACGTTCGCCGGTGGTTGAGCCGCTCGTCACGCGCCGCGCGACGTGGCCGGTGCCGACCTTCCTGCCGGACGCGACCCGAGCCGGCGTGCGGGCGGTGAGCGCCGCCGACCTGCGCGCGATCGGCATCGAGGGCGTGGTCGTCAACGCCTTCCATCTCCTCCGGCGGCCGGGCGCGCGGGTGGTCCAGGCGGCGGGCGGGGTGCATCGGTTCATGGGCTGGGACGGGCCGATCCTGTCGGACTCGGGCGGGTTCCAGGTATGGAGCCTCATCCGCCAGGACCCGGCGCACGGGGTCATCCGCGACAACGAGGTCATCTTCCGCGAGCCCACGACCGGTGAGAAGTGGAACCTCACCCCGGAGCGGGTGATCAACCTCCAGCTCCGGCTGGGGAGCGACGTGCTCGTCTGCCTCGACGACTGTACCGATGCCTCCGACCCCGAGCCGGAGCAGGAGCGGAGCGTCGCTCGCACGGTGAAGTGGGCGCGGCGCTCGCGCGCCGAGTTCGACCGCCTGACCGATGGGATGACCGATGCCGAGCGGCCGCTCCTCTTCGCGGTCGTCCAGGGCGGCGCCTCCGAGACGCTGCGCCGGCAGTGCTCCGCGGAGCTCACCGCGATCGGGTTCGACGGCTATGGGTTCGGTGGCTGGCCGCTCGGCGAGGAGGGGGACCTGCTGGCCGAGCCGTTGCGCTGGGTGGCGGAGACGCTGCCGGCCGCCGCGCCGAAGCACGCGCTGGGCATCGGGCGGGCGGATCACGTCGTCAACGCCGCGGCCCTGGGCTACTCGATCTTCGACTGCGCCCTGCCGACCCGCGACGCACGTCATGGCCGCCTCTATGCGTTTCGCCCCGGTCGTGCGGGGCGACGGCCGGCTCCGGGCGCGGCGTTCTACGCCACGCTGCGCATCCACGACGCAAAGTACCGGGTCGACCACGGGCCGGTGGAGGACCGCTGCGACTGCCCGCTCTGCGGCGCGGGGCTGACGCGGGCGTACCTCCATCACCTCTTCAAGGTCGGCGACGTGGCGGCGGAGCGCTACGCAACGCTCCACAACCTCCGCTTCTACGTCCGCCTGTTCGAGCTGCTCCGCGGCTGACCACTCAGCCGTGGGCGGCGGCCTGGGCGGGATTGTCCCGGCCGATGGCGTCCGGGTTCACGCCCCGCGCGCGCGCCATCCGCTCGGCGAGGAGCTGGAGCGGAATCGCGCTGCCGGTCAATGCGGCGGCGACCGGTGGCAGGTCGCGCGTGGCAGGCACCGTGAGGCGCCCAGCCGGGGTGAGGTTGCTCGGGATCTCGTCACCGACGCTCGCAGCCAGGATCGCGGCGGCAGGCATGCCGAGCTCGCGGGCCGCGCCGAGCACGTCGATCGTGCGATCGCGGAGCTTCGGCTCGCCCGCGTTCGCGACGAGGATGACCACGAGCGCGGTGCGCGCGTCCGCCGCTGCCAGATGGCCGTGGAGGATGGTCTCGACCCGAAGCGCCATCGTGGGCAGATGGGCGCCCTCGGCAAGCTTCAGCGCCAGCTCGCGCGCGCTCGCATGGTCGCCACCCGATCCCACCGTGATCGCGTTGGATGCGGGCGCGAGCTGCCCCGCCACGGCGCCAGCGCCCTGGCCGTCGTCGGTACTCCTGAGGAGGTCACGGAAGGCCGCGGCGTCGAGCGGCGCGCCGGTGATGCGCGCCGCCACGACCGTGCCCACGACGACCGGCGACAGGTAGCCAACCGTGTGGCACCAGCTCTGGTCCTGCTCAGCGGTGGTGACGACGATGTCCGCCAGCAGCGCCCCCGGGGATCGCGCGTCGACAGTGATGAGCGCGGTCCGCGCGCCGGACCCGGTCGCTGCGCGCAGCGCTTCATTCGTGGCGGTGGTGCCGCCCTCGTGCGAGACCGCCACCACGAGGCCCTCGCGTGGCGGGCGTACGGCGGCCTCCAGCGCCTGGATGGCGCGGATCTCGCGCCCAGGCGCGAGGTCGAGCGCATTGGTCCAGATGGCCGCGATCGCCTCGGCCGCATGCTCGGAGGTCCCGCAGCCGACGAGCGTCACCGGCATCCCGTCGCGGTTGGCATCGCGGACGCGCGCCGCCAGCTCGGCGACCGCTGGATCGGTCGCCAGGCGAGCCGCGAGCCGTTCGGCCAGCGTCGGCTCGGCGGCGATCATCTCGGTCATCGCATAGGGCGGGCCGTCACGCAGCGGCGGCATTGTCGAAGCCACCCACGGCTCGGGGGCGCCGGGCAGGGGCGCCTCGGGATCAGACGGAGCGGCAGCCGTCAATCGTCGAGCATCGGGATGCGGACGCCACGCTCCCGGGCGACCTCGATCGCGCGGTCGTAGCCCGCGTCGGCGTGGCGGATGACGCCCATCCCCGGGTCGGAGGTCAGGACACGCTCCAGGCGGGCCGCCGCGGCATCGGTCCCGTCGGCGACGACGACCATGCCGGCGTGCAGGGAATAGCCGATCCCCACCCCGCCGCCGTGGTGGAAGCTCACCCAGGTCGCGCCGGCGGCGGTGTTGACGAGTGCGTTGAGGATCGGCCAGTCGGCGATGGCGTCCGACCCGTCGCGCATCGCCTCCGTCTCGCGGTAGGGCGAGGCGACGCTGCCCGCGTCGAGGTGGTCGCGACCGATCACGATCGGCGCGCTGATCTCGCCGGATCCGACGAGCTCGTTGATCCGCGCGCCCGCCTTCGCCCGCTCGCCGTAGCCGAGCCAGCAGATCCGGGCCGGCAGGCCCTGGAACGGGACCTTCTCGCGCGCCAGGCGGAGCCAGCGCTGCAGCCCTTCGTCGGCGGGAAACAGCTCGGCCAACGCCGTGTCGATGGCGGCGATGTCCGCGGCGTCACCGGACAGGGCGGCCACCCGGAACGGGCCCTTGCCCTCGCAGAAGAGCGGCCGGATGAAGGCCGGCACGAAGCCGGGGAAGTCGAACGCATCGGTCACGCCCGCCTCCTGCGCGTGCGCCCGGATGTTGTTGCCGTAGTCGAACGTGATCGCGCCGCCGCGCTGGAAGGCGAGCATCGCCCGCACGTGCTCGGCCATCGACGCCATGGACCGATGGACATACTCGTCCGGATCCCGCTGCCGCAGCTCGAGCGCGGCATCGAGGTCCATCCCGCCCGGGACGTAGCCGTTCAGCGGGTCATGGGCGCTCGTCTGGTCGGTGACGACGTCCGGCTTCCAGCCGCGCCGGACGAGCTCCGGCTCGAGGTCCGCCGCGTTCCCGATGAGGGCCACGCTGCGCGCCGCACCGTCGGCGCGCCATCGGTCCGTCAGCTCGATCGCCTCGTCGAGGGAGCGGGTCAGCTCGTCCACGTAGCCCGCATCGAGGCGCCGTCGCGCGCGCGCCTCGTCGACTTCGATCGCCAGGCACGCGCCATCGTTCATCGTCACCGCCAGCGGTTGTGCGCCGCCCATCCCGCCGAGGCCGGCGGTGAGCGTGACGGTGCCGCGCAGCGTGCCACCATGGTGCTGCCGAGCGAGCTCACCGAACGTCTCGTACGTGCCCTGGATAATCCCCTGCGTCGCGATGTAGATCCACGAGCCGGCGGTCATCTGGCCATACATCGTCAGGCCCGCGCGCTCGAGCTCGCGGAACACGTCCCACGTCGCCCAGTGCGGGACGAGGTTCGCGTTCGCGATGAGGACGCGCGGCGCATCGGTCGTGGTGCGGAAGACGCCGACCGGCTTGCCGCTCGCGACGAGCAGCGTCTCGTCGTCCTCGAGCCGGCGGAGCTCGGCGACGATGGCGTCGAACGCCTCCCAGCTGCGGGCCGCGCGCCCCGTACCACCGTAGACGACGAGGTGGTCAGGGTCCTCCGCCACGTCGGGGTCGAGGTTGTTCATGAGCATCCGCAGCGCCGCTTCCTGCGCCCATCCCTTGCAGGAGAGCTCGGTGCCGCGCGGGGCGCGGACGGGCCGTGGGCCGGCCTTCGGGGCGACGCTCGTCATGGACCGATGATACGGCGCGGGCGGCTTACGCCCTCGAGAGGAGGAACGCGGTGGCGAAGCCGAGCGCGGTCGCGAGGCCGGCGGTGTCGCCACCGTCCCGGAAGGCCTCGGGGAACATCGTGTCGGCGAGCATCGTGATGATCGCGCCGGCGGCGAGCGCCTGGATGAAGGCGAGCGGGCCGCCGCCCATCGTCGACAACGCTGCGTTGCCGATGGCGGCAACGATGCCGGATGCGACGGCCACGATCACCCACAGGCCGATGACGAAGCGCCGCGGATGCCCCTCGTCGGACAGGTCACGCGCGCCTGCGAGACCCTCCGGCAGGTTCGAGACGAGGACCGCCGCCAGGAACGAGAGGCTGACCCCGGCACCGCCGATGAGCGTCGCGCCGAGGACGAGCGACTCCGGCAGCCCGTCGAGCAGCGCGCCGAGGACGATCGCCGGCCCACTCGTCTGGCGCCGCACGCCGGTGCCCGCGCCGATGCGGTCGATGAGCCGATCACCGACGTAGTACGCGAGCGCGCCGACGGCGAGGCCGGCGCCGAAGACGAGGGTGCCGCCGACCCGGAACGCATCGTCGGACAGGTCGAAGGCGAGCGCGCTGACGAGCGCGCCGGCGCCGAACGACAGGACCAGGGCCACGATGCGCCGCGGGACGGGGGCGAGCAGCGCGATCCCGGCGCCGAGCACGAGCGCCAGGGCGGCGACGAAGCCCCACAGCCCCGCCTGGAGTGGCTCGGGCATCGGTCAGTCCTCGCCGAACGGGTTCGGCCGCTTCGGCTTCTCCGTCGGCAGCCGGAAGAAATCCTCCCCCTCCGGCCCGTTCGGGAGGGGTAGCGGCCACGCGTCGCCCTCGTCGTCGGCCGGCCGGGCGCGATCGAGGAGGTCGCCCCATCCGACGTCGGCGCCCGAGCCGGTCAGCTCGCGCCGGTAGACGGGGAAGTGCTCGTCACCAGCCGCGCGCTCGAATCCCGCCGCCTCGTAGACCGATGCCGGCCCGGCCGAGGGAACCCACGGATCCGTGGCGCGTTCGATGTACGCCTCCATGGCCGTGATGCCGCGACGATCGAGCTCGCCCCCGAGTGCCTCGAGCAGCACGACGCCGATCTCTCGCCGCTGCTCCGTCGTTCCGGCGCCCGGGTCGACCTGGAGACAGGTCACGACCCATGGCGCCGGGCTCTCCGGCAGGTCCGGGTAGCGCTCGCGGATCACGACTGCCCGCGGGTAGGCGGCCAGCGGGCCGAACTGCGTCCACGCCACCGCACGCCGCTCGACGCTGTCGGTCCGGAAGGCGAGCATCCCGTACGCGCCGGCGAGGTCGCGGCCGGCGAGGAGTCGGGACCGCTTCAGCTCGGCCAGCCGCGTGGCTCCGTCGCCGCCCGCCGGGTCGGCCTCCTCGCGGCCACCGTCGAGCCGCTCCCAGTAGTCGCAGGTCTGGCAGCGCGCGCCGGCCGCGGCGGGCAGCGGGATCGCGTCGAAGGTCGCCTCGCTGACGAGCTCGAAGTCGAGGTCAGCCATGCGCGTCCTGGGTCGCGCCGTTGGCGAGCAGGTCGCCGGCATGGACGAGCTCCCGGAGGGATTCGATGTCGGGTGCCGGCGGCCGATCGGCGTCGAGGTGCGTCACGCGGTTGCGAACGAGGGCATGCGCGGCCGCCACGCCGGCACCCGGGTTGAGCGGCGCGCGGAAGTCGAGACCCTGCGCGGCGCACAGGGCCTCGATGGCGAGCACCCGCTCGGCGCGGTCGAGCGCCTCGCGCAGGCGGAGCGCGCTCGTGGCGCCCATGCTCACGTGGTCCTCCTGGTTCGCGCTCGTCGGGATCGTGTCGACCGACGACGGGTGGCTCAGGCCCTTGAGCTCGTTGACGAGAGCCGCCGCGGTGTAGTGGGCGATCATCAGGCCGCTCTCGACGCCCGGCTGCTCGGCGAGGAAGGCGGGCAGGCCGCTGTGATGCGCGTCGACGAGGCGGGCGGTGCGGCGCTCCGAGATCGACGCCAGCTCGGTGACCGCCAGGATCGCGTAGTCGAGCGCCAGCGCCAGCGGCTCGCCGTGGAAGTTTCCGCCCGAGATCACCCCGCCGTCCGGGAAGACGAGCGGATTGTCGGTGGCGGCGTTGAACTCGACGGCCAGGACCCGTTCGAGCTCCGCCAGCGCATCGCGGACGGCGCCGTGGACCTGTGGCATGCAGCGCAGGCTGTAGGCGTCCTGCACCCGGTGACCGGAGGTTGCATGCGACGGACCGATCTCGCTGCCGGCCAGCAGGGCGCGCAGGTGGCGCGCCGACGCGACCTGGCCCGGATGCGGGCGCGCCGCCACCAGCTCGTCGGCGAAGGCGGCACCGGTGCCGAGCATCGCCTCGAGGCTCATGGCCCCGATCACGTCCGCGGTCCACGCCAGCCGCAGCGCGTCGTGATGCGCGAGCGCACCGATCCCCGCCATGAGCTGCGTGCCGTTGAGCAGCGCGAGCCCCTCCTTCGCGCCGAGGGTGAGCGGATCCAGGCCGGCCCGCGCCAGTGCCTCGATCCCCAAGCCCGGTCCTGCCCCGTCGACGGTCGCCTCGCCCTCGCCGATGAGCACGAGCGCGATGTGCGCCAGCGGGGCCAGGTCGCCGGACGCCCCGAGGCTGCCCCGCGAGGGGACGACCGGGTGCACGGCCGCGTTCAGCATCCCGATCAGGAGCTCGACGACATCGGTCCGCACGCCGGAGAGACCCACGGCCAGCGCGTTGGCGCGCAGCACCATCATCGCGCGCACCACCTCGTCGGGCAGCGGCGCCCCGGTGCCGGCGGCGTGCGAGCGGACGAGGTTCCGTTGCAGCTCGGCGGTGCGCTGCGGCTCGATCCGCACGTCCGCGAGGTCGCCGAAGCCGGTCGTCACCCCGTAGACCGTCGCGCCGTCGGTGACGAGGCGCTCGATCACGGCACGCGACGCCCGCATCCGATCCGCGGCGTCGGGGCCGAGCGAGACGGCTCGACGGCCGCGCGCGACCTCGATGACGTTGTCGATGGTGAGGTCTCGGCCGGTGAGGGGAAGGGGAGCCATCGGTCCGTATACTACGCACCGTGCGAGG
>JBBQMC010000043.1:0-14780 GCA_038328565.1 Candidatus Limnocylindria bacterium
AGTGGATGAGCGGGCCGCGCCAGATGACCGGCGCGTCGCCGGTGAGGAAGTATTGGATGCTCATCATCTTCACGCCATGGCTCGTGACGGGGTTGACCCGACCGCCGTTGCCGGTCACGTGCGCGCCGGTGGTCCCCATCATGAGCGGCACGTTCGGACCGGTGATGTCCGCGTCGAGCAGGCCCACCCGGGCGCCGTCGCGCGCGAGGCTGACGGCAAGGTTCACCGCGACGGTCGTCTTCCCGACGCCGCCCTTGCCGGAGGCGACCGCGATCGTGTTCTTCACCCCGGGGATGAGGTCCGCCGCCGGCCCGCCGAAGCTGCGCTTCACGTTGCTCGCCCAGTCGACGCGGACGACGTCCGCACCCAGCGCTGCCAGCTCACGGGTGATGTCGTTCTCGATCGTCGCTTTGAGCGGGCACGCCGGGGTCGTGAGCTCGACGGTGAGGTCGACGACCGTCCCCTCGATCGTGATCTGCTTCACCATCCCCAGCGAGACCAGGTCGCGGCCGATCTCGGGATCCTTGACCCGCGAGAGCGCGGTCATGATGTTGTCGTTCGTCAGCAACTCGGGCATGCGTGCGTCAGGGCGTCCTTTCCGTTGGCACCGATGATGGGCCACGAGCGTAGCAGAGGCGCCCTCGGCCGTCCCGAGGACCGTCAGGCAGGCCGTGTCGGAGCCGACGGTCAGGAAAGCCCGTCGAAGAGCGACGTCTCGCCGCTTGCGTCGCCCGAGCCGGCCGCCACCGGCAGGTTCGACCGCACGAGGACGTACGACTCGCTGCCGAGGTACGCGTCGCGGTCCGCATCGGTCCAGTCGCTGAAGGCGCCGTCGGAGCCGGTCTGCGTCACGTGGCGGTTGATCGCAGCGAGCTTGAGCGGCGCCAGCTCGCCGAGCTCGATCGTGAGCGCCTCCCGGGACGGCGGTTCCGGCATACCGGCCGCGCTGGCGGGACCCCCCGGCGCGGCGAGCTCGTAGAGCTTCGCGGCGCGCCAGGCCACCTGGTCCTCCTCGAGGTCGTCCTCGTAGGCCAGCGGCTCGCCCGCGCGCTCGAACGCCTCGCGCACCGCGCGATGAAGCACGACGTGATCCGCGTCGCCGGTGGCGCCCTCGGGGCCGAAGGAAAGGATGACCTCGGGCCGATGCATGCGGATCGGCTCCACGATCCGCCCGACGAGCTCCTCGAAGTCGGCGGCGCCGAGCGTCGTCTCCGAGTAGTCGAGCATGCGCAGGACCCGGACGCCGAGCATCGCAACGCTGCGCCGGATCTCGTCCTCGCGGACGGTGTCGAGGTTGCGCCAGACCATCGGCTTCGTGACGGCGCGGTTGCGGCCACCCGGGGCCGGGGCCTTGTCCAGCAGCCGGGCGTCGAACACGCCACGAGTCGCGCACACGACGACGACGTACGCCCCGCTTGCGGCCGCGCTGGCGATGGCACCACCGAAGCCGAATGCCTCGTCACCGGGGTGGGCGACGATGGCCATCAGGCTGCGGGTGGGAGTCCGCTCACGAACCGGTCGCCAGATCGAGGACACGGCCGGCAGTATATCGGGCTAGCTGGACGCTCCGACGCCGATGCGTGCGGCCGGTTCGACCGGCAGCACGACACGCTCGATGGCCGGCGTGCGGTCGACGAACGAGGCCGCGTGCCCGGCCGCGATCGCCGCCTCCACCTCCTCGAAGCTCAGGATCCCGGTGCGGAGCAGCATGTTCAGCTCCTCCCGGAGGTAGGTGCGCAGCATCTCCGGTCCATCGGTGCTGATCGCGAAGCGAACGCCGTGGTCGACGAGCCGTCTCAGCAGCAGCCGGACCTCGTCCAGGTCACGGACGACCCGGGTGTTGAGGTTCGACGATGGGCAGATCTCGAGCACGACGTCCCGCTCGCGCAGCATGTCCATCACTACCGGATCGAGCGCGCTCTTGATGCCGTGACCGATGCGGGTCGGCTCGAGCGCCTCGACGGCCTCGCGCACTTCCTCCGGCCCCCCGGTCTCACCGGCATGGACGGTCACCCCCAGGCCGGCGCGCCGCAGCCCGGCGAACAGCTCCGCGTAGTCCGCGAAGCGGAACGACGCGACCACCGGGCCGGCGATGTCGACCGCGACCACCCCACGCGTCTTCCAGCTGATCGCCTTGGCCGCGATGATCTCGTTGAGCTCGTAGCTGAAGCCGCGGTCGAGGCAGAAGATCAGGCCGGCGCGCACCTGCGGATACTCGAGCATCGCGCGGTCCATGCCGCGCACGGCCGCCGCGATGATGTGGTCGAGATCCTGCTCGCCGCCCCGGTTCCGCTTCATGGGGTTGAAGCGCAGCTCGAGCTTCGTGATGTTGTTGCGTCGGTAGGCGCCGCCGATCACCTCGTACACGCTGCGCTCGACGGCGATCGGGCTGGACTGGATCAGCTCTGTCCAGTGGAACAGCTCGAGGTAGGCATCGAAGCCGCGCTTCCGGCGACCGACCGTGATGAGGTCGCGGAAGGCCCAGTAGTCCTTCGTCGGCAGGCGGATTCCCTGGGCATGCGCGATGCCCCACATGATGGCCGGCGTGACGGCCGCACCAAGGTGCACGTGGAGCTCGGTGAGCGGTGTCCGGCGCGTGATTCGGGGGTCTGGCATGCGCCGTCGCGTTGCGGATTTCGCGGAGTGTACCCCAGCGCGCCGAGCGTCGGAGCGTCGAGATCCGGATGCTAGAATCGCCGCGCCATGGACCTCATCACGAACCTCATCGAGTGGGTCGCCAACGACTCGGGGACCGCGCTCGCGACCCTCTTCCCGTACATGCTGCTCGGCCTCGCCGCCCTCTACGTCCTCTGGCTGGTGGTCGGCTACCTCCGGGTCTCGCAGGTCGCGATCGAGCATGACGGGCCGGGGACCCAGGCCGTGGCGCTCCTCCCCGGGGCGGCCGACGGGCCTGCTGCCTCGGCCCCGCGCGGCATGCCGTACTGCCCGGTCGACGGGCTCCAGTACCCGGTCGGCGCGCGCTACTGCGTGCAGGACGAGTCGGAGCTCCTCGTGGCGTGCGCGAACTGCGGCGCCACCATCCGCGCCGCCGACGAGACGTGTTACCGCTGCGGAACTCACGAGACGCTCGCGAGCGTCTCGGAGCACTGACGCGGGGCGTGGTCGTCGCCTGACGGCCCGGGACCCGCGCTCTCGCGCGTGATCGCCCCATGACCCTGTCCACCGGCCTCCTCCTCGGCGCGCTGGCCTGCCTCGCCGTGGTGGTCGTTGCCGGGATGGGCCGCGCAGTGCTTCTCGCTCCCATGCTCGCCGCATCACGACCGGCCGCCACAGCGACCCCGCTCGGGGGCGACGCCACCAGACGACTGAGCGGCGCCGGCCTCCTCGGTGGGCTCGGGCTGCTCGTTGCCGCGATCACGCTTCGCGCGGTCCTCGCGGGGCGGGCGCCGTGGGCAAACCTGTCCGAGGTCTCGCAGGCGATGGCCGCGATCCTCCTTGCGAGCTATCTCGTCGCCGCCCGCCGCCAGCCCATCGCCGGCCTCGGCCTCCTCGTTGCTGGGCTGGCCGCATGCCTCGTGGTCATTGCGCTCGTCCTGCCCGACGAGATCATCCCGTTGGCACCGGCGCTCCAGGCGCCGCTCCTGCTCACGATCCACGTCGGCGCGGCCATCGCCGCCTACGCAGTCGCCGGCCTCGCCTTCCTCGCGGCCGCCGGCGAGCTGCTCCAGCGCGGCGCGGGCGATCGGATCGCGTTCCTGCCGGCCGCGGCGACGGCCCGCACGCTCGCGCACCGCTCGGTGCTTGTCGCCTTCCCGATCCTCACCGCCGCGATCGTGCTCGGATCGGTGTGGGCGAACCTCGCCTGGCGCTCATATTGGAACAACGACCCCAAGGAGCTCGCCGCGGCCAGCACGTGGCTCGTCTACGCGGCGTATCTCCACGTCGCGGGGCGCCGTGACCGGGCAGGACGGCTCGCCGCGTGGCTGCTCGTGCTCGGCTTCGTCGGCGTCCTCTTCACGTATCTCGGCGCCAGCCTTCTCTTTCCCGGCCAGCACAGCTACGCCGGGGTGTAGGCGAGCTCAGCCCGGCATGAGCGCGCGGACGTAGGCGCGCATGGCCGGCACGTTCGGGATCATCACCCAGCCGCGCGCGCCGTCCAGGCCCTCGAAGGTGGCGAAGCGCGGCGGCTGGAGGACCTGGGCCACGACCCGTGCCGTCGCGGAGCGGCGGGCGAGCTCGATGAACGTGCGGAGCTTCGAGATCGGGATGTCGGTGTGCATGGACCCGAGGCCGCGGGCGAGCTTCGCGAGGTCGACCCCCAGGCCGCGGACCGTCGCCCGTCTGACGAGTGCCACGAGGACCTGCATCTGGCGCCGGCCGCGGCCATAGTCGCCACCCGCCGCATGGCGGCTGCGGACGTAGAGGTTCGCACTGTTCCCGTTGAGGGTGTGCGTCCCGGGACGCATGTAGAAGCCGAGATGGCTGTCGGCGATCGTCTCGGTGGCCGTGATCCTCACGCCGCCGACGGCGGTGACAAGGTGGCCGAAGTCGCCCATGTTGATCTCGATCTGGTAGTCGATCGGGATGCCGTAAGTCGTGGAGAGCGCCCGCCGGAGGGTCGCGATGCCGTAGGCGCGGTAGATCGAGTTCGCCTTGCCGCGGTAGATGGTGCCGTTCCCAAGCGGCAGGTCCACCGTGTCGCGCGGCAGGGCGACGATGCTGATCTGCTTCTGCTCAGCGTCGATGCTCGCGACCAGCATTGCGTCGGTGTTGATCGCCAGGCCACGCGAGGCGCGATCGTCGTTCGAATCGGTCCCGACCACGAGCACGGTGACCCGACTGGTGAGGAGCGACTGGTCGAGGGGGATCGGCGTCGGCGTCGGGACGGGCGTCGGGGTCGGAGTCGGGCTCGGGGTGGCTGTGGGGCTCGGCGTCGGGGTTGGGCTCGGCGTCGGCGAGGGCGTGGGGGTGGCAACCGCCGGGGCGCTCGCGCAGGCCGCCAGCAGGGTGCCCAGGAGCAGTACGAGGAGGACGGAGAGGACGCGGGGACGCGGGGATGGGCGCATGCGAGGCGGATGATACCCCGCCGTCGAAGCGTGTCGCATACTCGCCCGATGATCAGCCGCGAAGTGGACGTCCGGACCGGCACGGCTCCCGCGCTCGTCGACCTGACCCGCGCGTGCGCGGCATTCCTCGCGGATGAGGCCCCCGGGGCCGATGGCCTCCTGAGCGTCTTCGTGCCGCACGCGACGGCCGGGGTCGTCGTGATGGAGCTCGGCGCGGGCTCGGACGACGACCTGCTGGCGACCATCCGACGGCTCCTGCCCCGCGACGACCGCTGGCGGCATCGTCACGGTGCGACGGGCCACGGCGCCGATCACGTGACGCCGCTCCTCGCCGCCCCGTCGGTGACGATCCCCGTGGTCAAGGGCAGCATGGCGCTCGGCACGTGGCAGTCCGTCGCCCTGCTCGACACGAACGGCGACAACCCGATGCGGCGGGTGCGGCTCAGCTTCCTTCCCGGCTGAGTCCGGCCACCTGCTCGATGACGAGGGCGGGATCATCGGTCGGCGCCCGGCACGCGTAGCCACGGCACACATATGCGGTCGCGGCGCCTCGCGGGACCTTGCCCTCGAAGATCGGCCACCCTGCGGTCGGATCGCCGGGCGTGGTCGCGGCCACGATGAGGTCGGGAACGTACGGCGTGGCGGCGGCACCCCGCAGCCTCACCGCGCCCGCTGCGGAGGGGTCGGGGCCGGCAACAACCGCGTCCACCGGCGGTCGGAGCCCGCGGTCCGCCGCGGCGAGCATCCGCCCGAAGCCGGACGGCTGGCGATCGAGGGCCGTTGCCACGCTGCGCAGGATCGCGCGCGCGCGGCGGTCGAGGTCCGCGTCGCCGGTCAGCAGCGCGAGGCGTGGCAGCAGGTCGGCGGCCACGCTGTTCGTGGAGGGCATCGCGCCGTCGACGAGGCTGCGGACGCGCGCGATGGCGCGCTCATGCTCCGGCCCCGTCTCGGCGAAGACCTCTGCGGCCGGATCCCAGAAATCGGCAATCGCCCGATCCACGAGGCGGCGCGCGAGGATGAGCGGCGCGCTCGTACCGAGCGCAGCGTGGGCGCCGAGAAGCCCGTCCGCCAGGAGCAGGTAGTCCTCCGCGAACGCCGGGGTGTGTGCCCGCGCCCCACGGGCGGTGCGCCACAGCCGGTCCTCGTCGCGGACGAGCCGCCGCTCGACGAAGGCGATCAGCTCGGCGGTGGCAAGGCGGTAGCGCGGCTCGTCGAGCACGAGCGCGGCGTGCGCGAACGCGCGCAGCGCGTGCCCGTTCCACGACGCGAGCTGCTTGTCGTCGCGTCCCGGCCGCACGCGACCCGCGCGCGCCGCCAGCAGTGCCACGCGCGCACGCTCGAGCAGCGCCTCGTCGGCCGCGACGCCGCGCTGGCGATGCAGGATCGAGCGGCCGCCTTCCCAGTTCCCGGTCGCGGTGACGTCCCATGCGCGCGCCACCGCGTCGATCTCGGCGGCGTCGAAGGCGGCCGCCGTCAGGACGGAGCGCAGCTCCGCATCGGTCCAGGCGTAGAACCGACCCTCCTCGCCCTCGCTGTCGGCATCGAGCGCCGACGCGAAGCCACCGTCATCGGTCCGCAGCTCGGCCAGCAGGAAGTCGAGGGTGGCGCGCGCGACGCGGGCGTAGCGATCGTGCCGCGTGGCGCGGAACGCCTCGAGGTATGCATGTGCCAGCAGCGCGTTGTCGTAGAGCATCTTCTCGAAGTGCGGGACGAGCCAGCGCGCGTCGGTCGCGTAGCGGGCGAAGCCACCGCCCAGCTGGTCGTTGATCCCGCCATCGGCCATCGCGTCGAGCGTGCCTGTCACCATGCCAAGCGTGGCGGGGTCGCCCGTCCGCAGCCAGGCGCGGAGCAGGAACTCGAGCGTCATGGCGGGCGGGAACTTCGGCGCGCCGCCGAACCCGCCCTCGACCCCGTCGAACGTCGACGCCAGGCGCGCCACCGCCCGGTCGAGCTGCGCGAGCTGCGGGTCCAAGGAGCCCGGCGCCACGTCGAGCTGCGTGCGCAGGTGGGCCGTGATCGCCGCCGCGGAGGACGCCACCTCCCCGCGCCGCGTCGCATACGCGTCCGCGATCGAGGTGAGGACGTGGGAGAAGCGCGGCAGGCCGTGGCGATCGTCCGGCGGGAAGTAGGTGCCGCCGAAGAATGGCTCGAGATCGGGGGTGAGGAAGAGGTTGAGCGGCCAGCCGCCACTGCCGGTCATCGCCTGCACGGCGCCCATGTACAGCTCGTCGATGTCCGGCCGCTCCTCGCGGTCGACCTTGATCGGCACGAACTGCGCGTTGAGGAGCTCGGCGATGGCCGGATCCTCGAACGACTCGCGCTCCATGACGTGGCACCAGTGGCAGGCGGAGTAGCCGATCGACAGGAAGATCGGCCGATCCAGCTCGCGCGCGCGGTCGAGCGCCTCGCTCCCCCACGGGAACCAGTCGACCGGATTGTTGGCGTGCTGGAGCAGGTACGGGCTCGTCTCGGCCGCAAGTCGGTTCGCCATGTGGCCGCCAGTGTCGCACCGATCCCCGGATCTGCTCCTCCCGGGCGCACGATGAGGGCGGCGATCGCTCGCCGCCCTCATCGGTTCGTGGCCTTCCGCCCGGCTACGACGCCGGCTGGAGCTCCGTCACGCTCAGGCTGGTGGGGTCCGTGCCACTGCATGGTGGCACCGGGTCGGCGCCGCCAGATGCGCGCACCGCGATCCAGCTCGACCCGTCGAGCTGTAGCTCGAGGCCGACCGGGCCCATTGGCGCCGGAGCGCACCAGTTACTCCATTGGACGCCGACGGTGTAGCTCGCACCCGCCTCGAGGCGCGTCGTGCCGGCCGCGGCGGCGTCGGATGCGACGAGCTGTGTCCCCGGGGCATCGACCATCCGGCCGCGTGGGCCCGTAGCCACGTCGCAGGCCGTCGCGCCGTCTGCGAGGGTCACGGTCACGACCGTGCCACGCGACCCGGCCGCGCCGCCCCACGGCTCCGCCGTGAGGACGATGTCGCTCGCCGCGCAGGCACCGCCGGTGCTCGCGACCGGCGTCGGCGTGGCCGCCGCCGTCGATGGCGTCGCCGATGGCGATCCCCCGGTCCCGACGCCGCCGGTCCCGCCGCCGCCGAGACCGCTGACGATCGCGACCGCGAGCAGCGCCGCGACGGCGGCTCCCGCGAGCAGCCCCACCCGCATCACGGTTGCCGCGCTCCGTGGGCGTGCCCGCTCCTCGATGGTTCCCGGCAGGTCGGCCGGCGCGTATCCCGCCTCACGCGGCCCGCGCTCCGTGCGCAGCCGCCGCTCCAGGTCGTCGTGACCCATTCCTTCTACTCCTCCTGGCCGAGCGACACGCGCAGGGCGTCGAGTGCTCGGCTGACGTGGCTGCGCGCCGACGGCGCGGCGATCCCCAGGATCGCCCCGATCTCCTCGTACGGCAGGTCGGCTCGATATCGCAGGTAGACGCACCAGCGCTGGCGTTCCGGCAGGCGTTCGACGGCCTGCCAGATGCCCATCCGATCGGCTGCGTCCAGAGCCTCGTGCCCCCGTCCGGAAGCACCGCCGAGCCGCTCCGTCAGGAGCCGCACGCGGCGCCTGAGGCGGTGGCGATCCATGGCAAGGCGGTACAGGGCGCGGAAGGCCCACGCGTCGGGTCGGTCGATGACCGCTCCCCCGCGGAGCGCGGCCCACAGCCGGAGCAGGCTCTCCTGCACGGCATCGTCCGCCTCCTCGGGCGCCAGCCCCAGATGACGCGCCAGGCCCCAGAGCTCACGCCCCCGCTCCGCCTGGAGACCGATGACGCTCGCGCGCAGCGCATCGGCCTGGGCTGACGCTGGATCGTGGACCCCCATGGCCGGATCGATCGTGGTGGTGATCATGCCCATTCGACGCGGTGCGACGGCGAAACGTTGAGCCGCCGCGCGACGTCAGACGGGCCGCTCGCTCGCGAACTGCTCCGCGTAGAGCCGGGCGTAGAGGCCCTCGTGGCGGACGAGCTCGTCGTGGGTCCCGCGCTCCACGATCCGGCCGCGCTCCATCACAAGGATGATGTCCGCGCGCAGGATCGTCGAGAGGCGGTGCGCGATGGCGATCGTGGTGCGGCCCTCCATGAGCCCGGCGAGCGCGCCCTGGATGAGCCGCTCGCTCACCGTGTCGAGCGCGGACGTCGCCTCGTCGAGGATGAGGATCCGCGGGTCCTTGAGGAGGACGCGGGCGATCGCGACGCGCTGCTTCTCGCCACCGGACAGCTTGTAGCCGCGCTCCCCGACGATCGTGTCGTAGCCCTCGGGCAGCTCGTTGATCCGCTGGTGGATCGCGGCCGCCCGGGAGGCTGCCTCGATCTCGTCCTGCGTCGCATCGGGGCGCGCGTAGCGCAGGTTCGCGAGCACGGTGTCGTGGAAGAGGTAGGTCTCCTGGGTGACGACGCCGATCTCCCGACCGAGCGACGCGAGCGCGATCTTCCGCACGTCGACCCCGTCGATGCGCACGGCGCCGGCGTCGACGTCGTAGAGCCGCGGGATGAGGTACGTCGTCGTCGTCTTGCCGCTCCCCGACGGCCCGACCAGTGCCACGAGCTGGCCCGGCGCGGCCGTGAAGTCGATCTCCTCGAGCCCGAACGGACGGATCGCGGTCGGGACCGCCAGGCCTGCCGCCTCCGCCTCGGCCGCATCCGGTGCGACGGCGACCTGGGCGGGAGCGACCGGGTAGCGGAAGCTGACGTGGTCGAACCCGACGTCGCCGCGCATCGTGGCCGGGTCGAGGGTCGTGGCATCGGGCGCATCGGTGATCTCGTGCTCCATCTCGAGGTACTCGAAGATGCGATCGAACAGGGCGAGCGCACCCTGGATCTCGACCTGCACGTTGAGGAGCTGCCCGAGCGGGAAGAAGAGCCGGCTCTGGAGCGTGGTGAAGGCGACGATGGTGCCGATGCTGACGTGGGTGTCGCCGCCGATGATCAGCGAGCCCGCCAGCAGGTACACGAAGGCCGGCATGATCGAGAAGAAGGTGCCGATCAGGGCGAAGAACCAGCGGCCGATCATCTGGCCGCGGACCTGGAGCTCGCCCAGCCGCTCCGACTCGCGCCCGAAGCGCGCGATGCTCGCCTCCTGCTGGCCGAACGTCTTGGACAGCAGGATGCCGGAGACGCTGAGCGACTCCTCGGTGATCGCGCTCATCTCGGCCATCGAGCGCTGGGTGAGCGTGCTCACCTCGCGGCGCACCTTGCCGACCCGGAACGTGATGTAGGCGAAGACCGGGAGCAGGCCCAGGCTGAGGGCGGTGAGCCGCCAGTCCAGGATCAGCATCGCCACGATCGTGGTGGCGACGGTGGCGAAGTTGCTGAGCAGCGATGCGGCGGTGTCGGTGACGACCGACTGCACTCCGCCGACGTCATTCGCGATCCGGCTCTGGATCTCCCCGGTCCGCGTCTCCGTGAAGAAGCGCAGCGGCATCCATTGCAGGTGCCGGTACAGGGCCAGCCGCAGGTCGTTCATGACCCGCTGGCCGACGACATTGGAGAGGAAGCTCTGCCAGACGCCGATGGCGCTCGTCACGATCGGCAGCGCGATCATCAGCCCGCACTGCAGGTAGAGCAGGCCGAGGTCCCGCGGCCCGGTGAGGTTGTCGATGACGAGCTTCAGGAGGATCGGGTTGACGACCCCCACGGTGACCGTGACGAGGATCAGGCCCGCGATGAGCGTGAGCCGCGCCCGGTAGGGCTGGAAGAAGCCCGCGATCCGGCGCAGCGTCCGCCGCTCGCTTCCGGGCCGCCGCGTCAGGTCCGGCTCCACACCGCCCAGGCGCCCCCAGCCGCCGCCGCCGCCGCCGCCGCGCCTCATGTGAGCAGGATCGACAGGAATGCCTGTGCCAGGCCGATCCCATGCGGCTCGCCCGCGATCCGCGCCCGCTCGCGCACCGTCTCCTCCAGGTCCTCGCGATCCGCCACCTGGCTGACGTGGCAGGCGATCGCGCGCAGCCCGGTCTCGATCGTGTCGCCCACGTCGACGAACAGGTTCGGCTCATCGACCCCCATCAGCAGGACCTGCCGCACCTTCCACGGCTCGAGGCCCTCCTCGGCGGCGAGCTCCGGGAAGTTGAGGCGATCGCGCGCCGCGGGATAGACGCCGGCGAGCGTCGCCTCCCCGGTCGCGAGGTGGTCGGGATGGCCGATGAACGGGTTGAAGTCGAGCCGCCGCTGCGGGTTCTGCGTGATGAGGAGGTCCGGCCGGAAGCGACGAATCTGGCGGGTGATGTCGCGACGCAGATCGATGCTCGGCGTCAGGTATCCGTCGGGGTAGCCGAGATGCACGATCTCGCGCACGCCGAGCACGTCGGCGGCGGCGCGCTGCTCCGCGACCCGCGTCGCGCTGAGCTGGTCGGGAGTCACCGCCGGGTCCTCGGTCCCCTTCCCGCCGTCGGTCGTCACCACGTAGTCGACGCGGACACCGTCCCGCGCGAGCTGGGCGATCGTTGCGGCGGCGCCGAACTCAGCGTCATCCGGATGGCTGATCACCACGAGCGCCCGCTCGATGGGCGCGATGAGGCGATGCGGCTCGAGGGGGGTCACCACATCATCGTACGACGATTCCGACGGCGCGGAATTGACCGCGCGGCCACGCCCGCAGCATACTGCCCGCCAGTATGACGACCGATACCGCCCCCGAGCATTTTCGGCACGCCTACACGAAGGATCGTGGCGAGCTCCTCACCCGCCTGTCGCGGATCGAGGGGCAGGTGCGCGGCATCCGGCGCCTGGTCGAAGAGGAAGCCTATTGCCTCGACGTGCTCCAGCAGGTCGACGCCATGACCGCTGCCTCGGACCAGGTTGCGCTGCTGCTCGTCGAGGACCACATCAAGGGCTGCCTGACGCACGCCATCGAGACTGGGCAGGGGGCGCCGTACGTGAACGAGGTGATGACCGTCGTGCGTCGCACGCTGGGCCGCAAGAGCCGGCGCTGAGCTGTCCGGGCACGGTACGGGAGTGCCGCAGGGGGGAACCACGGCACTCCCAGCGGGAGCGTACACCGCTGGTCAAGGGAATGCTCGGCGACCGACCAACCGCCCTCTGACGTCACTACTCGCCGAACATGGTGAGCTGCTCGCCGCCGCGCTCGATGAGCGGGTCGAGGCCGAGCACCGGCTCGAGCCACTCGAGCTTGACGGTTCCGCGGGCGACGAGGGTTTCGAGGTGCTGCCACTTCAGGATCCGCCAGTTCTGGCGCTCCATCTCCTCGCGCAGCCAGGGTGAGCGCTCCAATTTGAGACGCACCAGCTCGCTCCGCTCGGCCGGGATCAGGAGCAGCCGCACCTGGTCGTCGCCGGGTGGGATGCGGCGCCCGCGGCGCAGGATCGGCTCGCCGAGCATCGCGGACCACTCCACGTCGATGAGGAACGTGAACCGCCCGCGTACGTACCAGATGGCGTCGACGTCCCCGAGCGCGTCGGCGGGGGCGCGCACGATCAACGGCAGGTAGGCGCGGCGCTCGTCGTCGCGCAGCCGGTCGCCGAGCGTGCCGCCGTGCCACGGGCGCGCCTGCTCCCGCTTGCTCAGCCACGAGCGCAAGCCGAGCCGATGGCCGAGCTCGGCCACGCTGGCGAGGACGCGGGCATGGTCGTCGATGCGTGTCGCGAGGTCCTCCTCGCTCCGCACCGCGCCCCGCTCACCGATGCGCGCGTACGCGCCCACGCATGCGCGCACGAGCTCCTCGTCCGGCGCGCCCACGCCCGGGAAGAGGGTGTAGATCCGCTCGAGCAGCGTCGACTCGTCGAGGCTGCCGGCGGTCGTGAGCAGGTTGAACGTCGCCCACTCGACCCGGTCGGCGAGCGGTGACTCCGCCAGCGACGGGTCACGAAGCCACCAGGTCGGGCCGGCCGCGTCGCCGAGCCGAACGAGCGTCGGATGGTCGTCCCGCCACAGCTCCTCGCGCAGGAGCTGGGCCACGATTGCCGGTCCGCTCCCGTCGAGCTGCTCGACCGGCTCCGCGTCGCCGTCGTGGCCGCGCGCGGCCACGATCCTCGCCAGCAGGCCGGCATGCTGCAGCTCCAGCAGGACCGCGGCGGTGATGCGGCCGATGCCGGCCGGCTCGCCGCGATCGCGCAGCAGGCCGACCGCCGCGCGCTCCATCGCCTCCGACAGCTCGGGGTAGGTGAGGGTGTCGCGCTCGACCCCGAGCCGCAGCGGGCGTGGCGTGACTGCCGACCGGAGCCGGTCCTCCGCGGACGGCTTGCGGAAGTGGACCATGAAGCCGTCACCACTGTGGCGGGACTCGCGCGGCACGACATCCACCAGCTCAAGACGGGCGGCCGCGCCCGCGAGGACCACCGCCAGCAGGCGCTCCGGATCGTCTCCATCGAGCAGGATGGCGCACCAGCCGTCCGGTCTGAGCGTGCCGGCCGCGGCCGCCAGCCCGTGGCGGAGGGCGGTCGCCTCCGCTCCGTCGGCGGTCTCCGGCGCGCCGAACAGCGGCTCGAGGCGCAGGGTGCCGGCGGCCTCGCGACCGAGCAGCCAAGCGGTGGCGAGGTATTCGAAGCTCAGCTCGTCGACGTTGGCGGGGGCACCGGCCGAGCCGAGGACGAGGTCGACCGACTCTGCTGGCACGTACTGCCCCACCACCGCCGGCCGGCACCGGATCCACAGGACGTTCGCGGGACTGATGCCGCCGAGGTCCTCGAGGTCGGTCGCGAAGCGCACCTGCTGGCGCGGGATGCCGATCGCGGCGACCGCGACCCGGACGTCCTGCACGGCACGCTCGAAGAGGCGCCAGACGTTGACCTCGCGGTGATGGCGCGACGCGGGCTGTCGGACGTGCCCGCCAGTGATGCGGAGCGAGGCCACCCGCCCGGGATAGCCGTTGAGCCGCGATGCCGGGAGGAGGCAGGCGGCAAGCGCGATCCGGAAGAGCGCCGCGATCGGCTCCGTGCGGAGCTCGGCGTCGATCTTGTTGGCGATCGTCTGCAGCGCGTAGAGATTGCGCGGCGTGTAGAGGTCGAGCAGCTCGTCAACGAGCTCCTCGCGGCCGTCGAGGATCGGGAACCGCTCGCGCAGCTGCTGGACGTGCTGTGCCTCGCGGGCGTCGCCCGACGCGATCGGCACGGGCGTGGCGGGATGGACCGTCGAGGCCCATCGCGGGTCGTTGGCCGGTGCCCGCAGCGGCGGGTCGGTGGGGCGTGGCGGTGGCGGTGGAGGCCCCCCCGCCTCGCCGAGCGGCGCATCCTCCCCGGTCAGCCCCACCGGCGCTGGCGGCAGCTCGTCGAGCTCGTCGGCCGACTCCTCATCGACGGCCGGCTCCGGCGGCTCATGGTCGATGCCGAGCTTCGCGAGGTCGAGCTCGTCGACGGGAGCCGAACGCTCGACCGGGCCGCCGACCGCGACGTCGCACGTCCCGCAGCGGTACACCTTGCGCGCCGGCGCGTCGCTGCCACGCGGCCAGACGAACTGCTCGGCGACGACCGGCCGCCGGCAGGCGGCGCAGTGGCTCGCGTAGAGCTCGTCGAGGTGCTGGGCGAGCGGCACGTCGACGCGGCGCGCGGCGGCGAGCTGGCCGAGGGCGGCGTCGATCGCCGACGGGTCCGGTGCCTGGAGGAAGGCGCGGCCCGCGAGCTGAGCAAACGGGCTCGGATCGGCGGCGATGGCCCGCATGCCGTGCGCGAGCGCCCTGCGCGCGGTCCAGCCGCTGCCCGCCCACGGGTCGAGGACGGTGTCGCCGGCGGACGCGAAGGCGGCCAGCTCGGCATCGAGCAAGTTGTCGGCCGGCGACGGGAAGTAGCGCTCCAGGAGCGCCAGGCC
>JBBQMC010000044.1:0-14708 GCA_038328565.1 Candidatus Limnocylindria bacterium
GCTCGGACCGACGCCTGGCGCCTCACCCGCGCCGGCGGTCCCGCGCCCGACGGGCATTCCCCGCGATGGGGCCTGCGCCCCCCAACACGAATGCTTCGGCCTCCTCCGACCGGGTGCGCACCGCACGACGGTCTTCTCGCCGTCGCTCGCGTTCACCGTTCCCGAGGGCTGGGAGAACCTTGAGCAGAGCGTCGGCCTCATCGACCTACGGCCCGTCGATCGCCCGGGCGACGCGATCGAGATCCTGGGGCTCCCGCAGCCACGTGCGGCCGACGGCCGGGTGCTGACCGATGTGCCGGCGACCGCCGAAGGGCTTGCCGCGTGGCTCGCCGCCCGGCCCGACCTGGCGACCGATGGCGTGCGCCACGCCACCCTCGCCGGCAAGGTTGTCCCCTACCTCGATCTCACCGTGGCGTCCGACGCGCCGCGGGCGATGACCGGTTGTCCGGGGGACCCATGCGTGGCACTCGCGCTCGGGCTGGATCCGCGGCCCCGACCGACCTGGAGCTGGGACCTTCGGGCGTGGCGTGGCGCCGCATATCGCGTCTACGTCGTGGGCGATGGCGCGGCGCGCTTCCTCGTCGTCGTCACGAGCTGGGATGCGGGTGATCGCGAGGCCGTCCTGGGGGCGGCGCTCCCCATCGTCGACAGCCTCTCGCTGGCGACGCCCTGAGGGTGACTCCGCGGCGGCCGCTTGCCGTCCGCCGTAGGATCGTTGGATGACAGCCAGCACGACAGCCGATCGGCTGCACTACACCGGAGACGAGGAAGCCGACCGGCTCCTCGTCAGCGAGCCCATGGCGCTTCTCATCGGGTTTGCACTCGACCAGCAGGTGCCCGTCCAGAAGGCGTTCTCCGGACCGAAGGTGCTGCTCGCGCGCCTCGGGACGCTCGACGCGGGGAAGCTGGCGGTCGTCGACGAGGCGACGCTCCAGGCTGCCGCCAAGGGACCGCCGGCCATCCACCGCTTCCCCGGCGCGATGGCGAAGCGAATTCGCGAGCTCGCCCGGTACATCGCCGACACGTACGACGGCGACGCTGCTCGGCTGTGGACCGATGCGACCGACGCCCGCGACCTCGAGCGCCGGATCGCTGCGCTGCCCGGCTTCGGTGACATGAAGGTGCGCTCCCTGTTCGCCGTCCTCGCCCTCCGGCTCGGCATCCGGCCGCCGGGAACCGACGAGCGGCTCCCCAACTACCCGACCCTAGGCGACGTCGACTCGCCGGCGGCCCTCGCCGACTACCAGGCAAAGAAGCGCGCCTACAAGGCGAAGCTGCGGGACGAGGGCGGAACCTTCGCGCCCTGGGCGGACCGGAACAGCGACTACCGCTGACCGATCGGAGCGCTACGCCTCGTGCTCGTGGTCGTGCTCGGCGTGCTCGTGCTCATGCTCCTCGTGCTCGTGCACGTGGTCGTGCATCCACGGCGTGAACGTGATGCCCACGAGCAGGCCCTCCGGGCTGAGGACGCGCGAGGTCGTCTGGCCCCACGGCTCCTCGTGGGCGCCGCGCAGCACGCGATGGCCCGACGCCTCCAGCTCGGCGACCGCGGCCGCGACCTCGTCGGCTGAGGCGACGTCGAGCTCGATCCATGTCGTCGGCGGCGGGATGTCGTCCGGCCAGGCATCGGTCCCGAACGTCGACTCGGCGGCCTGGCTCAGGGGCCAGAGGGCGAACGCGTTCACGCCACCGAGGTCGTCGTTCGTGAAGTAGGAGGGCGCGGCCTCGGTGAGCCCGATCCCGAGCGCTTCGCCCCAGAAGCGGCGGCTCGCGTGGACGTCGCGCACGATGGGGCCGAAGCCGGCCACGAAGCTGATCTGCATCGGTCCAGCCTAGCGCGCAGCGCGTGGTAGATTCCACGACATGAGCGACCGCCTGCTCGCCGCCGTCCGCATCGGCTTCGCCGTGCTCGTCCTGGCCGCGCTCGCGACCCAGATCTCGAACCTGCTCGGCGCCGGCGTATTCAACCCGACCCGGTTCTTCCTCTTCTTCACCGTCCTGTCGAACCTGGTTGCCGCCGGCGTGTTCCTCGACGGCGCTCGCCGCCAGCTGACCGGGAGGGCGCCGGTCCCCGACCTGTGGCGCGGTGCGGCGGTCGTCTTCATGACCGTGACCTTCATCGTCTTCGCGGTCCTGCTGCGCGATCTCCAGGAGCAGCTCCAGACGAACGTCGCCTGGGTCGACACGGTGCTCCACCGGATCATGCCGGTGGCGGTGATGGCCGACTGGCTCATCGAGCCGCCCCACGGACCGATTGGGTTCCGCCGCGCGCTCTGGCCGTGGTTGATCCCGCCGCTGGTGTGGACCGCATTCACCCTTGTCCGCGGCGCGGTCGATGGCTGGTATCCCTATCCGTTCCTGGATCCCAGGAACGGCGGGTACGCGACGGTGGCGCTCTACGCAGTCGGGATCATGGTCCTCTTCCTGGGCGTCGTCTGGCTGGTCGCGACCGTTGGCCCGGCATTGCGCGCGCGACGCCGCGATCCGTAGCGGGATGACGATTCAGCGCATGGACCACGTCAGCGTCGTCGTCGACGACCTGGCGGCTGCCATTTCATTCTTCGCCGAGCTCGGCATGGAGCTGGAGGACAAGGCGAGCGTGGAGGGCGAGTGGGCGGACCGCATCAACAGCATCGACGGCCTGCGTGTCGACATCACCATGATGCGAACCCCGGACGGGCACGGCCGGCTCGAGCTGACGAAGTTCAACAACCCGGCGGCGATCAGCGGTCAGCCACAACCTGCACCGCCGAACACACTCGGTCTGCGAAGCATCATGTTCAACGTCGACGACATCGACGCCGCTGTCGCCGGCCTGCGAGCCCGGGGCGCGGAGCTCGTTGGCGAAGTCGTGCAATACGAAGACTACTACCGGCTCTGCTACGTGCGCGGGCCGGAGGGCATCATCGTCGCGCTCGCTGAGAAGCTCGACTGAGAGGAGCTCAGCGGGTCAGCTCCGCCCCGTAGCGGTCGAGCTGCTCCTCCTCGTCGCCGTTCATGAGGTAGACGTTGAACTGCGTCACGCCCGCGTCGCGGAGTTGCGCCAGCCGCTGACGGTGCGCCTCGGGCGGCCCGACCACCGCGAAGCGGTCGACGATCTCGTCGGACACGAAGGCAGCGTTCGACGACCCCACCTCCGCGTGGTGGTGGTAGTCGTAGCCCTCGCGATTCTCGACGTAGTGCCACAGCGACTCGGGCAGATCGGCCTTGTCGTACTTGTTAATGAGGTCGACGACGTGGTTGCTGACGAGCGCCGGGAACCAGCGGACGCGCTCGCGGGCATCGGCCACGTCATCCGACACGTAGGCCGCTGCCGCCGCCATGACCTGGATGCTGTCCGGGTCACGACCCGCGGCCTTCGCCGCCTCACGGACGAAGCCGATGCACCAGCGGATGATGTCCGGGTCGGCGAGCTGGAGGATGATCCCGTCCGCCACCCGGCCGGCTGCCGCCAGCGCCATCGGTCCGTAGCCGGCAACCCAGATCGGCACCGGGCCCTGGGTGGCCCACGTGAGCTGGAGCTCGGTGTCGTCGACGGTCACCTGCTCGCCCGCGGTGAGGGCACGGATCACGCGGCAGCACTCCTCCATGTAGGCCACCGTCGTGGGCTTCTTGCCCATCACCCGCCGCGCGCTGTCGCCGCGACCGATGCCGAGGTCCATCCGCCCGCCGGTGATCTCGTTGAGGGTCGCGAGCGCGGACGCGGTGACCGTCACGTCGCGGGTGGCGGGGTTCGTGACGCACGTGCCGAGGCGCAGGCGCTCCGTCGCGGCGCCCATGAGCGTCAGCAGCGGGTAGGGCTCGCGCCACAGGACGTGGGAGTCGAAGATCCAGCCGTATTTGAAGCCGTTGCCCTCCGCGCGCCGCGCCAGGTCGACCGCGCGGTCGAACCGATGCTCCGGCTTGAGCGTGAACCCGAACTCCATCTGCGAGATCGGCGCCTCCGTGCTCTGGTGACCGATGGAGGGGCGAGGGTACACCGCGCGATCTGGCGACGATCCCGCTTGCCCCTCACGCGCCAGATTCATGCGAGGTGCGCAATACGTGGGTCGTGCCGGCCCTGGAGGGTCGTAACGCGCACCTCAACCTGCAGGAAGACCCTTCGCCGGCCGATGTGGCGCGTTACCGAGCGCCTGACATGAATCTGACCGATTCGCGACGCCGTCGCTAGGGGCGCACCAGGTCGTCGTACGCATCCGGGCGCCGATCGCGGAAGAACTGCCACGTCTGGCGCACCTCCTCGATCATGTCGAGGTCGAGGTCGCGGACGATGAGCTCCTCGTCGTGCGGGTCGCCGACGTCGCCGATGAACTGGCCGCGCGGGTCGACGAAGTACGACTGGCCGTAGAAGTCGTCGTCGCCGAGCGGCTCGATGCCGACGCGGTTGATCGTCCCGACGTAGTAGCCGTTCGCGAGCGCGTGCGACACCTGCTCGACGCGCCACAGGTACTCGGACAACCCACGGGACGTGGCGGAGGGAATGAACACCAGCTCCGCCCCGTTGAGCCCCAGCGCCCGCGCCCCCTCCGGGAAGTGGCGGTCGTAGCAGATGTACACGCCGACCTTGCCGACCGCGGTGTCGAAGACCGGGTATCCCATGTTCCCCGGGCGGAAGTAGTACTTCTCCCAGAAGCCCTTCACGTGCGGGATGTGAGTCTTGCGGTACTTGCCGAGGTACGAGCCGTCGGCGTCGATGACGGCGGCAGTGTTGTAGTAGATGCCGGTCGTCTGCTCGTCCTCCTCGTACATCGGCACGATGAGGACCATCCCGGTCTCCTTCGCGAGCGCCTGCATCCGCTTCGTTGTCGGCCCGTCCGGGATGTGCTCGGTGTAGCTGAAATACTGCGGGTCCTGGACCTGGCAGAAGTAGGGACCGTAGAAGAGCTCCTGGAAGCACATGACCTTCGCGCCCTGTTTCGCAGCCTCGCGCGCGTACGTCTCGTGCTTGGCGATCATCGATTCCTTGTCGCCGGTCCACTCCGCCTGGAGCAGTGCCGCGCGCACGATTCGGGCCATGAAGATCGGTCCTCCGAAGCTGGTCGGGACGGCTGGCATCCCCGCGAAGGCCGATACGATACACCGGCCTCGGCACGCCGCCGGGGCGGCGTCACCGTGCGGTACGCTCGACGCTCGACCGACGAACGAGGACGGACCGATGGACGACCGAGAGGCGGCACTCCGCCGCGCCGCCGAGCTGGGGATCGACTTCCTGGCCTCGCTGGAAGACCGCCACGTCGGCGCCATGATGGACGCCTCCGGCGTGCGCGCCCGCCTCGACCAGCCGCTCCCGGCGAGTGGCATGGACCCGGTGACCGTGGTCGAGGAGCTCGCGGCCGCCGTCGATCCCGGGCTCGTCGCGTCGGCCGGACCGCGCTACATCGGCTTCGTAATCGGCGGCGCGCTGCCGGCCGCCGCCGCGGCCGACTGGCTCACCGGCGCGTGGCAGCAGAACGGTGCCCTCCACGCCCTCTCCCCTGCCGCCGCGGCAGCGGAGGAGGTGGCCGCGGGCTGGATGCTCGAGCTGCTCGCCCTGCCGCGGGAGGCAAGCGTCGGCCTGCCCACCGGGGCGGGGCTCGGCAACGCGGTCGGCATCGCGGCCGGGCGTCACGCGGTGCTGGCGCGCGCCGGCTGGGACGTCGAGGCGCGCGGCCTGTTCGACGCGCCGCCGGTCACCGTCGTGGTCGGCGACGAGGCGCACGCCACCGTCTTCACCGCCCTCGGCTACCTGGGTCTCGGCCGCGAGCGCGTCGTGCGCGTGCCAACCGACGAGCAGGGCCGCATGCGCGCCGACGCGGCCACCTCGGCGATCCGGGATGCCGACGGACCGGTGATCGCGATCCTCCAGGCCGGCAACGTGAACACCGGCGCCTTCGATCCAGCCCCCGAGGTGACCGATGCCGCTGCGGCGCACGGCAACGCGTGGGTCCACGTGGATGGCGCCTTCGGCCTGTGGGCCGCCACCTCGCCCCGCCTCGCCCACCTCGTCGCCGGCGTCGACCGCGCCGATTCGTGGTCGACCGACGCGCACAAGTGGCTGAACGCCGGCTACGACTGCGGCTTCGTGGCGGTCCGCGATCCGGACGCGCACCGCGCGGCGATGGCGGCGAGCGCCGCGTACCTCATGCGCAGCGAGCTGCGCGAGAACTGGGAGTACGTCTTCGACAGCTCGCGTCGCGCACGCGGCTTCGCGCTCTACGCCGCCATCCGCTCGCTGGGGCGGGACGGGATACGTGCGATGGTCGAGCGCTGCTGCGACCTCGCGACGCGGATGGCCGAACGGCTGCGTGCGGCCAAGCGGGTCACCGTCCTCAACGACGTCGTCCTCAACCAGGTGCTCGTCCGCTTCGGCGACGACGACGACCTGACGCGGCGCGTCATCGAGCGCGTCCAGGCCGACGGGGTGGCATGGATGGGCGGCACGACGTGGCATGGCCAGGCGGCGATGCGGATCAGCGTCAGCAACTGGTCGACGAGCGAGGCGGACGCGGACGCGAGCGTCGCCTCGATCCTGCGGGCAGAGGCGTCCTGAGCGTGCCCTGGGGCCGCCACGCGAAGATCGCGTTCATCGGCTCGCACTCGGTGCGCAAGTCGAACGCGGTGCATGCCTTCGCGTCGACGATCGGGCGAGCGGGGCGCAGCGTCGAGGTCGGCCGGGAAGTGGTGCGCTTCAACCCGCTCGGCCTGAACGAGGGCGCGACCGCCGAGGCGCAGCTCTGGGTGCTCCTCGCCCAGGTGCAGCAGGAGCTCGAGCTGGCGCACCGCGCCGAGGTGCTCGTCACCGATCGGTCCGTGGTCGACAACTTCGCGTACTACCTGCGAGTGACCGATGGCGAGGATCCGTTCGCGGTCGAGCCGCTCATCCGGCGCTGGGCGACGAGCTACGACCTCTCCGTCCGCTTGCTGCCCGACGTCGCGCTCCTCGCCGACGACGTGCGGAGCACGAACGATGCGTTCCGCGACGAGATCGAGGCGCGTCTCGACCACATCCTGCCGGAGTACCTCGCCGCCGAGCGGCTGATCGATGTGCCGGCGAGCCAGGTCACCGCCGACTTCGACTGGTGGGCGATCGCGGAGCGCCTCGCGGCGCTCGTCGGCGAGCCGCTCGTCGAGGGCCAGCTCCGCGTCCCGATCGGATAGGCGCGGGTCGCGCGTTTGCCTGTGAGGCAAATAGGCGGGAACGCGGGGATTGAACGGGCGCTCCGAGGCGACTGGTTGCACGGGGCGCAACCATCCCGGGCTGAGCCCGCCGCGGCACTCCGTCGTTGCGGGGTTATTGCTGCCGGTGCAACGGGGCTCAGCCCGCGGACGTCGGCGCGCGGAACCGGAACCACGCCCAGAACGCGACCGACACGAGGCTGAAGCCCAGCAGCAGGCCGATCACGGTGAGGAGCGGCGTGCGGCTCGTGTCGGCCAGGTAGCCGCTGGCCGGGTTGATGAGGATGTGGAGGAACGCGAACGCGCCGATCCCGAGCAGCGCGGCCCACAGCACGCGATTCCAGCCATACAGCGGCTCGCCGGGCAGGAAGCGGAACGGCAGGAGGCCGAAGACGACGCCCTCGAGCCCGGCCACCGTGATCGCGGCGAGGGCGGTGCGCAGCGCCATCGTCCCGAACGAGGCGTCACTCGCGGGGAGCGCGCCGAGCGCCAGCCAGGCGACGGCCGCGCTCACCAGCATGACGGCCGCCGCGATCGCGGTCGACCGCCCCTCCTCCACCGCGGAGAGTTCGTGCGCGAAGGCGAGGCCGATGAGCAGGCCGTACAGGTAGCCGGGCTGGAAGCCGGTGAGGCGCGAGATGACCACGCAGATAGCCGCGACCGCCAGGGACAGCGGCACCACCTTCAGGCTTGCTGGGTCGCCGCGGCGGCGATGCAGGCGCCAGGCAGGGATCGCGAAGACGAGCGTCACGAGTGCGATCGCGGCGAGCATGCCGACGAACGTCGCCGCCGAGTGGGCGTCCGGCCCGAAGGTGGGATCAAGGAAGCCGTAGAGCAGCGCGGCGGCGACGGCGAAGATCGCGATCCCCGGCCACGATGCCCAGAACGCGCCGATGCGGCTGGCGGCGCCGCGCCCCCGATCGAGGCGCAGCCAGCGGCGCACCACGTCCTCGTCCACCTCGCGGGAGGAGATGAAGAGCTGGCCGGGGACTGGCATGAGGAGCACGATCGCCGCAGCCAGGCCGGCGCTCTCGAGCAGGACGAGCGGGTCGCGGCTCACCCGCGCCGGCGTGGCGACACTGTCGGCGAACGGCGCCTCGCCCGCGGCGCCCGACGACGGCGCTCCGCTGGGTGGCGGCGTCGTACCGGGGTTGCCGGACGGGCCGAGGGCGAAGGCGGTGAGGATCGCGCCGGCCAACGGCGGGCTGGCAGCCGGGAAGCTCGTCACCTGGGTGTGGAGCTCGCAGGCGGCATCGGTGAAGTCGTAGGCCTGCGGACGCGCGCCGGCACCGACCGCCCCGCCGACGTAGGCATCCATCGCGGTGCGGTCGGCGGAGCAGAAGAGGTCGGCGAGCTCGGCAACGAAATCGACGCCCTCCTGGGCGAGCGGCGGGCTGCCGGTGGCACCGGCGATGAGCACGAGCGCGGGATCGGTGGTGAAGTTGGCGGTGAGGGTCAGCGTGCCGGCTGCCTGCCGCACGCAGAACAGCTCCGGCTCGCCGTTCACGCCCTGGTCGGGGTTGCAGCTCAGCCCGTGGGCGTCCATGACGGCACGCAGGGCGTCGCCGCTCGGCCCCTGGCTGGCGCCGGGTCGCGGGGCGGGCAGCCCGTCGCCGGCCACGAGGCCGGGAAGGGCGAGCAGCAGGCCGAGCGAGGCGGCAGCCACCGCCAGCCGGCGCACCGAGACGAACACACGCGACTCCCATCAGTTCCGCGCGCCGCGTCGTGCTCGGCGGATCGTCCTCGAAGCTCGTCGCTGCGGCCGCGCGATGATGCCGCCGCCGGCGTCCGTTGACAAGATCACTGGACGCCTTCTCTCCGCACCACGGCGAATGGCACAATGCGGCCCACCCGAGCCCGCACCGCACCCTGCGCCGCCACGGAGGACCCCGTGTTCCGGAATCCCCTGCAGGCCATCTTCGCCGTCCCCCTGCTGCGCCGACTCGGCTACCACGCGCGGCGCATCGGCGGCGGCATGGACCGCCACTTCTTCACCTCGCTGCTCACCGCCGTCATCGGCTTCGTCGTGGTGGCCGCGGTGGCGGTCACCCTGCTCGAGGATGACAAGCGCTCGTTCGCCGGCTTCGGCAAGGCCTTCTACTGGGCGATCACCACGGTCATCGGCTCGGGCGACGCGAGCTTCGTCAACTCGCCCGGCGGCTACATCATCGGCTGGGTGCTGGCATTCTTCGGCGTCGCCATCGTCGCCGCGATGACCGGAGCGGTCGTCGGCTTCGTCATCGATATCCTGCTCAAGGAGGGTCAGGGCATGGGCGCCGCGGGATTCACCGAGCACATCGTCGTCTGCGGGTGGAACGCCACCGCCCGCGACCTCATCGAGGAGCTCAAGGGCGACGAGTTCACCTCCAAGGTCGTGCTGCTCCACGACAGCGAGCGCAGCCCGGCCGGTGACGGGGTGTACTTCGTGCGCGGCGACATCACCAGCACCGACGACCTCGAACGGACCGGGATCCGCGAGGCGCAGTCCGCGGTCGTCTTCCCGGCGGATCGGTCGAACGAGGCGGACATGCGCTCGATCCTCGCCGTGATGGCGATTGAGTCGATCGCGCCGCAGGTGCGGACCGTGGTCGAGGCGAACAACCCGATGCACGTCGACCATTTCCGGCGTGCCAACGCCGACGAGATCCTCGTCACCTCGCAGCTCGCCTCGCGCCTCCTCGCCCGCTCGGCGCTCTACCCCGGCCTCACCGGCCTGGTCACCGACATCGTCTCCGGCGGCGATGGGTCGGAGCTGTACCGGGTCGCCCTGCCCGAGGAGTACATCGGCCTCTCGGTCGACGAGCTGTCGGCGAAGCTGCGCGGCGAGCATCGCGCGACCCTGCTCGCGGTCACGCGCGACGGATCGAGCATGACGAACCCTGCCACCGATTTCCACCTCCAGGCCGGCGACGACGCGGTGGTCGTGGCCGAGGGGCTCGGCAGCCTGCGGCCGCTGGAGCTCCAGCACGAGTAGGCGGCTGTGGTGTAATCGGTCCTTGTCGAAACTCCTGCATTGAGACTGACCGGCACGAGGTTTCCCATGGCGATCGACACCGAGCAGCGGGGCACGATGAGCGGGGACGAGATCGTCGCCCTGACGAAGCGGCACACCCTCTTCGAGTGGAGCGCCCAGTCGAAGGTGGACCCGATCCCTGTCGCCGGGGCGAAGGGCAGCTACTTCTGGACACCGGAGGGGAAGCGCTTCCTCGACTTCAACAGCCAGCTGATGTGCACGAACGTCGGCCACGGCCACCCGAAGGTGATCGCCGCCATCAAGGAGCAGGCCGAGACACTCGCCTATGCGAACCCGTTCATGGCCACCGAGCCCCGCGCGCGGCTCGGCGCCAAGCTGGCCGAGATCACGCCGGGCGACATCGACACGTTCTTCTTCACGAACGGCGGGGCGGAGGCGAACGAGAACGCGATCAAGATCGCGCGGTTCTTCACCGGCCGGCACAAGATCCTCGCCCGCTACCGCAGCTATCACGGCGGGACGTACGGGGCGATCAGCCTCACCGGCGACCCGCGCCGCTGGGCCGCGGAGCCCGGCATCCCGGGCGTCATCCGGGTCACCGATCCGTACCACGGCATCGCGCGTGGGACCGACACGGCGGAGCAGGCGCTCGCGAACCTCGAGGAGGTGATCCAGCTCGAGGGGCCGCAGACGATCGCCGCCTTCATCCTCGAGACGGTGACCGGCACGAACGGCATCCTCATCCCACCCGACGGCTACCTCGAGGGCGTGCGCGAGATCTGCGACCGCTACGGGATCCTCCTGATCGCCGACGAGGTGATGGCCGGCTTCGGTCGCACCGGGACCTGGTTCGCGGTCGACCACTGGGACGTCGTGCCCGACCTCATCACGATGGCGAAGGGCCTCACGAGCGCGTACGTCCAGCTCGGCGCGGTGGGGATGCGCCACCACATCGCGGAGCACTTCCGCGACAACGTCTTCTACGGCGGGCTCACCTACAACTCGCATCCGCTCGGCTGCGCGACCGCGCTGGCGACGATCGCGGTGTACGAGGAGGAGAACCTTCTCCAGCGGGCAACGGAGCTCGGGAAGGTGATGGCGGAGCACCACCAGCGGCTGGCGGCGAAGCACCCGAGCGTGGGCGCGGTCCGCAACATCGGCCTCTTCGGGCTCGTGGAGCTCGTCCGCAACCGCGACACGATGGAGCCGCTGGCACCGTTCAACGGCACCTCCGACGAGATGGCGGCGCTCGGCCGCTTCTTCCGGGAGGAAGGGCTGTACACGTTCGTGCGCTGGAACTACTTCTTCACGAACCCGCCGCTCACGATCTCCGAGGAGGAGCTGGCCTCCGGGTTCGCGATCATCGATCGCGCGCTCGAGCTGACCGATGCGGCGATCGCCTGAGGCGGCCGCCGCGGATGCCCCGATCCGGACCCGCGGGCGCTGGGCCCGGGTCGGCATCTTCGTCGCCTTCATCGCGATCCTGCTCGTCGTCTGGGAGGTCCTGAAGTTCGTCGGCGGCGATCCGTGGCGCAGCGGCGGCTGGGTCTGGCGGCCGCCGGTGAAGCTGTGGTTCGCGTCCGACCTCAACCTGCCCCACGTCTGGAACATCGTGGGCGCCCTCGCCGATCCGTACCGGCGCAGCGCGGAGGACTCGCTCCTGGTCCACCTCGCCGGCAAGGCGCTCTACACGTGGCGCGAGGCGGCGATGGGCTTCGCGCTCGGCACGCTGCTCGGGGTTGGCCTGGCGGTCGCCTTCGTCCACTCCTCACTGCTCGAGCGGGCGTTCGTTCCGTACGTCGTCGCCAGCCAGACGATCCCCATCGTCGCCCTGGCGCCGATGATCGTGTTCTTCGTCGGCTCGAGCGTGGAGGCGGTCGTCATCGTGGCGACGTACCTCACCTTCTTCCCGGTCACGATCGCCATGATCCGCGGCCTTCGCGCCCCCGACCCGCGGGCGCTCGAGCTCATGCGCTCGTACGCCGCCTCGCGTCGCGCGGTGCTTTGGAAGGTGCGCCTGCCGGCGTCGCTGCCCTACCTCTTCACCGCGCTGAAGATCACCGCCACCGCCAGCATCGTGGGCGCCATCGTGGGCGAAGGCCCCGGCGGCGTCCACGAGGGCCTCGGCTGGACGATCATCGAGTTCAACCAGACCTACATCACCGGACCGGAGAAGCTGTGGGCCGCCATCTTCGTCACCGCCCTGCTCGGGGTCGCGTTCTACGGCCTCGTCCGGCTGCTCGAGCTCCGCGTGCTCCGCGACCGTCCGGCCGCGACGGCCGGCTGAGGTGGGACCGATGACGACGCCGAGCGTCGTGACCGTGGCCGGGCTCGACAAGCAGTTCGTGCTTCCCGATGGGCAGTCGATGACCGCCCTGCGCGGGATCGACCTCGACATCCGGCGCGGCGAGTTCGTCTCGCTCATCGGTCCGTCCGGCTGCGGCAAGTCGACCCTGCTGCGCCTCATCGGTGACCTGCTGCGCCCGAGCGCGGGGACGGTGACGGTCAACGGCAAGCCGGCCGAGCAGGCACGCATCGACCGCGACTACGGGATGGTCTTCCAGGCGCCCGTTCTATTCGACTGGCGCACGGTGGAGGACAACGTGAAGCTGCCGCTCGAGCTGACCGGCGCGAGCCGCGAGCAGCGGAACGCCCGGGTGCGCGAGATGCTCGACCTCGTCGACCTCGGTGACTTCGCCCATCACCACCCCTCTCAGCTCTCGGGCGGGATGCAGCAGCGCGTCGCGATCGCGCGGGCGCTCGCCTTCTCACCGGCGATCCTGCTCATGGACGAGCCATTCGGCGCACTCGACGAGATGACCCGCGAGCGGATGAACTCGGAGGTGCTGCGCATCTGGCAGCAGACGGGCATCACCGTCGTCTTCGTCACCCACTCCATCCCCGAGGCCGTCTTCCTCTCGAGCCGCGTCATCGTCATGAGCGCCCGCCCCGGGCGCATCACGAAGGTCATCGAGACCGACCTGCCACGTCCCCGCGGCATCGAGACGCGCGAGGACCGCCGCTACTTCGCGCTCATCACCGAGGTCCGCGAGGCGCTGCGCGGAAGCGACGGCGCGACGGATCCGGCCGCGCTCGACCGTGCGGCGGCCGAGGGGAGCGTCGGGTGAGGCGCGCGCTGCGCACGCTCCGCTACTACGCGCCGACGATCCTCGTCTCGGTCGCCGTGCTCGCCATCTGGGAGGGATCGATTCGCGGCCTCAACGTCCGCTCCTTCCTGCTGCCCGCCCCGTCGGCGATCGTCACCGCCCTGGTCGAGAATTGGACGGCGGGCCGCCAGATCCTCGCCGCCGCCCAGACCACGCTCTACGAGGCGGCCGGGGGGCTGGTGGCGGGCACGGTGATCGGGGTGCTCGTCGCGTTCACGGTGGCCCGCTTCGGCACCGCCCGCGACGCGATCCTGCCGCTCGCGATCGCGATCAACGCGATCCCCATCATCGCCTTCGCGCCGCTCGCCAACAACTGGTTCGGGACACTGAGCCCCTACTCGAAGATGGCGATCGCGGCAGCCCTCGTGTTCTTCCCGATCATGATCAACGTCCTCCGCGGGCTGACCCAGGTCGACCCCGCGTCACTCGAGCTGATGCGCAGCTACGCGGCCGACGAGCGGACGATCCTCGCCAAGGTCCGCATTCCGAACGCGCTGCCGTTCTTCCTCACCGGGCTCAAGGTCGGCTCCACGCTCGCCCTCATCGGCGCGGTCGTGGGCGAGTACTTCGGCGGCCTGAACGTCGCGCTCGGGCGGGTCGTCGTCGAGAGCGCCAGTGCGCTCGCGTTCGAGGTCACCTGGGCCGCGATCCTCGTGACCGCCGCGACCGGCATCGCGATGTACCTCGTCGTCGCCGGCCTCGAGCGGCTCCTCATCGGCTGGCATCCGACCCTCAGGGGCGAGCAGCTGGCCTGACGGCGAAAACGGCGCCGGCGCGCCGACCGGCGGCTCTAGAATCAGCCGATTGTCGTGGCCGGCACCACAGCCGCCGAATGAGGGTTCGGGTTCCTTACCGAGGAGGAAGCATGCAACGTCCACATCGGTTCCTCGCGATCGGCGCGGCAGCGCTGGTCCTGCTGCTGAGCGCGTGCGGGGGTGGCGGCTCGGCGAGCGGGAACCTGACCCACCTGCAGCTCCAGCTGCAATGGGTCCCGCAGGCGCAGTTCGCCGGCTACTTCGCCGCCGTGCAGCAGGGCTACTACCGCGACGAGGGGCTCGACATCGAGCTCAAGCCCGGCGGTCCAGACATTGCACCGCAGGTCGAGGGCTCGAAGCCGAACGGCCCGGAGTTCGCGATCTCGTGGACGCCAAAGGTGCTCCAGGCGCGCGAGAGCGACGCCGGCTCGGACCTCGTCAACATCGCCCAGATCTTCCAGCGGGCCGGCACCCTGTCGGTCTCGTGGAAGGACAGCAACATCACCTCGCCGAGCGACTTCCGCGGGAAGAAGGTCGGCGCCTGGGGCTTCGGCAATGAGCTCGAGGTCATCGCGTCGGCGCGCCTCGCCGGCCTGACCGAGAGCGATTTCACCGCCGTCACCCAGCCGTTCGACATGACCCTGCTCCTCAACGCCC
>JBBQMC010000045.1:0-14552 GCA_038328565.1 Candidatus Limnocylindria bacterium
ACGCGCGTCACCGAGCGCGCCCTCCGCGACCTGACGAGTCCGCGCCACCAGGCGCTCGGCTCGCTCCTCGGCCGGGTGTGGGCCGTCGATGCCGTCGGGGTCGAGGAGCGTGCGGCGAGCCTCGCGAAGCGCAGCATCAAGCGCGAGGCGAAGCTCTGGGCGCTCGACCTGGCGATTCGGATGATGGATCTCACGACCCTCGAGGGGAAGGACACGCCGGGCAAGGTCCGTGCGCTCGCCGGCAAGGCGCGGCGCCCCGATCCCACCGATCCATCCATTCCGAGCGTTGCCGCGCTGTGCGTGTACCCGAACATGATCGCCACCGCGCGCGAGGCGCTTGCCGGCTCCGGCGTGAAGGTCGCATCGGTCTCGACCTATTTCCCGTCCGGGCAGGCGTCGCTCGACGTGAAGCTCGATGACGTGCGTGCCGCCGTGGCGCTCGGCGCCGACGAGATCGACATGGTCATCGACCGCGGCGCGTTCCTCGCCGGCAGCTACGCGCTCGTCTTCGACGAGATCGTCGCGGTCAAGGAGGCATGCGGCGAGGCGCACCTGAAGGTGATCCTCGAGACCGGCGAGCTCGAGACGTACGACAACGTGCGCCGCGCATCGGTCCTCGCCATGGCTGCCGGCGCCGATTTCATCAAGACGAGCACCGGCAAGGTGCAGCCGGCGGCGACGCTGCCGGTCACGCTCGACATGCTGGAGGCGATCCGCGACTTCCACCTCCAGACCGGGCGAGCGGTGGGCATGAAGCCCGCGGGCGGCATCCGGACCTCGAAGGAGGCGATCAGCTACCTGACCGTGCTCTATGAGACGCTCGGACCGGACTGGATGACCCCGGACCGCTTCCGCTTCGGCGCGAGCTCGCTCCTGAATGATGTCCTGATGCAGATCCGCAAGGAGCGCACCGGCCGCTACGCGGGCGGCGACTACTTCACGCTCGACTAGCCAGCGATGGCCGACGTGCACGTCGAACCGCAGACGATCCAGGTCTGGTCCGATCTCGGCTGCCCGTGGTCGCACGCAGTGGTCTGGCGCCTCTGGGATGCGCGTCGCCGCCTGGGCCTGACCGAGCGGGTACGGTTCGACCACCATGCCTTCCCGCTCGAGCTGTTCAACAGCGAGGCGACCCCGCGCCACCGGGTCGACGCCGACTGGCCGATCGCCGCGCGCTTCGCGCCACGTGCCGGCTGGCAGGCCTGGTCCGCCGCGCCGGAGCGCTATCCAGTGACGCTCCTGCCGCCGATGGAGGCGGTCATCGCGGCGAAGGAGCAATCGCTCGCGGCGGCCGAGGAGCTGGATCGCGGGCTGCGCCGTGCCTTCTTCGCCGAGAGCCGCTGCATCAGCCTCCGCCACGTGATCCTCGAGGTGGGGAGCGAATGCGCCGCGCTCGACCTCGCCGCACTGGCCGATGCGCTCGACAGCGGCCGCTCGCGGCCGGCGCTCATGGCGGACTGGGCGACCGCCCGCGGCGGCGACGTCCTCGGCTCCGCTCACCTGTTCCTCGCCGATGGCACGAGCGTTCAGAACCCCGGCATCGAGGTGGCATGGGACGGCGACGTCGCCACGATCACGCGTGACGACCCCGCGGCGATCGACGTGCTCGTCGCCCGTGCCGCCGCCTGACCTCACGGCAGCGGACGTTGCGGCGTTCCATGGACGTGCATCTGCCGCCGTTCGAGACGCTGATCGACGCCCACGCCACGGAGCTGCACCGCTTCCTCGTGGCCTGCATCGGGCCGACCGAGGCCGAGGATTGCCTCCAGGAGACCTTCATGTCCGCGCTCCGCGCCTATCCCACCCTCACCCACGCCGAGAACCTGCGCGCATGGCTCTACACGATCGCGCACCGCAAGGCGACCGATCAGGTCCGCCGCGTCCAGCGCCGGGCGACCGCGCCGCTCGACGGCATCGAGCCGACGGCCCCGCCGACCGCCGATGTGGCCGACGACGGGCTGTGGCGACGCGTCGGCGCCCTGCCGGCGAAGCAGCGTGCGGCGGTCGTCCATCGGTTCGTGTTCGACCTCGCCTATGCCGAGATCGGTGCACGGATGGGGACGACCGAGGAGGCCGCGCGCCGCAGCGTCCACGAGGGGATCACGAAGCTGCGCCGGGAGCTGGACCGATGAGCGACCTCGAGCGACGGCTCGCCGCGACCGCGCCGATGGCCGACCTCGACCTGGCACGCCTGCGCGACGAGCTCGCGGCGCGCGCCACGCAAGCAGGGCTCGTCGATGTCGCCTACGGCACGCTCGACTCGCCGCTGGGGGAGCTGACCGTCTTCGTCACGCCGCGGGGCGTGGTGCGCGTCGCGTTCGAGGACGAGTCACGCGACGAGCTCCTCGACGAGCTGGCCGGCCGCGTCTCGCCTCGCATCCTGGCGTCGGCGCAGCCGACCGATGTCGTGCGGCGGCAGCTGGAGGCCTACCTTGCCGGCGAGCGCACCGCGTTCGACGTGCCGCTCGACTGGACGCTGGTTCGCGGCTTCGCGATCGGCGTGCTGAACGCCACCGCTCGCGTGCCGTACGGCGCGACCACGACGTACCGCGACGTGGCTGCCGCGGCCGGCTCGCCGAACGCCTACCGCGCCGCGGGCAACGCGCTCGGCAGCAACCCGATCCCGATCATCGTGCCCTGCCACCGCGTGCTCCACGCCTCGGGCGGGCTGGGCGGCTACGCCGGGGGCCTCGAGCGCAAGCGGACGCTGCTGCGCCTTGAGGGCGTGCTTCCCACCTGAGGGGACGTCAGTCGCACCCGTTCGGCACCGCCGCGCCCGCGAATCGCGCCTGGACCCACGTCACGACCGCGTCCACGCGACCGGCGCCGAGGATCGCCCCGGTGTGATCGACGCCGGGCAGCTCGGTGAGCGTGACATCGCCGCCGAGCGCGCAGAGGCGATCACGCACCGCCCGGCTCGAGGCGATGGGCACGAGCCGGTCCGCGGTGCCGTGACTGATCCAGACCGGCGCGGCGATCGCCGCTCCGCCGGCCGACTCGGCGGCGAGCCGCGCGCGCCAGGCCGGGTCATCGAGCGGGTCGGCCGCGATGGGCGAGCCGTCGACGCTCACGTCGCTGGGGCAGTGGGCGCGAAGGTCGTTCGCAAGCCGTGCCCCCGCATCGGTCAGGATCGGTCCGGCGTCGAGCCCGAACAGCTCGGACCAGCTCGCGACGAGCTCGGTGGCATTGATCCACGGGCTGCGGCCACCGCTCGAGCCGAAGCCCGCGCGGGCGATCTCGACGAGGTCGCCGACGGGCGACACGGCGGCCACGCCCACGATCGTGAGGTCAGGGGCGTGCGCCGTCGCCTCCTGCGCCGCCCACAGCGCGGCCTGGCCGCCCTGCGAATGCCCAACGAGCGCGACCCGGGTCCCGGCCGCTGCCTCGGGGATCGTTCGCGCCGCGCGCGCGGCGTCGAGGGTGGCCGTGCCCTCGAGGGAGCCGAGGAGGAAGGCCGCGGTGCCGGGCGTGCCGAGTCCAGGGTAGTCGGTCGCCACGACGTCGTCGCCGGCACGCACGAACGGGATGCCGACGATCGCGATCGTGCTGCCCGGTCCGATGCCGCGCCGCGACGGCGCGCACGGATCGGCAATCCCCGCCGACCAGTGGCCGAGCCCCACGACCGGGCGCGGCCCGGTGGCGCTCGTCGCCGGGGCGAGGACGAGCCCGGTGACGGTGATCGGCTCATCGTGGACGCCGGTCGACGCGTAGGCGATCGCCCAGGCCCGCATGCCGTCGGGCGCGCCGATCTCCTGGCGCGCGAGCAGCGTGCCGGCCGCAGCCTGGCCCGGCGACGTCGCATAGAGTCCGGCGTTCGGGATCGGCGGCGGCAGCGGAACGCCGCCGGCGCTCGGACGCGGCGTCGTGGGGCCTGAGCACGCGACGAGCAGGAGGGCGAGGAACGCGGAGCGCCGCCGGGTGCGCATGGGTGACACCGATGCTAGGGGAACCGGTCGCCGGGTGCTCGGCGTCCTTCGGGCATGCACGTCCGACGCCTCACCGAACTGGCCGCAGCTGCGGCGCTCATGGCACTCGTCGCGGGGTGCTCAATCTTCGTGCCAGACCCGATTCCCTCGCCGGGGAGCGGCACCGCGGTGCTCGATGTCGCGACGAACGGCACCGCCGATGGCCCGGGGCTGGCGATCCACGAGCTCCCGTCCGGGGGCGGCGATCAGCGCCTCGTGAACGGCTCCCTGCTCATCGAGCCGGACGGCACCGCCTGGCTGTGCGAGGCGCTCGGCGAGTCGTTCCCGCCGACGTGCGTCGGCTCGCGGCTGCGCGTGACGCACCTCGATGCCTCGACCATCGCATCCCTCGCCTCAGGCGGCGGGGCGCGCTGGTCGGACGGCCCCATCCAGCTGTTCGGGACGGTGCGCCCCGGCGGCTAACCGCCGGCGACGAGCACCGCGGCCAACGCGACGGCGCCCGGCATCGCCTGGACGAGGAGGATGCGCGGCGACACGGTCGCGGCGCCGAAGAGGCCGGCAACGACGACGGCGCCGAGGAAGAACGCCCGGAATGCGAAGCCGATCGGCCCTGCGGCGAGGATGCCCCAGATCATGCCCGCGGCGAGGATCGCGTTATAGAGGCCCTGGTTGGCCGCCAATGTCGCGGTCGTCGCCGCCTCGTCCGGGGTCGTCCCGAAGGTTCGCATCCCGAGCGGGCGGCGCCAGAGGAGCATCTCCAGCACCGCGAACCACACGTGGAGGAGCGCCACGATGGCGGTCAGCGCGAGTGCGACGGTCGTCATCCGCGCATCATCCACCATCGGGGGGTGCCATGGTGCCGTGCGATAATCGAGCATTCATGACGCTCACGAAGAAGGGCGAGACGCACCCCGCGCCCGCCGGTTGGGGCCTCGCCGCCCGCGGCATCCCGTGGGAGTACGCGCCGGCCCCCGAGTCGACCGATCACATCCGGATCGAGCCCGAGTACGGCCTCTTCATCGGCAACGAGTTCGCGCCCTCGAAGCCGCGGAAGACGTTCACCGTCATCAACCCGGCGACCGAGGAGCCGCTGGCGAAGGTCGCACACGCCTCGAAGGCCGACGTGAACCGCGCCGTGGCGGCGGCGCGTGGCGCGTATGACACCGTGTGGTCGCGGCTCCCTGGCAGCGAGCGCGCGAAGTACCTCTACCGCATCGCGCGGATCCTCCAGGAGCGCTCGCGCGAGTTCGCCGTCGTCGAGAGCATGAACTCCGGCAAGCCGATCAAGGAGTCACGCGACGTGGACGTGCCGCTCGCGGCGGCCCACTTCTTCTACTACGCCGGCTGGGCGGACAAGCTCGACTACGCGTTCCCGGGCCGCACCCCGCGCGCGCTCGGCGTGGCCGCGCAGGTCATCCCGTGGAACTTCCCGATGCTCATGCTGGCCTGGAAGATCGCGCCCGCCCTGGCTGCGGGGAACACCGTCGTGCTCAAGCCCGCCTCCACGACGCCCCTCACCGCCTACCTCTTCGCCGACGTCGTGCGCCAGGCGGAGCTGCCGCCGGGAGTCGTGAACATCATCACCGGGCCGGGCGAGATCGGGATGGAGCTCGTCACGCACCCGGACGTGAACAAGGTGGCGTTCACCGGTTCCACCGCGGTCGGCAAGATGATCGCGCGCGCCGTGGCGGGGAGCCGCAAGAAGCTCACCCTTGAGCTCGGCGGGAAGGCGGCGAACATCGTGTTCGACGACGCGCCGCTCGACCAGGCGATCGAGGGGATCATCAACGGCATCTACTTCAACCAGGGCGAGGTGTGCTGCGCCGGTTCGCGCCTCTTCGTGCAGGAGAGCATCCAGGAGCCGCTGCTCGAGAAGCTGAAGGCCCGCCTGTCGACGCTGCGCGTGGGCGACCCGCTCGACAAGAACACCGATGTCGGTGCCATCAACTCCGCCGGGCAGCTCGCCAAGGTGCAGGAGCTCGTCCAGAGCGGGATCGACGAGGGCGCGGAGATCTTCCAGCCCGATTGCGAGCTCCCGACGCGCGGCTTCTTCTTCCGCCCGACGTTGTTCACCGGCGTGTCGCAGAGCCATCGGATCGCGCAGGAGGAGATCTTCGGCCCGGTCCTCTCGGTCCTCACCTTCCGGACGCCGGAGGAGGCAATCGAGAAGGCGAACAACACGCCGTACGGCCTTTCCGCCGGCGTGTGGACCGAGAAGGGGAGCCGGATCTTCAAGATGGTGAACGCCATGCGCGCCGGTGTCGTGTGGGCGAACACGTTCAACCGCTTCGACCCGACGAGCCCCTTCGGCGGCTACAAGGAGTCCGGTTACGGGCGCGAGGGCGGGATCCACGGCCTCGCCGCCTACCTCGACCTGTCCGACGACAACGGGACCCGCCGCTGATGGCTCCTCGCCGCCCCGGCCGCACGGTGCGCACCCGCGCCACGCCATCGGTCATGCGCGCACGGGCGGCGCAGCCGCTCGTGACGACCGGCGCGAACGGCGCCGGGCGCATCGGCGTGCGGAAGACGTACAAGCTCTACATCGGTGGCGCGTTCCCGCGCACCGAGTCCGGCCGTGCGTACGAGATCTTCGACGCGAAAGGCACGCTGCTCGCCAACGCCTGCCGCGGGACGCGGAAGGACATCCGCGACGCGGTGCGCGCGGCGCGCAAGGCGCAGCCGGGCTGGGCGGCGAAGACGGCGTTCAACCGCTCGCAGATCCTCTACCGCATCGCGGAGCTCATGGAGGGCCGTCGCGACCAGTTCGCGGCCGAAGTGATGGGGGCGGAGGGAGTCGGCCGCGGGCGCGCCACGCGGCTCGTCGACGCCGCGATCGACCGCTGGGTCTGGTACGCGGGCTGGGCCGACAAGTACCCGCAGGTCGTCGGGAGCGTGAACCCGGTGGCGGGGAGCTACTTCAACTTCAGCATCCCCGAGCCGACGGGCGTCGTGGGCGTCATCGCGCCCGAGGCCTCGAGCCTCCTCGGCCTCGTCAGCCGCGTCGCGCCGGTCATCGTGTCCGGCAACGCGGCCGTCGTCATCGCGTCGGAGGCGCGGCCGCTGCCGGCGGTCACGCTGACCGAGGTGCTCGCCACGTCGGACGTGCCGGGTGGCGTCGTGAACCTCATCACCGGCCTGCGCCGCGAGCTGCTGCCGACGATCGCCTCGCACATGGACGTCAACGCGCTCGATGCATTCGGCGCCGATGCCGCCGACGGGGCGGCGATCGAGGCAGCGGCGATCGAAAACGTGAAGCGCCTCGTGCGCCCGGCGGCGAGCCTCGAGCGCTACGACTGGCTCGACGCGCGCGCGCAGTCGCCGTACCTCATCGGCGAGTTCACCGAGATCAAGACCGTCTGGCACCCGATCGGGGCCTGATCGGTCCGGGAGGCCCCTACAGGCCGAGCACGAGCCGCGCGATCTCGAAGTAGATGATGAGCCCGGTGCCGTCGACGAGGGTCGTGATGAGCGGCGCCGAGACGACTGCGGGGTCCACGCGAAGGCGGCGCAGCACGAGCGGCAGCAGGGCGGCGACGGTCGCCGACCACAGGCAGATGGCGAGGATCGTGAGCGACACGACCACTCCGATGTCGAATCCCACGCCCAGCAGCCAGGCGCGTCCGAAGGCCACGACCGCCATCACGCCGCCGAGGATGAGCCCCACCCGCAGCTCCTTGAAGACGATCCAGCCGATGTCGCGGATCGTGACCTCGCCGAGCGCCATGGCGCGCACGATCAGCGTGACGGTCTGGCTGCCCATGTTGCCGCCGGTGCCGATCAGGAGCGGGATGAAGAAGGCGAGCGACACGACTTGGCTCAGCTCGCCCTGGAAGTCGCGGAGCACGGTGCCGGTATAGGCCTCGGCCGCGAAGAGGAGGAGCAGCCACACCACGCGCTTGCGGACGAGGAGCATGACGCTCGAGGACCGATATGGAACGTTGAGCGGCTCCGATCCACCGAGGCGCTCGATGTCCTCGGTCGCCTCCGCCTCCAACACGTCGGCCACGTCGTCCTGGGTGATGATGCCCAGCAGGTGATCGTCGTCGTCCACGACCGGAATGGCGAGCAGGTTGCGGTCGGTGAGCAGGCGCGCCGCCACCTCGCGGTCGGCATCGGCGCGCACGCGGACCGTCGTGGGCGCCATGAGGTTCGCGACCCGGGTCGTGCCCGGGCTGAGGATGAGCCGGAAGAGCGACAGGACGCCGAGGAGTCGTCGCTCGTCGTCGACGACGTACACGTAGTCGACCGTCTCGGCCGTCTCGACGAGACTCCGGATGGCGGTGATCGCGTCGCTCGCGCGCGCCGTCGGGTTCACGGCCACGTAGGCCGGGGTCATGATCCCGCCCGCGCTGTCCGGCGGATATACCGAGAGGTCGCGAATTTCCGACGCCTCTTCCGGTCGCATCTGGACGAGGATCTCGTCGACCTCGCCCGCCGGGATGCGCTCCACGACGTCGGCCGCGTCGTCGGGATCCATCTCGCCGAGCAGGGCGGCCGCGTCGCGGCGCGTCAGGCGGCGGAGGATCGCCGCCGCGTCGGTCGGGGAGAGCTCCTCGAGGAGCTCGGGGATCTCCGAGTCCGGCAGCCAGTGGAGGAGGACGGTCACCTCCTCCGCGTCGAGCTGCGGCACGAGGTCGGCCCACTCGGCCGGCCCGATCCGCTCCGATAGCCCGTGGACGCCCTCGCGCTCGCGATCGCGGATGAGCGACTGCACCTCGGCGAGGAGCTCGCTCGTCTGCTCCTGGGTCACGGGACCGGCCTCAGAGCCAGCCGCGACGTCGGAAGAAGGCGACCATGGCGAGCAGGATCACGACCATCGTCCCGATGACGACCCAGAACCCCTCGGCCGAGTCCGTGCCCGGGAAGTGGACGTTCATGCCGAAGATGCTGGCGAGCAGCGTGAGCGGCAGGAGGATGACGCTGAACGAGGTCAGGACGCGCAGCACGTCGTTCAGCCGGTGGCTGATGACCGACTCGTTCGTGCTCTCGAGACCCTGCACGATCTCCATGAAGTTCTCCAGCACGTCCCAGATGCGTTCGCTCGCATCGGTGAGGTCGTCGAAGTAGATGTCGAGGTCATCGGTCAGGTAGCGCTGCTTCGCGCGCTCGAGGGAGCGGAACACGGCGCGCTGCGGGCGGATCACCGATCGGAAGTTGATGATCTCCTGCTTCGCGTTGCTGATGTCGCGCACGATCTCGCTGCTGCGGCCTTCGAAGATGTCGTCCTCGAGGCGGCGCAGCTTGCGGCCGAGCTGGCCGAGCATCGGGAAGCCGGCATCCACCGCCCGGTCGAGGATGTGATACAGCAGGTAGCCGGAGCCCTTGCTCATCAGCTGCTCGCGGAAGTCCTCACGGCTCTCGGCGCGCTCGAACAGCGAGGGCAGCGGGACGATCGGCTCGTTCGGCAAGGTGATGACGTAGTCCGGACCGATGAAGACGTCGAGCTCCGCCGAGTGAAGACGGCCCGTGTCCTTGTCGTAGCGCGGGAAATGCATGACGAGGAACATGTACTCGTCGTACTCGTCGAGCTTCGGCCGTTGGTTATGGCTGGCCACGTCTTCGAGGTCGAGCTCGTGGAAGCCGAAGGTCTCGGCCAGCCAGACGCGGTCGACGAGGCGCGGCTCGTCGATGTTGAGCCACCGCACCGACGGGCCGTGGACCTCCTCGACCCGGGGCTCGCCACGCGGCTCCTCGTCGACCGGCAGCTCGGCGTGCCCGCGTGAGCGCAGGAGGCGAGGGAGACTGCGGACGCCGCGAACCGTTCGCGCCGGCACGGCGGCCGTGCGCTCGGGCTCGCTCGTGTCGACCGACGGCACGGCGGTGCGCGTGTCGAACTTGCTCATCGGGACCACCTCGCGTTCGGTGGGGCGCAGGTGGCTCGTCGTCGGGAGGAGGGGCCTCCCTGACGGATCAGGAAGCGGCCGGCTCCTCGGGGCGACGGGTCACCCGGGTGCGCTCATGTTTACTGGGACCGGCGTCCATGGAAGCTGCGGTCTGCCGCCTCGATGCGTGATGTGCGCGCCACGTCCACCTCGCGGCGGATCAGGCGGCGCCCATTCTAGTCCGCCGCCGACCCCGTGGGAAGCGGTTGCCGGCTCTCCGCGGCGCCGCCGTCGCGTGCCCTGGCGCGGTGGCGCGCGGCCTTCGCCTGGTTGCCGCAGGTGCGCATGTCGCACCAGCGACGGCGGCCGGTGGGGGAGCGGTCGATGAACAGGTAGCGGCATCCTTCGTTCGCGCAGGCGCGAAGCCGATCGGCATCCTCCTCGGCGAGGAATTGGGCCAGCCCGCCGGCGATGGTCGCGCGCGCCTGGTCGAGGCGGTCGCCGATCTGGGCCAGGGCGTACCGCGTCCGGTCCGCGTCGAGGCGGAGCTGGTGGTAATGGACCCCGTGGCGAAGGATGTGGTTGACCTCCCGAACCTGCGCCATGGTCAGCGGCCGCGCATCGCTCGTGCGGACGGCGATGGCATGGATGAGCTCCCGGAGGAGCCGGAAGCGCTCGAGCCGCCGCTCCGTCTCGGCGGCATCCCGCCCCAGGCGTCCGGTCTCCGCCGCTCGGCCGCGCTCCGACAGCAGCCCGTGTCCGCGCAGCCAGGCGAGGAGGGCGTCGACATCGGGAATGGCATCGACCGCCTCCCCGCGCTCGAGCTCGAGCGTGTTCGCGAACGCGACGAACAGGTCGTCGTGCTCGGCGGGCTCGGGGAGGGCGTCACGGTCCTGGGACATTAGTAACCAGTATACGGGTGTTGACAAGTTACGAGTGTACACCTAGAATCGGCATGTAACCAGTTACAGACCAATTAGAAGTTACCTAGTCGGACAAGGAGCCAGAGCACCGATGGAGCTGTTGATCGTCTTCGCCGTGATCGTCGTCTTCGACGTTGCCGCGGCCGTCCTGGGGGCGGACAGCCGGCCGCAGAGCGACGCGGGCCAGCATCGGTCAATCTGAGCAGAACGTCCAGGGAGCATATCCAATGAACCGAGCCATCAGCTACTGGGGCATGCACGCCCTGCTGCGGCACGAAGAGCTGATCGAGGAAGCGTCGCGCGAGCGACTCGCCCGCACGGCGGCGCGACAGCGGCGCCCGACGCCGATCCTCGATCGCGTCCTTCGCCTTCGCCGCAACCGCGCCTAGCGCACGCCGGGGGCGCCACACGCACCAGATCACCCAGAGCCGGGCCTCAGGACGAGGACCCGGCTCGTCGCGTTCCCTAGAATCGTTCCTCGATGCCTCGACCACGCGCCGCGACCCGTTCGGGGGACGCGGTGATCAGCAATGCCGAGCTGGCGCGCATCTTCACCGAGATCGGCGACATGCTCGAGATCCTCGGGGAGGTCGTCTACAAGTCGGTTGCGTACCGCCGCGTGGCGGACGCGATCGCGCGCTACCCGGATGACGTCGCGGCACTCTACCGTCGCGGAACGCCGCCGAAGCTGCCCGGCGCCGGTGCAGCGCTGTCCGCCAAGCTCGCCGAGCTGTCCGAGACCGGCGATCTCGAGTATCACCAGCGCCTGCGCGCCCAGGTGCCGGACGGGCTGCTCGAGATCCTCCGCATCCCCGGGGTCGGACCTCGAACCGTGCGCCTCCTGAATGCCGAGCTCGGCATCACGTCCGTCGATGAGCTGCGGGCCGCGGCGACGACCGGCGGCATTCGCCAGCTGAAGGGGCTCTCCGCGCGGACGGAGGAGAACATCCTGGAGGCGATCACCCGGATCGAGCAGAAGAGCCGCCGGATGCTGCTGCACGACGCCGATGCCCTGATGGGACGCCTCCTCGATGCGCTGGGCGAGGTCCGGGGCGTGGTGCGCATGACGCCCGCCGGCTCGCTCCGTCGCCGCCGCGAGACGATCGGCGACCTCGACCTTCTCGCCGCCACCGATCACCCCGCGGCCCTCGTCGCGGCGCTCGACGCGCTGCCGGACGTGCGCCATGTCGTCTCGGCCGGCGTCGACAAGAGCAGCATCGTGCTCGTCGGCGGGCCGCAGGTCGACCTCATGGTCTGCCCGCCGGCCGCGTGGGGTACGCACCTCGTCCATTTCACCGGCAGCAAGGAACACAACGTTGGACTGCGCGGCCGGGCCCTCGACCGCGGGCTGTCCCTGTCCGAGAAGGGCTTCAAGGTCGTCGAGAGCGGTGAGCTGTTGCTCGAGGCGACGGAGGAGGACGTCTACGCGCGCCTCGACCTGGCCTGGGTGCCGCCCGAGCTTCGTGAGGGCGAGGGCGAGATCGAGGAAGCGGCGGCCGGAACGCTGCCCCGTCTCGTCACGGTGGCCGACCTGCGGGGCGATACGCACGTGCACAGCGACTGGACCGATGGCGTCGACACGATCGAGTCGATGGCGCGCGCGGCCCGCGACGCCGGACGCGCCTGGATGGTCCTTACCGACCATTCGCCCTCGCTCGGCATCACCCGCGGCCTCGACCCGGCCCGCGTGGAGGCGCAGCGGGTTGAGATCGCCCGGCTCAACGCGGCGCTCGCGCCCTTCCGCATCCTCCACGGCACCGAGATGGAGATCCGTGCCGACGGGGCGCTCGATTACCCCGACGAGCTGCTGGCGCGGTTCGACGTCGTCATCGCGAGCATCCACACCGGTCGCGGCCAGGCGACGGAGCAACTGACCCGCCGCGCGCTGACGGCGATCGAGAATCCGCACGTCGACGTGCTTGCGCATCCATCCGGGCGGATCGTCGGGCGCCGTGATCCGCTGCCCCTCGACTGGCCGCGGGTGTTCGAGGCGGCGGCCGCGACCGGCACGCTGCTCGAGATCAACGGCAGCCCGCGGCTCGACCTGTCCGACACCCACGCGCGAGCGGCGGCGCGCGCCGGCGCGCGCCTCACCGTCGCATCCGACGCGCACCGCACCGAGGAGCTCGACCAGCTGCGCTATGGGATCGACGTCGCGCGGCGCGCCGGGCTTGGTCCCGAGGTGATCGCCTCGACGCTCAGCGCGGACGCGTTGCTCGAGCTCGTCCGATGATCGCCCGCTTCCTCGGGGATCGACGCGGGGCGGCCGTGCTGCGGCGGATCGATCGACCCGGCGTCATCGGCCTGGCGGTCGTGCTCGCCATCCTCGCCGCGGTGGCGTGGCTGGCGGATCCGCTCTGGATGGCGATCGCGATCGGCGCCCAGCTCCTCGTCGGCGGCCTCGGGACGGTGCGCCTGCTCGGGCCGGCACAGCCGGGCCTCGGCTTCGCCCGCTACGCGGTCCCCACCCTCGCGGCCGTTGCGCTGTCGCTCTTCGGGCGCATCGTTCCGGGCGGCGTGGCACTCCTCCTCGTGCCGCTGGCGGCCATCCTCATCTGGTCCGTCCTGTGGCTCGAGCTGCGGACATCGCGCGGCGTCCCGGCCCGCACGATCCTCGACCTCGCCATGGTGGCGATCCTGTTCGCCGCCGCGGCCGGCATCGTCGCCCTCTTCGGCAGCGCCGGCTGGCCGCCGCCGCTCTTCCTCGCCATGCCGGTCGCCTTCGTCCTTGGCGTGCGTGCCGCCGAGGCGCGCGGCCACGCCGGCGTGAGCGGGCTCGGCCAGGGGCTGCTCCACCTGCTGGCCATGCTCCAGGTCGCGACGGCCGCGTCGCTCCTCAGCCTGCCGGGGGTCGTGGCGCCGGCGCTCGTCGCGCTCGGCTTTCATGCCTGGAGCGGCGCGGCCGAGGCGCTCGACGACGGCGAGGAGGGGCGCTCGGTGGCGGTCGAGTTCGGCTCGCTGGCGGTGCTGGGGATCGTCGTGGCGGTGCTCCTCCACGCGACGTAGCGGCCTCCGTCAACCTCGCGTTGACACCCCCAGAGCGCGGTGCTACAACAAGGCGCCCTCGGGGCCGGACGGCTCGCGTGAGGCGCCCCACCCACCCCCGAGATCGCCTACGGAGACGCTCGACCGACGATGACGCTCGGCGAAACCGACACCACCAACCGTCAGCGCCGGCAGCTCACCGACGCCGCCATCCACCACGCGACCCACGGCGACTGGGAGGCGGCCGCGGAGGCGAATCGGCAGCTGCTCGAGCTCGGACCGGACACCGATGCCTACAACCGCCTCGGCAAGGCGCTCGCCGAACTCGGCCAGCACGATGGCGCCCTCGAGGCGTACGAGCAGGCGCTTGCGCGCGACGCGACGAACCGCATCGCGGAGCGCAACGTCGAACGCCTGCGCGTCCTGCTCGCCGGCGGCGACGGTGCGGGCCGCCCGAAGTCGCGTGGCCGCGCCGAGAAGGCCGCAGCGGCCCACTTCATCGAGGAGATGGGCAAGACCGGCCACGCCCGGCTCGTGAACCTCGCACCGCCGCGGACGCTCGCGCCGCTCTCCCCGGGCGACGCGATCGACCTCGTGGCGGAGGGCGACCAGCTCATGGCGCGCTCCGGGAAGACGGAGGTCGGGCTCGTCGAGCCACGCGTCGGCACCCGGCTGCTGAAGCTGATGGAGACCGGCAACCGCTACGAGGCCGCGATCACGGTCACCCACGAGGACGAGGTGCGGATCATCATCCGCGAGGTCTTCGCCCATCCCGCGAACTTCGGGAAAGTCTCCTTCCCGGGGAGCACGGCCGCCCGCCCGGGTGACGTCCGACCCTACCTGAAGGGGTCGGCGCTCCGCTACGATGACGAGGAGGAGAGCGAGGAGCTCGA
>JBBQMC010000046.1:0-14546 GCA_038328565.1 Candidatus Limnocylindria bacterium
GCTGACCTGGGTGAGCTCGCGGTCGCAGCGTCCCCCGTGCTGGCTGCGACAGACCTGGACCGCGAAGCCGGGGGAATTTGGCGCGGTCGTCGGCTGCGGAGTGACGGCGGGGGTCGGGCTCGGGGAGGGCGTGGCACTCGGCGAGGGCGTCGGCGGGACCGGCCAGGCCGAGCCGCCGCCGACGATCACCGAGGGGGTGGCGGTCGGGCTCGCGCTGGTCACCGCCACCGGCGAGGGCGATCCACCGAGCGCGCCGAGCGCGGCGCCGATGATCGCGAGCACGACGAGCGCGCCGAGCAGGATCGGGACCAGGGGCAGGGCAGCGTGGCGAGGTGCGTTGGCCATCGGTCAGCCCAGCAGAGCACGTCCCGCGCCACCGGCGCTCACTGCACGGTGAACGGTGCCTCCGCGGCGGGCAGTCCGTTGCGGTTGATCCGGATGCGGTAGTCGCCCGGGTCCAGGCCGGTGAACGGCTTGCCAAAGCCGGGGAACAGGATCCATCCGTTGCATGCCCCGGATGCCCGGCAACCAACCTGCGACAGCTCGATGCTCGCCTGCGCCGAGACGTTGCCCGCGCTGTCGAGGATCGTCATCCCCATCACGTCGTTGCGGCTCCCCTTCTCGAAGCCGATCCAGACCCACATGCTGCCATCGTTCGTGGACCCGTCCGAGTTGCAGCCGGACCCGTTCGGCTCGGTCGAGCAGGCCTGGGTCTGCGCCACGAAGCCGTCCGGGAAGATGATCGGCGGCCCCTCGCTCGCGTTCGCGCTGCCGCTCGCGCCGCCCGACGTCGACGGCGTCTCGGCCGGGGTCGGCTCCGGCGTCGAGCTGACGGCGACGGTCGGCGTGGCCGTGGGGCTCGCGTCCGCGACGCCGTTGCTCGTGAAGATCCCCGACAGGAAGGCCCCGACGATGAGCGCGAGCGCACCGATGGCGAGGAACGCGACGATCGCCAGGCCACCCCCGCGGCGGGGCTCCTCCTCGTACGCGTCGTAGGCCTGCGCATCCCACGGCTCGTCGCCCGGGGCGTAGGCGCCATACGCGCCGGCGTCGTCGCCGTAGGCGCGCTCGTCGTAGCCCGGGGCCATGGGCTCGGGCGCCGCAGCGGACTCGGGCGGGACGGCAGTGCTGGCCCACGGGTCGACCTCCGGCGCGGCGAACGCGTCGGGCGGCGGCGCCGCCTCGTCGAGCGGAACCGCTGCCGGGATCGGCGGGACCAGGGACGGTGCCGGCTCGTCGGGTACCTCGCGTCCGCGGCGCCACGGGTCGGCGGGGGCCGCCGCACCGGCCTCGACCGGCGGCGCTTCGGCCTCGTCCGCAGCCGGCGAGTTGGCTTCGGGGGCCGGGGGGACGTAGGCGTCGTCGACGTGATCCACGCGCGGCGCGCCGGGAGCGGCACCGGCCTCCTCGCGAACGGCGAGCGCGTCCTCCGGCTCGGGCTCGAAGGGGGCGTAGCCCTCGGCGTCCCCGCTCCACTCGTCGGCGTACGCGCCCCGGCGATACGGCGTCTCCGGACCCCGGCGCTGGCGGATGCGCGCGTCCAGCTCATCGCGGTCCATGCCGCGCGGACGGGCGATGGAGCTCGCGGGGATCGGCGACCCGCACTGCGTGCAGAACGCAGCCGGGGGTGTCGATCGGTGACAGGTCGGGCAGCGGATCTGCCCCGGCTTTGGCGTCGACATCGGCCGCCATTGTGCACACATGGAGCATCCGATGCACGCCGGGGAGGGGGAGCGCCGCGTCGGTAGAATCGCCGACGATGGACATCTCCGCCCCGGCCGAAGTCCGCCGGCGCGTCAACGTCGTCGGCACGAGCGGCTCGGGAAAGACGACGTTCGCACGCGCCCTGGCTCGGCGCCTCTGCGCTCCGTGCGTCGAGCTCGACGCGCTCCACTGGGAGCCGAACTGGACCGAGGTGACGCCGGAGGTCATGCGCGCGCGGGTGGCCGCGGCGGTCGCCGGCGAGCGGTGGGTGATCGACGGCAACTACAGCGTCAGCCGCGACATCGTCTGGGCGCGGGCCGACACGATCGTGTGGCTCGACTTCTCTCGCGCCGTCGCCACCTGGCGGATCGTGTCGCGCAGCCTGTCGCGGCTCGTCCGACGCACCGAGCTCTGGGGCGGCAATCGCGAGTCGCTGCGCGAACTCGTTACCCGTGACTCGGTCGTGTGGTGGTCGATGAGCACGTACGCGCGCCGCCGCCGCGACTACCCGGCATTGCTCGCCGGCCAGCGGCAGCTGGAGGTCGTGCGCCTGCGGACGCCACGCGAGGCGGACCGATGGCTCCGCTCGCTCCGCCCGTGCGACGACTGACGGCTCACGCGCCGGGGCGCTTCCACTCCGTGCCGTCGGCGAAGCGCTCGCGCTTCCAGATCGGCAGCCGCTCCTTGATCTGCTCGATGACGTACCGATTCGCGTCGTAGGCGTCTCCCCGATGCGGCGCCGCCGCGACGATGGCGACCGCCGCTTCGCCGAGCGGCACCGTCCCGGTGCGGTGGACGACCGCCACCGCCGCCGGATACCGCTCCTCGGCCTCACCCACGATCGCCGCCAGCATGCCGGCCGCCATCTCCTCGAAGGCCTCGTATTCGAGCTCGGTGACGGCGCGTCCGTCGTCGGCGTGATCCCGCGCGCGGCCCACGAAGGTGACCACGGCACCGTGGCCCGGCGTCGCGACCGAGCGCTCGAGGGCGGCAAGGTCGATCGGCGCGTTCGTGAGGCCCCAGGTGCCACCGCCGCTCACCGGCGGCAGGAACGCGACCTCGTCGCCATCCGCCAGCGGCACCTCCCATGCGGCGTAGGCACCGTTGTGGGCCGCGCGGACGAACGGCCGGTGCGGGGCGAGTGCCGGGTGGCGAGTCACGAGCGCCGACCAGGCGGCGTCCAGATCGGTCCCGTCGGGAAGCTCGAGCTCGCACCGATCCGTCGCGAGCTCGCGCAGGATGGCGAAGGTACGGATCCGGACGCGCATCGGCGCTGGCTAGACCGGCACGCCGGTGAGGTAGCTGATGCTGGCGCCGGCAATCGAGCCGGCCATCACGAGCGCCAGCCCGATGTAGAGGAGACCGGTGCTCGCCTGGAGCGATGCCGCCCGGCTGGCCAGCCAGGCGAGGAAGGTGACGACGATCGGGAGGAGCGTCCCGGCCCCGAGCCGCAGCCAGGTGAGCCACGCGATGTCACCGCGCAGCGGGTCGGTGCCAACGAGGAGCAGGGCCGTGACGAACGCAGCGGCCTGCACGGCGAGGGCGGCCGCATGGATCGCCATCATCCGGCGCAGCGGGGCAGGGCTGAGCTTCGGGGTGACGAGGTACCAGTGGCCGAGGAGCATCGCGGCGTTGACGGCCCCGAGCGCGAGCGCCGCGACGAGGAGCTGGACCGCGAACAGGCCGGATGCCCGCATTGGTCCGGCCAGCGCCAGCGCCACGAGCGCGCCGAGGCAGACCAGGCCGGTGACGACAGCCAGCCAGGCCCGCGGCCAATTGGCGTGGCTCGCCACGAGATAGGCGAGTGCGCCGCCGGTGAAGGCGGCGACGAGCGGGCGACGCACGGCGATCGTGGTCGAGGCGGCGGCATCGGCGGGCAGGTTGAGGTCGCTGACGAGCAGGATGACGGCGCAGATGGCCACGACCCAGGCCATGAGGAGGCGATACCCGCGCGTCGTGCCGCCCCACACCTCCGCGAGCCCGACCACGAGCAGCGACCCTCCGCCGAGCAGGGCCCAGAAGATCCAGTTGACGAAGGGGAGCGCCTCGATCGACACGGGCGGCGAGTATACCGATGGCACGCGCCGGGCCACCCGGCGCTCGCCTTGCAGTAGCCTCGCCCGACATGGAGCATGCGACCTCGGCGGACCCGCCGGCGATCGGCGACTACGGCGTCATCGGCGACTGCCGAACGATCGCCCTCGTCAGCGGGGAAGCGTCGATCGACTGGTGGTGCCAGCCTCGGTTCGATGCCCCGTCGATCTTCGCCCGCATCCTCGATCCCGATCTCGGCGGCTCGTTCCATCTCGAGGCCGACGGGCTGGTCGCCGCGGGACGTCGCTACGTTCCCCACACCGCGATCCTCGAGACGTCAGTCGCTGCGGCCGGCGGGACGCTGGTGGTCACCGACTTCGCCGCGCTCGATGGGCGTGGCGACGCGCTGGGGCCGGAGCCGTTCGCGCGCCAGAAGCTCGTCCGCATCGTCCGCTGCATGGCGGGACCGGTCGAGCTCACGCTCGTCGCCCGTCCGCGCCCAGGCTACGGCTCGGTCCAGCGACCCCGCTTCGTGCTCGTTGGGCCGGACAGAGCGCGGCGGCGCACGGTCGAGTTCCGGGCCGCGGGGCGTACGATCGACCTGGCGGCATCCCGTGGCTGGGGGCCCCTGGTCGGCGGCGAGGCCCGGCTCACGGTGACCCTCGAGCGCGGCGACGAGGTCGGCGTGGCGATCGACTACGGCCCCGGCGACATGGCCGGCGAGGGCGTCGAGCACGGCGATGGCCGTCACCATGAGCCGGTCGACCTCGAGCTGCTCCACGCGTGGGAGCGCGATACCCGTGCCTTCTGGATCGGTTGGTCGAAGGTGTCGACCTACGACGGGCCGTACCGCGAGCAGGTCGAGCGCAGCGCGATCACGCTGAAGCTGCTCACCTATCACCCGACCGGGGCGCTCGTGGCCGCCGGCACAACCTCGCTGCCGGAGACGATCGGCGGGGAGCGGAACTGGGACTACCGCTTCACGTGGCTCCGTGACGCGTCGTTCACCCTCTTCGCCCTCCACACCCTCGGCTACCGGGCCGAGTCGGACGCGTTCATGTCGTGGCTGGCCCGCATCTGCGTCGAGGTCGCTGATCCGCTGGTCCTGTACCGCGTCGACGGCACTGTCGCCAACCGCGAGCGGACGCTCCCCCACCTCGCCGGGCACCGCGGCTCGCGGCCGGTGCGCATCGGCAACGGGGCGGCGTGGCAGCGGCAGCTCGACATCTACGGCGAGGTCCTTGACGCGGCCTACCTCGACGCACGCGCCGGCAACGTGGTGACCGATGCGGAGTGGGAGCTGTTCGCCGCGCTCGCGGATCTGGCCGCGCGCCGCTGGCGCCTCGCGGACACCTCGATCTGGGAGGTTCGCGGCGGCCACCGCCACTTCACGTATTCCAAGGTCATGTGCTGGGTGGCGCTCGACCGGGCCGAGCGACTGGCGAAGATCCTCGATCGCGCCGACGCGGAGCGCGCGCGGATCGAGCACTGGCGCTTCGAGGCGGCGCGCATCCGGCGGCGGGTCATGGAGCGCGGCCGCCGTGCCGACGGTGCGTTCGTCCAGTCATTCGGCGCCGAGGTCGTGGATGCGTCGGCGCTTGCCTTCCCGCTCGTCGGCTTCATCGACGGCGACGCGGCCGCGGTGACGGCCACGATCCGTGCCGTGGAGCGCGAGCTTTCGGACGCCGACGGGCTCGTCCAGCGCTATCGGGCCAACGAGCGGGTCGAGGGCCTCGCCGGGCGCGAGGGTGCGTTCCTCATCTGCAGCTTCTGGCTGTGCGACAACCACGCCCTGCGCGGCGACCTCGCCGAGGCGACGCGACAGTTCGAACGCCTGAGCGCGACGAGCAACGACCTCGGCCTGTTCAGCGAGGAGTGGGACGCCGCCAGCGGTGCGCTGCTCGGCAACTTCCCCCAGGCGTTCACCCATATCGCGCTCATCAGCACCGCCCACAACCTCGAGCGGGCCGGCTCGGACCGGATGCGCGGCGCGGTGCGCGGAGACGCACCCAAGGAGTGACGGCTCGCGTCAGCCGGCGAGTGAGCCGGTGAGCCCGATCTCGACCCAGCCATCGGCGGCGATCCTGACCGGGAACGTCTCGACGGCCTCGGTGGCGGGCGGGATCACCGCCTCCCCGTTGCGGACATCGAAACAGCCGCCATGCCATGCGCAGACGAGCAGGCCGTCGCGCGGGTCGAAGCCCGCCTCGGACAGCGGAAAGTCGCGGTGGCTGCAGTTGTTCTGCACGGCGTAGAAGGCGCCCTCGTGGCGGACGAGCACGACCGGCGTGCCGTCGATCTCGACCGGGATCAGCTCGCCGTCGCGCAACTCGTCGCTGCGCAGCACGCGCGCGTAGCGAGTCGCGGAGATCGTCACAGCGGCCGGGCGAATGCCAGCAGCCGCGGCTCGGTCATGTCCTCGATGCTCCAGCGCAGGCCCTCGCGCCCGAGCCCGGAGTCCTTCACCCCGCCGTAGGGCATCGCGTCGGTCCGCCAGGTCGGGACGTCGTTGACGATCACGCCACCCACCTCGAGCTCATCATGGGCGAGGAGCGTCCGCTCCAGCGAGCCGGTGAAGACGCCGCACTGCAGGCCGAACCGCGAATCGTTGATCTCGCGCACGGCGGCGGCGAAGTCGGCCACCCGGAACAGGTTGACGACCGGGGCGAATGCCTCCTCGCCGCAGATGCGCGCCCCCTTCGGAACGTCGACAAGGACGGTCGGCGGGTAGGTGCGGCCGTCCGGCGAGCCGCCGGTCAGGGCGCGTGCGCCATCGGCCAGTGCCTCGCGCACCCATCCATCGGTCCGCGCGACCGCCTTGTCGTCCACCATCGGTCCGAGGTCGGTCGCCGGATCGAGCGGATCCCCGACCTTCACCCCGGCGGCGCGTTCCGCGAAGCGGCGCTCGAAGTCGTCGTAGATGGCGTCCACGACGTAGATGCGCTGGACGCTGATGCAGACCTGGCCGGAGTATGCGAACGACCCGTACACGAGCCGCTCGATCGCCCAGTCGAGGTCCGCCGTCTCGTCGACGATCGCGCCGGCGTTGCCGCCGAGCTCGAGGACCACCTTCTTCTTCCCGGCTTCGGCCTTCATCTTCCAGCCGACCGAAGGGCTGCCCGTGAAGCTGAGGAGCTTGAACCGATCGTCGCCGACCATGCGGTCGCCGGTCGGCCGGTCCATGGGCAGGATGCTGACGGCGCCCTTCGGCAGGTCCGTCTCCGCGATGAACTCGGCGATGCGGAGCATCACCAGCGGATCGACGCTCGGCGGCTTCAGGACGATGCTGCAGCCGGCGGCGATCGCCGGCGCCACCTTGTGCGCCGCGAGGTTGAGCGGGAAGTTGAACGGGCTGATGCCCGCCACCGGCCCGATGGGATAGCGCCGCACGATGCCGCTGCGACCCCGGTTCGCAGGCGCCCAGTCGAGCGGCAGCCACTCACCGTTGATGCGGAGCGCCTCCTCGGCCGCGGTGCGGAACGTGAGGGCCCCCCGCGTCACCTCCCCCTTCGCGTCCCGAATCGGCTTGCCCGACTCGAGGCTGAGCAGCTCCGCCAGCTCGTCGGTGTGCTCGCTGATCCGCGCTGCGACATGGGCCAGCGCATCGCGTCGCTCGAAGCTCGCCAGCCGCCGCGTGCGGTCGAATGCCTCGACCGCGGCCACCGTCGCGCGCTCGAGCTCGTCGGGGCCGGCCTGGAAGGTCGTCGCCACCAGCTCGTCGGTCGCGGGATTGCGCACCTCGAGCGGCGTGCCGGCCTCGACGAACTCGCCGGCGAGGAAGATCGGGACGGTGGGAGCTCGCACCTCGGTCGTCATGCGGCGATTCTACGACCGGATCGGCACGCTGCCATTCCTCGGCCCGAGCCGCCGCGGCCGCAGCCGCTTGACCTTGCAGTGACTGCAAGGATTACCCTTCCGTTCATGAACATCTCGGTTCTCGCCCGTCGTGCCGGCATCTCGCCCTCGGGCGTCCGTTGGTACGAGGCGGCGGGCATCCTCCCAACACCCGCCCGCCGCGAGAACGGCTACCGCGCCTACACCGATGCCGACCTCAGCCGCCTGCGCCTCGTGCTCACCCTCCGCCGCCTCGGGCTGCGAGCCACCGATGCCGGTCGACTGGCCGCGCGCTGCATCGAGGGCAGCGTGGGCGAGGACGACCTCACCGCCCTCCTCGCCGACCAGCAGCAGGCGATCGCGCGCCAGCGCGAGGAGCTGGAGCGTGCGGAGATCGAGCTCCGTGACCTCGAGACGACCATCGCGGCCGCAGGCGCCGCGCGGCGGCCGCAACGGGGCTCCCGGCGTCCGATCGCGGTCCTCTTCGTGTGCAACGGCAACTCCGCCCGCAGCCAGATCGCGGAGGCCCTGCTCGGGCGCTTTGGCGGCGCGGCGTTCGCGCCATCGTCCGCAGGCACCGCCCCCAAGGCGCTCCATCCGCTGGCCGTCAACGTCCTGGCGGAGGTCGGCATCGACTGGCGTGGCAGGCGCGCCAAATCGGTCGACGATCTCTCCCGGCGCCGGTTCGACTACCTCATCACGCTGTCGAACAGCGCGCGCGAGGCGTGCCCGACGCTCCCGGGTCCGCACAGCTCACTTCACTGGCACCTGGACGACCCGGCGGCGGTCGAGGGAAGCGAAGAGGTCCGCCTCGAGGCGTTCCGCGCCACGCGCACGGAGCTCTCCCTTCGCCTCCGCCCATTCATCGAGATCGCCCGCCGCGCGGCGGGCCATATTCCGGCGGTCCAGCCCGCCGGCAGATGAGGAGAACGCACCCGTGGTCCTTCCGTACGTCGAACCGCTCATCCCTCGCCAGCCCGCGCCACGCGTCGTGCCGGAGCCACCACGGCGCGGCGAACCCGGCGGCGAGCCATGCGGCATCTGCGAGGGCGGTGCCACGAGCGCCGTCTGGGGTGACGAGCACTTCACCCTCCATCCGCCGGTCGGCGGCAGCCTGCCGGGCGTCGTCTGGCTGGCGACCCGCGAGCATGTGGACTCGTTCAAGGACCTCGCGCCAGAGGCGGCGGCGGCGTTCGGGCCGCTCGCCGCGCGGGTCGAGCGCGCGATCCTCGGCCTCGGTGACGTCGGGCGCGTCCATCTCTACCGCTGGGGCGACGGCGGCGCCCATTTCCACGTGTGGTTCATGCCGCGACCGCTCGGCATGCTCGAAGCGAAGAACTTCATGCTGCCGCTCTGGGAGGACGTTCTCCCGAACGTGACCGACGAGGAGCTGCGCGACGCGGCCGAGCGGGTGGCGGCCGCCCTGTGACGAGCTTCGTGCCCCTCGCCCGTCGTCTGGGGACGTCCGACGCGGTCGTCATCGGGCTCGGCTCGATGATCGGCGCGGGCGTCTTCGGGGCGTTCGCGCCGGCCGCCGCGGCAGCGGGGAGCGCGCTCCTCATCGGCCTGTCGCTCGCGGCGGCGGTCGCGTACTGCAACGCGGTCGCGTCCGCGCAGCTCGCCGCCCAGTACCCGGTCTCCGGCGGCACGTACGTCTACGGCCGAGAGCGTCTCGGGCCGTGGTGGGGGTTCGTGGCCGGGTGGGGCTTCGTCGTCGGCAAGACGGCATCGTGCGCCGCCATGGCGCTCACGTTCGCGGCGTATGCCGTGCCGGGGCCGGCCTGGATCCAGCGCATCGTCGGCGCCACGGCGGTCATCGGCCTGACCGTCGTGAACCTGCGGGGCATCACCCGCACCGCCGGCCTCGCCCGCCTGCTCGTCATCGGTTCGCTCGTCGCGCTGGCGGTCGTGGTGCTCGTCGCCCTCGCGAGCGGTCGCGCCACCGCGGAGAACCTCGCCTTCGACGGCCTCCCCAGGGGCCTGTACGGGGTCCTCCAGGCGTCGGGGCTGCTCTTCTTCGCGTTCGCCGGCTACGCGCGGATCGCGACGCTGGGGGAGGAGGTTCGTGATCCCGGTCGCACGATCCCGCGCGCGATCCCGCTGGCCCTCGGCATCACCGTCGTCGTCTACGTCGCGGTGGGCGCCACCGCCCTCGCCGTCCTCGGGCCCAGCGCACTGGCCGCGGCCGCCGCGCCGCTCGCCGCGGTCGTCGATGCGGCCGGCGCGGCCTGGGCCGAGCCGGTGGTCCGTGCCGGGGCCACGGTCGCGAGCCTCGGCGCGCTGCTCGCCCTCATCGCCGGCATCGGTCGCACGGCGCTCGCGATGGCCCGGCAGGGCGACCTGCCGCGGGCGCTCGCCGCGGTCGACGCACGCCACCAGGTGCCACGGGCCGCAGAGATCGCGGTCGCGGTGGCGGTCATCATCCTCGTGGCATTGTCCGACCTCCGCAACGCGATCGGCTTCAGCTCGTTCGGCGTGCTCGTCTACTACGCGATCGCGAACGCGTCGGCCTTCACCCAGCGCGACCGCACCGACGCTGGCCGCGGATCCTCAACGTCCTCGGCGGCCTCGGGTGCGCCACGTTCGCGCTGAGCTTGCCGGTCGGCGCCGTGCTCGTTGGGGCGGCAGTATTGGCACTCGGCGTCGCCGGCCGCGGGCTGGCGCATCGGTTCATAAACGTGCTACCATAAGGGAGCATGAATCCGCTTTATCTCGGCCTCGAGGTCTCGGTCGCCGTCTTCTTCGGCTTCGCTGCCTGGGTCGCCTACCGCCGGGGACGGCTGCCGCTGCTCGAGCTCCTGAGCGCAGCGACGTTCGGGCTCCTGCTCGAGGAGGGCGACCAGCTCATCTTCGAGACGTACCACTACTCGCCGGACTTCCTCCTGACCGCCGACCGTGCGCCGCTCGCCATCGGGCTCACCTGGGCGCTCATCATCGCCGGCGCGATGCGCATCACCGATGCGCTCGGCGTGCGGCGCCGCTACGCCCCGTTCGTCGACAGCGTGCTCGCCATCAGCCTCGACCTCGGCTTCGATGCGATCGCGATCCGGATGGGCCTCTGGACGTGGCGCGGCATCGGTCCGGAGGAGGGCTGGTTCGGCGTGCCCGCCGGGAACTTCTACGCGTGGCTGTTCGTCACCCTCGCCTTCACCTGCCTGGCCCGATGGCTCCGCGACGCGTCGCGCGGCCGCCCGATGCGCGAGTGGCTCCAGCTCCTCCTCCCCATCCCCGCCTTCGGGCTCCTGCTCGTCGGCCTCGTGCCGTTCAGCATCCTGCGGCCCATCGTCGACCCCGCGCCGGGCGGCGGCCTGTGGCTCTTCGGCATCGCGCTCATCGGTTTCTCCACCATCGCCGCGTACGGCGTCTGGGGCCCGGGGCGCGGCACGCCGGACGGCGAGGGGACCGCCATGCTCGACGTGCGCGCCGCGTTCGTGACGCGGGTCGCGGTTCACGCCGTCTTCCTCGTCGCGCTGTTCACGCTGGGCATCGTGGGCCGCGTGCCGATGCTCCTCGTCGCGTCGCTCGTCCTCCTCGCCCTGGAGTGGCCGCTCGCCGTCCTGGTGCACGCGCGGCTCGCCACGCGGGGCAGCATCGCGGCGGGCGGAGTCGCTCCCACGGACGACCCGAAAGCCGTGACGAGCGCCTGAACCCGCGCCACCGGTCACGGTATCGTTGCGGCCCGTGACGATCCCCATCACCGCGGCCGATATCGACGCCTGCGTCGAGACGCTCCGCGACCTGATTCGCATTCCCAGCGTCAACCCGCCGAGCGGCGGTCCCGATGCCGCGGCCGGCCGCGATCCGCGCGGCGGCGAGACCGCGGCCGCCCGCTACTGCGCCGACCTGCTCACCGGGGCCGGGATCGCGGCCGAAGTGGTCGAGCCCGCGCCGGGGCGTGGTAGCTGCTTCGCCCGCCTGCCGGCCACCGTGCCCGATCCGGAACCGCCGCTCGTGCTGCTCAGCCACGTCGACGTCGTGCCGGTGGACGCGGAGTCGTGGGCGCACGACCCGTTCGGGGCAGAGCTGATCGATGGCGTGATCTGGGGCCGCGGCGCGGTCGACATGAAGGACATGCTCGCGATGGAGCTCGGCAGCCTGCTGGCGCTCCATCGGTCCGGCGCGGAGCGTCGTCGCGACGTCATCCTCGCCGCGGTCGCCGACGAGGAGGCGGGCGGCGAGTTCGGCGCCCTCCATTGGGTCCGCACCCGGCCGGAGCTGTTTCGCGACGCGGCAGGCCGGCCGGCGGCGGCCGCGCTCAACGAGGTCGGCGGCTACCCCATCCATCTCGGCGGGCGGCGGTTCTACACGATCCAGGTGGCGGAGAAGGGCATCGTCTGGACCCGGCTGCGCGCGACGGGCACGCCCGGCCATGGCAGCATGCCGCACGCCGACAACCCGACCGTGAAGCTCGCCCGCGCCATCACCCGCCTCGCCGACGCACCGAAGCCGACCCGCCTCATCCCGGTGGTGCGCTCCTTCCTCGTCACGATGGGTCTCCAGGCGCTCGTCAGCGCGGCGGACCGCGGATCCGAGGCGGACGTCGCCGCGGAGCTTGGCGCGGGCGTCCCCGACCCGGTCATGCGCAGGTCGCTCGACGCGATGCTGCGCGACACGATCACCCCGAACGTCGTCCATGCCGGCAAGAAGATGAACGTCATCCCCGGCTCCGGCGAGGGCGAGGTCGACGTGCGGACGCTCCCCGGCACCGACCAGGCCGCCTTCCTCGCCCATCTCCAGGAGGTGGCCGGCGACGAGGTCGAGGTGAGCGCGGTGATGATGATGCCGCCGGTCGAGGTCGCCGCCGACGCCCCGATCGTGGCCGCCATGCGCGAGGCGCTCCAGCGGGCCGATCCTGTGGGGGTGCCCGCGCCGATGATGATCACGCCGGGCACCGACGCGAAGGCGCTCGCGCTGCTCGGCATCCCGACCTACGGCTTCGCCCCGCTCGCGCTCGAGTCGGACACGCCGTTCCTGTCGCTCTTCCACGCCCATGACGAGCGCGTGCCGGTGAGCGCGCTCGCGTTTGGGCTGCCAGTGCTCGCCGAGGTCATCGGGCGCTTCGTGATCGCCGACTGAGGGCCGAGCCAGGCACGCGACGTGCTCGCACGCGGCGGATATACTCCGCGAAGCCTCCCTACGCACGATCTCATGACCAAACAGCCCGATTCCGCCGCCGCCACCGAGGCTGCGCCTCGCACCCACGCCTTCGTCTTCCCCGGCCAGGGGTCCCAGTACGTGGGCATGGGCGCGGAGCTTGTCGCCAGCTCGCCCGCGGCCGCCGCGATCCTGGAGCGCGCCGATGCGGCGCTCGGCTTCCCGATCTCGCGCCTCATCCTCGAGGGGCCGGCGGACGAGCTGAACGAGACGATCAACGCGCAGCCCGCGATCCTCGCCACGAGCGTCGCCTATCTCGAGGCGATGCGCGACGAGGCGGCGCGACAGGGCGTGATCCTCAACCCGCAGGCCATGGCCGGCCATTCGGCCGGCCAATACGCGGCCGCGGTCGCGGCCGGCGCAATCGACTTCGAGACGGCCATCAACCTCGTCCGTGAGCGCGGCCGGATCATGCAGGAGCGGGGCATCGAGGGCGGCATGGGCGCCGTCATCGGTTTGACCGACGCTCAGGTCCACGAGGTGGTCGACGCCGCCCGCGAGCACGGCGAGATCAGCGTCGCCAACGCGAACGCGCCCGGCCTGATCGTCCTGTCCGGCGTCATCCCGGCGCTCGCGTTCGCGCTCGAGCTGAGCAAGACCGTCGGTGCTCGGAAGGCGGTGCGGCTGACCGTCAGCGTCGCCTCCCACTCGCCGCTCATGCGGCGCGCACGCGACGAGTTCGGCCGCATCCTGGCGCGGATCCCCTTCCGCGACCCCCAGGTGCCAATGCTCGGCAACGTCCATGCCACTGTCATCCACACCGCGGAAGGCCTGCGGACCGAGCTGACCGATCACCTCGTGCACGGCGTGCAGTGGACGGCCACCGTGCGCCACATGGTCGCCGACGGAGTAACCGACTTCGTGGAGGTCGGTCCGGGCCGCGTCCTCTCCGGCCTGATCCGGCGCATCAGCCCCGACGCGGAGACCCACCCGGTCGATGCCCCCGGCGGTGCCTCGAAGCTCTGGCTCCCCGGCCGCGACGCCGAGTCGGGGGCGTGAGCGGGCGCCGCGCGGTCATCACCGGCCTGGGGATCGTCTCGCCCGTCGGCATCGGTGCCGAGGCGGCCTGGGAATCGCTCGTCGCGGGCCGGAGCGGCATCGCCGACGTCACCCTCTTCGACACCACCGACTTCGACATCCATGTCGCGGGCGAGGTGAAGGACTTCGACGCGCGCCAGTACATGGACGGCCCGGACGTTCGTCGGCATGACCGCAACACGCACTTCGCGGTCGCCGCCACCGGTGAGGCGCTCCGCGACGCCGGCCTCCTCGGCGACGACGGCCACGTCTCGCGCGACGTCGACGCCGACCGCTTCGGCATGGTCGTCGGGACCGGGATCGGCGGGATCGGCATGATCAGCGACGGGATCAAGACGCTGCTGGAGCGAGGCCCGGGCCGCGTGTCGCCGTTCCTCCTGCCGCACATGATTCCCGACGCCGCCTCGGGGATGGTCGCGATCCAGTACGGGATCCGGGGACCGAACATGGCCGTCGTCAGCGCCTGCGCCACGGGCGGCCACGCCATCGGTGAGGCGATGGAGGCGATCGTGCGTGGCCAGGCCGACCTCATGCTCGGCGCCGGCACCGAGGCGGTCATCGTGCCGCTCGCCTTCGCCGGCTTCCAGCAGATGCGCGCCCTCGCCTCGCCGGTCGACCCCGACACCGGCGCCTACGACCCGACGGTGGCCTCGCGCCCGTTCGACGCCACCCGCGACGGCTTCGTCGTGGCCGAGGGCTCGGCGGTCCTCGTGCTCGAGGAGCTGGAGCACGCCCGGGCGCGCGGCGCCACGCCAATCGCCGAGGTGATCGGCTACGGCTCG
>JBBQMC010000047.1:0-14481 GCA_038328565.1 Candidatus Limnocylindria bacterium
GAGAAGTACGACGACGAACGGTTGCACGCCTACCTCCGCCTGCTCGCCGCCCACGCCGACCGCATGCGATTCGTCATCAACAAGGCCGACCGACTGACCGATGCGCAGCGCCTGCTCCTCGCCGGCGACCTGCGGGCCCGACTCGCCCAGGACGGGATCGCCGATCCGCAGATCCATGTCGTCTCGGCGACCGCCGGCGACGGGATGGACGACCTGCGCGCGGCGCTCGCGCGAGCCGCCGACGCGAAGGCGGTCCTGGCGGCGAAGCGTGCCGCCGACCTGCGTGCCTCGCTCGCGACGCTGGCCGCAGCGGTGGGGATCGGCCCCGACGGTGCGGCCGCGCCGCTCCTCTCCACCGAGCGCCTCGCGACGGCGACCGACGAGGCCGTGGCCGGCGCCCTGGCGGTCGTCGACCCCGATGGCCTGGCGCGGCAGGTGCGCGCGGCCGTGATGGGGCGGGCGCGGCGCAGTGGCGGCTCCCTCCTCGGCCGGGCGCTCGCGCTCGTGGCGTGGCTCACCGGCCAGCAGCGTCGAGCCGCCGATCCGGTCGCCTATCTCCGCGACTGGCGGCGCCGGGGAACGCTGGGGCGGGTGCTGAACCCGGTCCGCGCCGCGCTGGTCGAGGCGGTGGTCGGCATTCCGCCGCCATCCCGCCCGGCACTCCTGGCGGCGGTCGGCGCCGATGCGGTCGAGGAGTCGGTCAGCGAGGCCCTCGACCGGGCCGCCGTGGCGTCCGCCGCCGATCTCCGCATCCCGCGCTCCTGGGCGTGGCCGGTCGTCGGGGCGGTGCAATGGGTGATCGGCGCCGTCTTCCTGTTCGCGGTGGCGTGGTACGTGACGCTCTTCCTGGCGGGCGGCGTGGTGCCGGTCGCCACCGTCGACGCGCCGCTCGTGGGGCCGGTGCCGATGCCGCTCGTCCTGCTCCTCGGCTCGATCGTCGCCTCGGCGACCCTGGGATGGCTGGTGGGCGTCCACGCCGGATGGCTGGGTCGCAGGCTCGCCTCGAGGGTGCGGCAACGGACGGAGGCTGCCGTCCGGGAGGCGATCACCGAGGTCGGATTCGGCGGGCTGCGCCGCGTGGAGGCGGCTCGCGGCGTGATCGCGTCGGCGGCAGCGGCGGGGTAGGTCGATGGCGTGGCCCAGGCGGGCCACGCCATCGCGGGTCAGCTGCTGGGCGTCGTCGACGCGCCGGAGCTGCTGTCGGTTGCCTTGTCGGGGCAGACGTGACTGCCACCGTTCGTGCCACCGCTGTCCGAAGCGGCGGCGCTCGGGGATGCGCTCGGGCTGGCAGCGGCGACGCTGCTTACCCCGGCGGCGGCGATGGCGGCAGCGACGAGCAGCGCGCCGACGAGCGCCACGACCCAGCTGATCGGATGCGACCGGGCCGCCGCGATGGTGCCCGGCTGCGGTTCATCGTTCATACCTTGCTCCCTGGTGCTCTTGTGGTTGACGGGCGCATCGTCGCGGCGCCGGGTGGGAGCGTCATGGGAGGGCCGCTGCATCGGTCGAATGACGTACGAAGGTACCGGCGCGCGCCGGATGGTTCCGGCACGCCACGTGCGTACGGTTTGAGACAACAACGTCGTACCGGTGCCCTCACCGACATGCTGCGCAGAGATCCGGTCACTCAGGTGACCACTGCCGTTTCGGACCGCGAGCTCGGCCTCGCCGTGGTCCTGCTCGGGGTGGTGCTCGTGCTGGCGACCATCCTCGTTCCGCTCGTCACCTAGCGCCGCCCACTGGGCGGCCGTCACGCGCGCCGCCACCGCCCGGCAGGGCCGGCGACCACTGCCGCTGACCGTGGCGCCTCCGTGTTGGCTCCCAGACGATTCCCAGAGCCGGCGGCGTACGATGCCGGCCATGCACCTGCTCGTGGTCGAGGACGACCAGCGGCTCGGCCGCTCGCTCAAGCGCCTGCTGGAGGGCGATCGCCATCTCGTGGAGCTCGTCACCACGGGTGACGAGGCGCTCGAGGTCGCGGAGAGCGACGGGATCGAGCTCGTGATCCTCGACATCGGCCTGCCGGACATTAGCGGCATCGAGGTCGCGCGCCGGCTCCGCGACGAGGGCTCGAAGCTTCCCATCCTCATGCTCACCGCCCGTGACGCGATCCCGGACCGCGTTGCCGGCCTCAACGCCGGGGCGGACGACTACCTCGTCAAGCCGTTCGCGTACGAGGAGCTGGTGGCGCGCCTGCGGGCCCTCGACCGGCGTTCGCATACGACCGCCGGCCGGCGGGGCGCGGTGCTCGCCAATGGACCGCTGCGCCTCGACGAAGAGAAGCGCCTCGTGACGGTGGCCGGCACGGCCGTCGACCTTTCGCCGCGCGAGTTCAGCCTGCTCGAGTGCCTGCTCCGCCATCCCGGACAGGTCCTGTCGCGCGACCAGCTCCTCGAGCAGGCGTGGCCGTACGGTGACTTCCTCATGCCGAACACGGTCGACACGTACGTCCACTACCTGCGCGACAAGCTCGGGACCGATGCGGCCGCCCGCATCCAGACCGTGCGCGGCGTCGGCTACCGCATGGCGGCCTCGTAGGACGCATGGGCCTGCGGCCCTCGAGCACCAGCGCCGACGCACCGCTCCTGGGGCGGACGCGTTGGCGCCTCGCGCTGTGGAGCGGCGGGGCGACGCTGGCCACGCTCATCGCGCTCGGCTTTCTCCTCTACGTGGCCATCGACCGATCGCTCGTGGCCGACAGTGAGCAGCGGCTCACCGATCGCGCCAGCGACATCCAGAACCAGGTCAACGTCCACGGGCCGGACGCGCTCCGCTTCCTCCTGAGTGACCAGGGTCCGGTGGGCCGGCCGCAGGCCGGCGGGCCGGGCGCGGGAACGACGACGATCGTGATCCAGCCCACCGGACGGGCCTTCGGCCTCGTGCCGCGTGAGCTCGTCAACGACCTCCCCGTCGCGAGCGGCTTCGATGCCGCCAGGGGCGGGCAGGTCGATACGCGCACCGTGACGCTCGCCGGTACGCCGTTCCGGGTGCGGTCGGAGCCGATCGCGATCGGTACCCAGACCTGGATCCTGCAGGTCCTCGACAACCGTGCCGCCGAGCAGCGGACGCTCGTCACCGCCGTCCGCGTGCTCGTCATCGGCGGCGTCCTCGTCCTCCTCGCCGCGTTCGCGTTCGGCTTTTTCTACGCCGGTCGCGCGCTCGTGCCGATCCGCGACTCGCTGCGCCGCCAGCGCGAGTTCGCCGCCGACGCCTCGCACGAGCTGCGGACGCCGATCTCCGTCATCCGCAGCAGCGCCGACTTCCTGCGCCGCCAGCCGGCGCTCGGGGAGCCGAGCGTCGCCGCCGCGGTCGAGGACATCGGTGCGGAGGGCGAGCGGATGACGCGGCTCGTCGACGAGCTGCTGCTGCTCGCGCGTGCCGACTCTGGCGTCGTCGAGGTGCGCTCCGAGCGCATCGATCTCACCGACGTGACCGGCGCGGCATTGCGCGGGCTCGCCCGCCTGGCGGAGGAGCGCGGCGTCCACGTCGCCCTCGAGGGCGAGCCGGTGATGGTGTCAGGCGACCCGGACCGCCTCCAGCAGCTGGTCGCGATCCTGGTTGACAACGCCGTCCGTCACTCGCCACGCGGCGCAACGGTCCGCCTGGTGGTGAGCCGCGACGGCCATGGGGCGCGGATCAGCGTCGCCGACCAGGGACCGGGCATTCGGCCGGAGGACCTGCCTCGTCTGTTCGACCGCTTCTTCCGCGCGCCGGGGGCGCCGGACGGTGGCAGCGGGCTCGGCCTGTCGATCGCGCGCTGGATCGCGGAGCGGCACCGCGGACGCCTGACGGCGGCGAACGCGAGCGACGGGGGAGCCGTCTTCACGCTCTCGATGCCCACCGCCTGACGGCAGCGGCGGCGGGGTCAGCCCGCCTTCGTGAAGAGGAGCTGGATCTCGAGCGTCCCGCGGTTGGCCACCGATAGGACGATGAACGCGTTGGGCCGTTCGATGTCGTAATCGGCGAAGACGATCTCGGTCGAGCCGGCGACGGCCACGACCCCGCCCGCATAGCGACCCTGGAGCTGGAGCGTGACGTCGCGCGTGACCCCGTGGAGGGTGAGCTGCCCCGTGGCGGAGACGCTGACGGTTGTGCCGTCGGTCGCGAGGGTCCCCAGCGCAATCGGCGTGGTGAGCGTGAACGTCGCGGTCGGGAAGGCATCGGTCTCGATCGACTGGCGCCCGAGCTGGTTGTCCCGGCGGTCGTCGTCCGACTTCAGAGCGGTGAGGTCGGCGGTCACCTCGAGGGTGGTGATGGTCGTGCCGGCGAGGGTCGCGGTGCCCGTGACGGCGGGGGTGCGGCCGACCGCCTGCTGCGCACCGATGCCGGCAAGCTCCTCCTGCACGCGATAGCCGACGAACGAGTCCGAGAAGTCCGCGAATGTCCCGAGCGCCGTGTTCACCTCCCAGGTCCCGTCGTGTCGCCGGGTCGGTCCCGGTCGCGATGCCGCTCGCTGCCGTCGAAGGCACCGCCGCCTGGCTGACGTTGACCGTCCCGGGTCCCGCGGGGCGGAAGAACAGGTACCACAGGCCGAGCAGCCCGGCCACGGCCACGACGAGGACAGCGACGCCGATGACGACGCGCGGCGACGGGCGGGTGGGCTGGCGGGCGGACACGGTGGGCAGGCCTCGGTGGGAGCGCGATGGTCGCACGATCGACCGGTTGCGTGGGAATCGGCTGGGACCTGGTATGCGCCGATTGACGCGAGCGAGGACAATCGCCGCATGCCAGAGGACCAGGCCCGCCCGCGCTCCCGCTCGCGCGACCGCGGGCCGCTGCCCAGCCAGGACGGCGTCGCGATGTCGGTTGGGACCTTCCTCGCCGGCCTCGAGCAGAAGATCCTCCACGACCGCCCGCCGCCAGCCGCGATCGTCGAGGAGGAGGCGCGCTCGAACCCGCTCGCCGCGAAGGGGCTCGTCGTCGAGATGCCCGAACCGGAGGAACGGCCGGAGCCACCCGACACGACCGGCGCGGTCGTCTAGGCCAGGTCGGGAGCTCCAGCGCGAGCGGCAGCTGCTCCGGCTCGGGGGCGGGCGCAGGGGCGCTGCTCGTTAGTCCCGGATCCCGGCGCCGCGCTCCACGGCGCGCAGCCGATTCGCGATCGGCGCCAGCGCGATGGGCGCGAGGTAGCCCGAGCCGCTGGCCGGGACGAGGCGTCCAGCCCGCATCCGTGGGCGCCCCGTCCCGTGCTCGCGCCGAAGCTGCGGCTCTCTTACAGCTCCGCGAGCCAGAGCGACGACGTGGCGCCACCCGCGTCGAGTGCCTCAACGATGGCGTGCCGCTCGTCACCCCTGATCAATGTCACCGCCACGATGCCGTCGCTGCCGGTGAGCTGAGCCTGGGTCAATGCCGCGCCGGCGCAGGTCCACGTCGCTCCGTCGGGGCTCGTGGCGGCGGCGAGCGTCGTCGGCCCGCGCCCGACGGTGAAGCCGAGGTAGAGAACGCGGTAGCCGCTCCCGTCGCGCACCACCTCGGGATCGCCGACGCTGCCGGCGTCGTAGTCGCCACACAGCCCGGCCGAGATGATGGGGTCCGACTCGGCCAGCTCGCGCGTCGCCGTGGGCCGGTTGAACTTCGTCCAGGCGATGCCATCGGTCGAGGTCGCCATCCCGATGACGCCCTTGTTCGGGAACAGCTTCGACGAGGCGGTGTAGATCATCCGGTAGGCGTCGCCGTCCGGCATCACGCTCAGCCCGAAGATGCCCTGCGCGTCCCACGCGTCGCCCGCGGCTGGCTCGAGGATCACGCCGGGGCTGGCGGTCCACGGCCCGTCTGGGCCGGCGGCGGTCGCACGCCACGCAACGGTGCGTGCGGGGTTCGTCGTGTCGCGGAAACCCCGCCGATGTGAGGTGGACCGGTCGAGGGTCGGTGTCCTGCCCGAACGCCAGCGCGAAGAGGTGGTATGTCCCGTCGACGAGGATGGCGGCACCCGGATTGAGGAACTGGTAGCCGGCTACCGAGGCGGCGTGGAAGACCGGTCCGCCGCCGAGGACCGTGCCCGACGCGTCCGGGTACGGGTGCCGGGTCCCGGCCGCGGAGGGGATCGGGCTGGCCGAAACGGTCGGCGACGCGCCGCCGTCCGCGCACGATGCAAGGATGAGCGCCAGTCCGATGAGCAGGGGCGCGGCGCGTCGGTTCGTCATGTGGCGTTGAGCCGCGGCGCGCGGCCGGTGTGACGCCAAGCGCTCAGGCGGGGCCGATGCGGAGCTGCCATCCCTGGCTCCAGCTCCCCTGGAGGAAGACGACGTGATTGCCGAACTCCAGGCGCACGTCTCGTGGCAGGAGCCGGTCGGCGAACATCTCGGACATCGAGGCGGTGAGCCGCGCCTGGTCGTCCGGGTTCGTGATTGCCGCCCGCGCGGCGTCGAGGAGGAACGTGCTCGCCGCGGCGACCTGCGCATCATCGTGCCGGTCGGCGACCATGGCCTTTGCCTCGACCCAGGTGTCGCCCTGCGGATTCAGGTAGACCGATGCCAGTCGCTCCACCTTGCCGATGTCCGGTCCCTTCGGCGCGGCGCAGTACTGCCCGATGATGGGGGGCGAGGCGAGCTTGTCGAGCGTCTTCGCCTGACAGGCGATGCCGGTCATCGTGAGCCGGCTCACGATGCCCTCCACCGAGAGGTCGGGCGACGTGACATTCGGCCCCGGCGCCGCGCGGAGGAGGCCGAGGCCCACCGCGGTCACGAGCGCCGCGGCGGCGACTGCCCCGGCGAGCAGCCCGAGCCGCAGGCCGCGGCCGCGCGTTGCGGCCACCGGTGCCTCGACCACGCCGTGGTCGAGGACGCCCGACGGGATCGGACCCGCTGCGCTGAGCTCGGCGGTCGCGCGCGCGATGCGCGCCTCGAATGCCGGGACGCGTGCCGCCGCGCGGGTACAGGCCGCGCATGTCGCCAGGTGCGCCCGCTCCTCGGCCGTCGGCGGATCGCCGGCGAGCAGGTTCTCGACGATCTGGACCGTGCGCTCGCAGCGCGGACGGCCGCTCACGCCTCGGACTCCAGCCACGCGGCGACGAGGCGACGCCGCGCACGCGAGATGATCGCGCGGGCGTTGACGTGCGTGATCTCGAGCAGCTGACCGATCTCGGCCAGCGAGTAGCCATGGCCATAGTGGAGGACCAGGATCGTCCGCTCGCGGGCGGGGAGCCGCTCGACGAGCTCGCGCAGCTCGAGGCTGCTGCTCGTCGGCGTGCGCTGGAGCCACGGCAGCAGACGGTCGAGGTGAAGGCGCCGCTGGCGCTGCCGGTAGCAGCGGTGGATCGCGATCCGGGCCAGCCATGCCTCCACCGCCGCCGGGTCGCGGAGCTGGCCGATCCGCTCGCGCGCGGTCAGGTAGGTGTCGTGCGCCACGTCCTCCGCGCCGGCCGCGCCGATGAGGCCGCGGGCGATGGCGAGCAGGCGCGGCCGCGCGCGCTCGAACGCCGCGTCGAGGTCGACCGGCACCGTCGGGGTGAGGGCCTCGTCGGCCAGCGGCTGCTCGTGCTCACGGGGGAGATCGGCCACGGAGATCGGCATCAGGCTCCAGGCGGGTGGATGGCGCTGCACCCCAACGAGTCACGCGGGCAGCGGATCGTGACACGCGTCGCTCAGGCGTGCCGCCGGTAGCGCCCGTCGAAGGCGATCGTCCACGTCCGGCCGTCGTCTGTCGACACCTCCCAGAGCTGGCGCACCTCGCCGCCGTCCAGCGACGGCATCCAGGTGATCCGGTTCCGGTCGGACCCGGTCGGATCGGTCTCATTCGGGGTGAGGCCCTGGAGGACCATGCCGCCGGCCTGCGGCCCGCCGTCGAGCAGCAGCACGGACCCCGACGAGTCGATCCAGGTCTGGTGCCAGCGGCCGCTCGTCGCGTCGCGGGCGTTCAGGCTCGTGCCGGTGATGCCGCCGTTGCCGTGCCAGTGCTCCTGGAGGACCTTGCCGTCGAGCAGCGCCTCGATCCGGTTCGTGCCGACCTGGCGGCCGTCGGGGGCGAAGACGTCCCACGCGCCGAGCCAGAAGTCGAACGCGCGCGCGGGGTCGGCTGGCTGGTCCTCATCCATGGCATGAATCGATACCACGACGGCCAGGCATCGGTTCAGGCGGCGCGGCGCTCGACCTCGAGCGCGCGCTGCTCCACCGGCGCCACGGCGGCGACCGCCAGCCTGTCAAGGATGGATCTCCATCTCGCGCTCATCGGCCGTTCACATTCGGCGCACAACCGAACGGCAGGCTGTCCACGTCACGAAGGCGCGGAGGAACCGCGCAGCGACATGCAACGGAGCTGACAGACAGCCATGAACGGATTCGGATTCGGTCGCGTGCTGGCGATGATCGCCCTGCTGGTGATCCTCGTCGGCGGCGGGATCGCCCTCTACAACGCTGGGATCGACCAGGGAGTCGCGCAACATGCCGCCCAGGTCGCGACGGGTGCAGGCCAGACGGTCACCGTCGTCCCGGCCTACGGATACGGATGGGGACACGGCTGGGGCTTCTTCCCCTTTGGCTTCGTGTTCTGGATCCTCGGCTTCTTCCTGGTCCTCGCCCTGCTCCGCGCCGTGGCCGGTCGCGGGCGTGGCTGGAGCGGCCACCACGGGGCGTGGGGCGACCGACGCCAGATGCTCGAGGACTGGCATCAGACGGCCCACGGGGACGAGCCGAAGCCACCCGCCCCGCAGCCGTAGGCTGCCCGCGGCTGGCGTAGGATGCGGGACCCATGGCCACGATCCTCGTCGTCGACGACGAGCCGAAGATCGCCCGCCTGCTCCGGGACTACCTGGAGCGGGCGGGCTTCGGCGTTTCGATCGCGCACGACGGACGCGAGGCGCTCATGCGGGCCCGCACCCAGCGGCCCGACCTCGTCATCCTCGACCTCGGGTTGCCGGCCCTCGATGGGCTCGACGTCACGCGCCAGCTGCGGCGCGATGGCGACCTGCCCATCCTCATGCTCACCGCGCGCGACGACGAGGCGGACCGGGTGGCCGGTCTCGAGCTCGGCGCCGACGACTACGTGACGAAGCCCTTCAGCCCGCGCGAGGTCGTCGCCCGGGTGCGCGCGATCCTCCGCCGTCGCGGCGGCCCGAGCGGGGAGGAGGTCATCCGCGTTGGCGCGCTTGAGGTCGATCCCGGCCGGATGCGGGTGAGCATGGACGGGCGCGCCGTCGAGGTGACGGCCACCGAGTTCGCGCTGCTCACCGCGCTGGCTCGCCAGCCCGGCCGCGTGTACACCCGCGCCCAGCTCCTCGACGCGATCCACGGCACCGCGTTCGAGTCCTACGAGCGTGCGATCGACGCGCACGTGAAGAACCTGCGCCGCAAGCTCGAGGCCGAGCCGCATCGGCCGCGCCTCCTGCTCACCGTCCACGGGGTCGGCTATCGCCTGGCCGATGCCTGAGCGACGCGGGCCTGGCCGCTGGGGCGGCGGCGCGCCGCCGTGGTGGCCGCAGGGCGAGCCGTGGCCGCCCTCCGATGACCGGCGTGCCGCGTGGCGTGGCCGGCGCGGGCGCTTCTTCTGGCGCATGGGCGCCTTCTTCGTGCTCGCCATGCTCGTGCTCGTCCTTGTGGTGTCGGCGCTTGGGTGGGCGGTCTCCGGCCTGCTGACCGCCGCGTTCGGGACGCAGCACGTCCCGGGCCTCTGGGCCGTCGTGCTGCTCCTGCTCGTCGCCGGGGTCGCGGCGGTCGGGCGGCTCGTGCGCCGGGCCGCGATTCCGGTGGGTGACCTCGTCGAAGCGGCCGGCCGGGTGGAGTCGGGTGAGCTCGGGGTGACGGTGACCGAGTCGGGGCCGCGCGACGTTCGCTCCCTGGCGCGCGCCTTCAACGCCATGAGCCGGCGCCTGGCGGCGACCAACGACGAGCGCCGACGCCTTCTCGCCGATGTGAGCCACGAGCTGCGCACCCCGCTGTCGGTCATCCAGGGCACCGTGGAGGCGATGATCGACGGCGTCTATGAACCCACGCCCGAGCGGCTCGAGCCGATCCTCGAAGAGGTCCGCGTGCTCGAGCGGCTGGTCGAGGACCTTCGCACGCTCTCGCTGGCCGATGCCGGTCAGCTCACCCTGCACCCGGAGCCGGTGGAGCTTCCCGCGCTGGCCACCGATGTCGTGGCGGCATTCGAGACGCAGGCCGCCGACGCCGGCGTGACCCTGTCCGCCCCGCCGCCCGCCACGCCGGCGATCGCCGCGCAGGTCGACCCGCTGCGGATGCGCCAGGTGATCGGCAACCTCGTCGCCAACGCCCTGCGGGCGACCCCGGCCGGCGGGTCGGTACGGGTCGAGGTGGGGCGTGAGGCGGACAATGTCACGCTCAGCGTGACGGACACGGGCGCGGGGATCGAGCCCGAGCTCGCGGCGCGCGCCTTCGAGCGCTTCAGCCGCGCGGCCGGGTCGCCGGGGAGCGGCCTCGGGCTGCCGATCGTGCGCGAGCTCGTGCGTGCCCATGGCGGCGAGGTGGAGCTGCGGTCGCAGCCGGGGACGGGGACGACGGTCACGGTCCGGCTTCCGGCCTGATCGCCCCCGCGCCAGGGAGGGTCTTGCCAGCCCGCGTATCCTGTCCGGGCCGCCGTTGCCCTTCGGTCTGGCCGTTGGGGGTCGCTCCTGGCTCGGGAAGGATCGGCGACATGACGCTCATCATGGGGCGCGAGCTGCTCGTGGTCGTGCTGCTCATCATCGCGCTCATCGCGGTGATGTGGTTTCTCTCGGCGACGCGGACGCACTGATCGCCGCCGCTCACCGCGGCTGACCTCCCCTCCCTGGCGCTCTCCGCTGGAGCCGAACCGGGACCGGCGATGGCCCATCGGTACGGCCCGATTGCGTCTCGGCCATGACCGGCGCCCGCCGTCATCTGCCGGGCGACGTCCCGCACGCCCGTCACCACCGACCGTCGGAGCCGGCCACGGAGCATGCACCGTGCTCGGCGCACCGGGTTGGGTTACTCGCCGCCCCTGACCACGGGGAGGCGGGAGGAAGGTACGCCCCCGGTCCGGGTTGTGCCGCATGCCGCCCATCCGGGACGATTTCGGGGCTGCTCGGAGGGGGTTCCGTAACAGCTCGCAGGTAGCCTCATGACCATCATTCGCAGAGTCCTCGTCACCCTGGTCGTCCCCGCCCTCATCCTTGTGGTCTTCGCGGTGAGCAGCGTGGCGGCGGGTGGAGCGAGCGGAAAGCAGACGATCTGCCACTGGGCGAATCACAAGTACGTGCGCATCACCGTCTCCGTCAACGCCGTCCCGGCACACATGCGGCACGGCGACGTGATGCCCGACGAGTACGGCGACTGCCCGTAGTCGGCCCCGCCCAATCGCATCGACCGATGGCGCCGTTCGCGGCGCCATCGCCGTCTCTACCCAGGAGCCCTCGCGATGTCCACCACTCCCGCCGTCGCCTCGCTGGCGCCGGCACGCAGCGATGAGCGCGCCGCGCCATCGGTCTCGATCGTCATGCCCTGCCTCAACGAGGAGGCCACGGTGGGGGTGTGCGTCGGGAAGGCGATGCGCTGGCTGGCCTCGAGCGGCCGGCCAGGCGAGGTCGTCGTCATCGACAACGGTTCCACCGACCGCTCGGTGGAGCTCGCCGAGGCTGCCGGCGCGCGCGTCATCCACGAACGGCGCCGCGGCTACGGGCAGGCGTACCTGCGCGGCTTCGCCGAGGCGCGTGGCGACTACATCGTGATGGGCGATTCGGACGACACGTACGACTTCTCCGACCTCGGGCCGCTGGTGGCGCCGCTCGATCGGGGCGACGACATGGTGCTCGGCAACCGGTTCTCGGGTGGGATCGCCACCGGCGCCATGCCGTGGGCACATCGGTACATCGGCTCGCCGATCATCAACTTCGTCATCCGCCTCTTCTTCGGCACGCGCATCGGCGACAGCCAGAGCGGCTTCCGCGCCTTCCGCCGCAGCGCCGTCGGGTCGATGGGACTCCGCGCGAGCGGCATGGAGCTCGCCTCGGAGATGATCGTCAACGCGTCGCGCGCCGGCCTGACGATCAGCGAGGTGCCGGCGCCGTACGCGATCCGGCGTGGCGAGAGCAAGCTCAACACGGTGCGCGACGGCTGGCGCCACCTGCGCTTCCTGCTCCTTGCCGCACCGGACTTCCTGTTCATCCTGCCGGGCCTCGCTGCCGCGTCGCTCGGGCTCCTCTCGACGACCGTCATGCTCGCGTCGCCGGCTGGCCTCACCGTCGGGCCGCTGACGTGGCGCCCGGTCTTCGCCGGCACCATCCTGCTGGCGATCGGGATGAACGCCGTCCTCTTCGGTGTGATCGCCAAGCTGTTCGGCGTCTCGCACGGGCTCCTGCCGGAGGACCGATGGGTGCGCCTCTACCGCCGCGCCTTCCGGCTCGAGGTCATCCTGGGCCTCGCCGCCGTCCTGTTCGTCGCGGGCATGGTGCTCGAGATCGCCCTCTTCGGCGCGTGGACGACGAGTGTCGCCGTCCAGGGGCTCCAGCTCGCGGCACTCGCCCAGACGCTGATGATCGTTGGCGCCGAGCTCGGGCTCGGCGGCTTCCTCGCCGTCACCGTCGAGGGGCGCTGATGGTGCGACGGTTGAAGATCGCGATCGTCTACGACCCGCTCTACCCCTACGTGAACGGCGGCGCCGAGCGTCGCTATCACGAGATCGGTCGCCGCCTGGTTGGCGATCACGACATCACGTACCTCACCTGGCAGTGGTGGGAAGGCCCGGCCCGCGTCGAGCAGGATGGGATGACGCTGCACGGCGTCGGCCGTCCGCCGTCGCTCTACGGCACGGATGGCAAGCGCACCGTGCGTGAGGCCCTCGCCTTCGCGGTCAGGATCGGCTGGGTGCTCGGCCGGGGTGGGTTTGACGTCGTGGAATGCTCGGCGACGCCATACCTGCCGCTCTACGCCGCCTGGGCGGCAACCCGCCTGACCCGGACGCCGCTCGTCACAACCTGGCACGAGTTCTGGGGCGACCACTGGCTCGAGTACCTGCCCGATCGGCCGATCGTGGCACGCGTCGCAAGGTCGCTCGAGGCCTGGGCCCGCCCGCTCGCGGATGCGGTCGTGGCGGTGTCCGGCTTCACCCTGCGCCGGATGGGCCGCGCGCCGTCCGAGCGCAACCGCGTGGTCCCGAACGGGGTGGCCAGCGTTCCGGAGCCGCGCGTCGAACGCCTCGTCGACGTGGGCTACGTCGGGCGGCTCATCGACGAGAAGCGGGTCGACCTGCTGATCGACGCGGTCCGCGCGCTCCGCGACGCTGGGCGCAGCGTGCGCTGCGTGATCGCCGGCGACGGGCCCGCGCGCGACGATCTTATTCGTCACGCCGCCGCGCTCGGGGTCGACGACCTCGTCGAGCTGCCCGGCAGGCTTGGCGATGGCACGCGCGACGCGCTCCTCGCGGGGACGCGGATCTTCGCCATGCCATCGCTGCGCGAGGGGTTCGGCATGTCCGTCCTCGAGGCGCAGGCGGCGGGCGCCGTGCCCGTCGTCGTCCGCGGTCCGCACACGGCGGCCACCGAGCTCGTGACCGATGGCGTCGACGGCCGGATCTGCGAGCCGACGGCGGCCGATCTGGCCGCGGCGATCGGCGAGCTTCTCGACGACGACGCCCTGCGCGGCCGACTGTCGATCGTCGCGCGGCGCTCGGCACAACGCTACGACTGGGACGGCATCGCGGCGACGATGGCGGACGTCTATGGCTCGGTCGCCCGGTCTCGTCGCGCGATCGTGGAGCCGAGGGCGGCATGAGCTCGACGACGTTTGCCGCTCGCCGCGCGAGGCGGCGATCGGTCGCGGCCCACCGGAAGCCAGGCGTGCCGGTCGGCCTCGTCGCGGGCGCCGTGGTGGCCGGCAGCGCCGGGGTGCTGGCCACGTCGTCGCTCGGCAGTGGGGATTATGGCCAGTGGCTCATGGCGGCACGGCCCTACCTCGGCGAGGCGATCCCGGCCTACCGCGCCGACGCGGCGGTTCCCCCGGTGGTGCCAGCCTTCATCGCGCTGATCGATCGCGTAGTGCCTGACGGGGCGACTGCTATCCACGTGGCGGCGGTCCTGCTGCTCGTTGCGCTCGCCACCGCAGCCTACCTGGCCGGCGCGGTCCTCTTCCGGAGCCGACTTGCCGGCGTCATCGCCGTAGCCGGCAGTTTCCTGCTGACGGACCTGTACTTCGACCTCTTTGCCTTCGGCGGGCTGTTGCAGGCGGGCGCCATTGTCTGGATGCTGTTCGCGGCCGCTGCGTTTGCCGCCGCGGCTCGAAGGCACACTCGGTCCAGCCTCCTCAACCTCGTGGGCGTCCTGTGCGTGGGGCTTGGGGCGTTGACGCACATGGGGACCGCCGTGATCGCCGTCCCGGTGGGGATCGAGCTCGCGATCCTCAGCGCGATGCGTTCCGGGGTGGACGTTGCCGCTCGTCGGCGCCGGCTGTTGCCACTTGCCGTGGTGCTGACCGCGGTCGCCGTCATCTGGCTCGTTGCCCTGCTGCCCGGCAGCACCGAGCTCGCCCGCAATCCGGCCAGCCTCGGCTATCGCGGCCCTGATCGACTGCTCGCGGCCTT
>JBBQMC010000048.1:0-14117 GCA_038328565.1 Candidatus Limnocylindria bacterium
GATTCGCTGAGGAGCACCTCGTACGGGGTCATCCCCGGCTCGCGGCGCGGAACGGCATCGAGGTCGACCTCCGCCCCGACCCCGCCGCGCGAGGTCAGCTCGGCCAGCGCGCAGGTCAGGCCCGCCGCGCCGAGGTCCTGCATCGCGACCACGGCGTCGAGGCGTGCGAGCTCGAGGCAGGCCTCCATGAGCAGCTTCTCGAGGAACGGGTTGCCGACCTGGACCGCGGGCCGCCGCTCCTCGCGCTCCGCCTCCGCCCCGAGACTGGCCGATGCGAAGCTCGCGCCCTGGATCCCGTCGCGACCCGTGTCGGCGCCCACGAGGAGGAGGGTGTTCCCGGGCCCGCCGGCCCGCGCGAGGGTGATCTCCTCGTGCCGCGCGAGACCGAGACAGAGGGCGTCGACGAGGGGGTTGCCGCTGTAGCTCGGGTCGAAGACGACCTCGCCGGCGACGTCGGGGATGCCGATGCAGTTGCCGTAGCCGGCGATGCCGGCCACCACGCCGCCGAAGAGGTAGCGGTTGCGGGCGGCGGTCGCGGCATCGGTCCGGCCGGTGGGGTCGTCGGCGGGCCCGAGCGGCCCGAAGCGGAGGCTGTTGCCGAGCGCGATCGGGCGCGCGCCCATGGTGAAGATGTCGCGGATGATGCCGCCGACCCCGGTGGCGGCGCCCTGGTAGGGCTCGACCGCGCTCGGATGGTTGTGGGACTCGACCTTGAACACGACCGCCAGCCCGTCACCGATGTCGAGCGCGCCGGCGTTCTCTCCGGGGCCGACGAGGACCCGCTCGCCGGCGGTCGGCAGCGTGCCGAGCAGCGACCGGGAGTGCTTGTATGAACAATGCTCGGACCACATCGCGCCGAACATGCCGAGCTCGACCTCGTTCGGCTCGCGGCCGAGGCGATCGACGATGGCGCGGTACTCGTCCTCGGTGAGGCCGTGGCGCTCGGTCGGGATGGCGAGGGTCATGCGCCGATGGCGGCCGGGTCGACGGAGATCAGTGCCGGTCCATCGGCCCGGCCATCGGCTGGTCGCGACCGAGCTCGAGGATCACCGCCCCAGCGGCAGCGGCGGCGCTGCCGAGCAAAACGAGCAGGGTCCCGAAGCCGGCGATGCTGAAGCCAAGCCGATCGACCGCGACGCCGAGCGCCAGGAACGAAACGCAGAGCGTGGCGAGGCGAAGGTGCGGGATGGCCGGCATCGACGCGCTGAGGAAGACGGTCGCGACGACACCGAGCATGAGCAGCAGGAAGAGGATGTTCACCGCGCCGCCGCCGCGAATCCCGAAGGTGTCAGCCAGGAAGCCGACGGCGGCGGCGAACGCCCCACCGCCGATGAGCCAGCCGGAGAGCGTCACGGGCCAGGTGATCGGCAGCTCGACCTGCGGACCCGTCGACCGCTCCCCCGCCGCGCCGGGCGGGACCGCGCCCGCGGGTGGCGGGCCGGTGGGTGGCGGCGCGCCGGCGGCGGCCCCTGGCGGCGGCTCCTGGGCGCGGTTCAAGGGGACCGGCGGCTCGTAGGTCGAAGGATCGTCCGCGGGTGTGCCGCCCGTCGGCGTCGCTGCAGCCGGCGGTGCCGTCGGTGGCATCGGCTCCGGATCCTGGGCCGTGGGCGTGGGCGGCTCAGCGTCCGCGCCGCGCGCCGGCTCGGGCCAGGCGGGGGCCGCTGGGATCGCCTCCGTCCGGTCGTCGCCTTCGTAACCGGCGATCGGCCGTCCGCACGACGGGCAGAACGCCGCGTCCTCGTCGACCTCGGTGCCGCAATTGCCGCAGAAGCGGGTCGCCATGGTCGGTCAGCTCCGTGCGAAGCGCGTCAGCGTCCCGATCAGGACGATGAGCGACGCGAGGAAGAAGATGATCCCGCCCGGCGTCAGCGCGCGAAGCAGCTCCGTGATCGGGCCGCCCATGTGGCCGAGCACCTCGATGACCACGAACAGCGCCGCCAGGCCGATGGCCCAGATCAGCGCCAGGCCGAGGCCGAGCGCCTGCAGCGCGCCGGGTCGGGCGCGCATGAAGCCGGCGATCGCGAGCACGACGAGCAGCGCCGCGAGGAGCGGCGAGGGACCGGCGAAGCCGAAGTACGCCTGGTCGGGCAGGCCGGAGGGCACGTCCGCATAGCCGTTCCAGAAGCTGGCGCCGTAGCCGCCAGCGCCGAACGCGCGTTCGTAGAGCGATGTGCCGCCATACGCGAATGGCAGCAGCCAGGCGGCCACGATCCCGAGCGCACCGATGATCAGCACGACCGGGCCGAGCACGGCACCACCGGTGGTGGCGACGGGAGCTACCTCGGCGGTGGCGGGCGCCGCGACCTCGGCGGCAGGCGGCACGTAGCCGGGCGTCGCGGCCGCGCGCAGGTTGGCGCCGCAGTTCTGGCAGAAGGCGACGCCGGCGCGATTGTGGGTCCCGCAGCGCGGACAGGCCAGGGTGCCCTCCGGGGTGCCGAGGCGCTCGACGGTAGGTGCAACGCCGGCAGCCACGAGCCGCTGGCCGCAGTTCCGGCAGAACGCGAGTCCCGGTCGATTCTCCGTCCCGCAACGCGGGCACTGCGTGCTCTCGCCCACGTCGCTGGCAGCGGGGACGCTGTGGGCGGGGGTGGTCGCGGCGGCAGCCATCGCCGCCGTGTCATCGGTCACGGCCTCGCGCGGCGGCTCCGGAGGCGCTGCGTACGCCTCGGCCTCGGACGGTGGATGGGCAGCCGGCTCGGACGCGGGCTCGTCGTGGCGCTCCGGGGCGCGGGTTGGCCAGGCGTCCGCGTCGGCAGACCCGGCAGCGGGCGGCTCGGTCGGCCACGGCTCGGAGTCGAATGGCTGCGATGGGAATGATGACTCGGCACTCCCGGCGTCGCCGGGCGCGGTCTCGCCGGCCGACGCCTCGGGCGTCGCAGGCGAGGCGTCGTCGGTCGTGCTGGTTGCGCCACCCTGGTCCGTCTCGGGCCATGGGGCGGCGGGCGGCTGCTCCGCGGTCGTCGGTGGGGCGGACTCGAACTCGTTCGCGCCCGCACCGGTGGGCTCCGCGGGCTCCGTGGGTGCGGGGCTGTCGAGCTGCGGCTCGCTGGCCTCGGTCGCCTGCGGCTCGCTGGCCGGCGGCGCGATCGGCTGCTCGGTCGGTTCGTCGGACGGCCGCTCGCCGGCCGGCTCGGCCGCGTCGTCGCGGGGGTCCCGCTCGTCGTTCATCATCGGGCGATAGCCTCCCTCATCGGCCGGGTGGGGCGGTTCGCATCATAGCCGACGCTCGGCGGCGGCCGGCTGCCGAGCGAGCCACGTGGCGAGGGACCGGAAGATCCTGAGGCCGTCGGTGCCGCCCACCTCGGCTTCCGCCGCTCGCTCCGGGTGGGGCATCAGGCCGAGCACGTTGCCGCGCTCGTTCGTGATGCCCGCGATGCTGCGCGCCGATCCATTCGGGTTCGCCTCCGCACGCGCCATGCCGCGCTCGTCCGTGTAGCGCAGCGCCACGAGGTCGCGTGCCTCGAGCGCGTCGAGCGTGGCGTCATCAGCGTGATAGCGACCCTCGCCATGCGAGATGGGGAGCCGCACGAGGTCGCCGGCAGCGAGGTCGCCGAGCCACGGCCCCGCGCTCGTCTCGGCCCGCAGCCACTGCCAGTCGCAGCGGAACTCGAGATGGTCGTTCCGCAGCAGGACGCCCGGCAGCAGCCCCGCCTCGCAGAGGATCTGGAACCCGTTGCACGAGCCGATCACCGGGCCGCCGGCGGCGGCGAAGGCCTCGACCGCGCGCATGATCGGCGAGAAGCGGGCGATCGCCCCGGTGCGCAGGTGGTCGCCGTGCGCGAATCCGCCCGGCAGGACCACGGCGTCGCTCGGGGGCAGCAGCTCCTCCGCGTGCCACACGAGCCGGCACTCCCAGCCCAGCGTGGTGGCCACGTGCGCGAAGTCGCGCTCGCTCCACGTGCCGGGGAAGACGACGACGCTGATCCGCGGCGCGCTCGCCGAGGGCTCACGCACCGTGCTCATCCGGTCACCGGCTCATCGGGATCGACCTGCTCATCGGCGCGGACGTGCCACGTGGCGACCTCCATCACCGGGTTGGCGAGCAGGCGGCGGCACATCTCGGCGATCGCCTCCTCGGCGTGCGTGGCGTCGGGTGCGTCGAACGTGACCCGCAGCTGTTTGCCGGCACGCACCTCGCTCACCGAGTCGTAGCCGAGCGACCGCAGCCCGCCGGCGATCGTGGCGCCCTCCGGGTCGGCGATCCCCGGCCGGAGCGTCACCTGCACCTCGGCCAGCCAGCGCACTAGACCAATGGCTCCCCGTCGCCCCACCGCACCCCGGTCAGCCGCTCGTACGCGGTCGCGTAGCGCTCGCGCGTCCCGGCGATGACGTCCTCGGGAAGCGGCGGCGCCGGCGGCTCCTTGTCCCAGCCGCTCCCGGCCACGAAATCGCGGACGTACTGCTTGTCGAAGCTGGGGGGCGAGCTGCCCGGGGCGTACAGGTCCGCGTCCCAGAAGCGCGACGAGTCGGGGGTGAATACCTCGTCGATGAGCGCCAGCTCGCCGTCGATCCAGCCGAACTCGAACTTCGTGTCGGCGAGGATGAGGCCGGCTCGCTCCGCGATCTCGGCGCCGGCACGGTAGAGGGCGAGCGACCGCTCCTCGAGCTGGCGCGCGAGATCGGCGCCGACGAGGTCCGCGAGTTGCGTCCGTGTGATGTTCTCGTCGTGCCCCTCCTCGGCCTTCGTCGATGGGGTGAAGATCGCCTCCGGCAGCTTGCCCGCCTCCTTCATCCGCGGCGGCAGGACATGGCCGCACACCGCGCCGCTGCGGCGGTACTCCGCCCAGCCCGAGCCGGCGAGGTAGCCGCGCACCACGCACTCGGCATCCACTCGATCGGCGCGGCGCGCGAGCGTCGTCCGCCCGTCGAGCTCGGGCGTCCGGGCGGCGGCCGGGAACTCGGCGGCATCGGTCGAGAGGAAGTGGGTCGGCCCGAGCGACGCGAGCTGCCCGAACCACCAGGCGGAGAGCTGGGTCAGGAGGCGGCCCTTGTCCGGGATCGGCTGGTCGAAGACGACGTCGAAGGCGGACAGGCGATCGGTCGCCACGAGGAGCAGCCGGTCGTCGCCGACGGCGTACGTATCGCGCACCTTGCCGCGATGGATGAGGGGCAGGCCCTCGAGGTGCGTCTCGCGCACCGGATCGGTCATGGCGTCATGTCCCGTGCGTCGCCCTCCGGTGCATCCTCGGCGTCGATGGCCTCGACGTTGTAGCCGGGTGGAGCGAGCTTGTAGCGCCGCCGTGCGAACGACTCGACGCGATCGAGGAGCGAAAGGACGGCGAGGATGAGGACCGTGCCGAGGACCGCGAGGACGTAGAGCCCGGTCCCGGTGGCAGCGCCGACCGCAGCCACCGACCAGAGGCTGGCGGCCGTGGTGAGGCCACGGACGTGGCCACGGAACTGGAGGATGGTACCGGCCCCCAGGAAGCCGATCCCCGACACGATCTGGGCGGTGATGCGGGTGGGATCGGCGTTCGGCCCGATGTAGCCGTAGCCGGAGATGATCGCGAAGAGCGCCGCGCCAAGGGCCACCAGGCTGTGGGTGCGGAATCCGGCCGGCTGACGGTGGAGCTCCCGCTCGAAGCCGATGACTGCGCCGAGCACGAGGCCGGCCGTGAGCCGCAGCGCCAGCTCGAGCTGGGCACCGATGCTGAGCGTCGGGTTGATGGCGAGCGAATCGGTCACGAGGCGACGCCCCTCTCGTTGGCAGCTGGCCGGACGAGCCCGAGCGACCACCACGCCGATGCCCACGCGTTGAGCGCGCCGCCGGCGAGGAGGAGGCAGAGCCAGATCGCCGTGAAGCCTACCAGCAGCAGGATGGTCGACGGGGTCGCCAGCTCCCCGGCATCGAGCGCCACGCGGATCGGCTTCCAGAGGACGTCGAGGAGCAGCGTGCTGAGGCCGAGCTGGAGGGCGAGGGCGGCCGCCGTGGCAAGCAGCGTGGCGGCCGTGACGCCGGGACGGCGCGCGAGATCGCCGAGCGCATGGCGCATCGCCTGCCCGAGCGGCTCCCCCGATGCGCCGATGGCACGGCGCTCGACGGCCCCACCGAAGGCCTGCGCCGCGACGACGACGAGCACCACGAGGACGATCCCGGGCAGCACGTCACCGATGACCCGCGTGACCGGCGTCCCGCCGATGTCCGGTGACATGAACTCTGCTGGGGCCGCGGCGGCGACCCACAGCGCGAGCCCCACCCCGGCCGCGACCGCCGGCAGCAGGGCGACGAGGATGACGACGAAGATGACCGCCGTCTCGGCGGTGAGCGATTCCGTCGATCCATCGGCCGCCGCGTCGACCGCGGCCCGCCCGCCGAGCAATGGACGAAACGCCCGCTGGAGTGCCGCCTCACCGAGCGCGACGAGCACGCACAGCGCGAGCAGCCCGAGGAGCCCCGCCACCCCGAGCAGCACGACGTTCAGCGGGTAGTTGCCCGACGAGATGAGGTCGGCGCCGAAGAACGTCAACCCGGCCGTGTCCGGGAACGGCACGACCGCGATGACCAGCGGCACCCAGCCGAGGAAGGCGAGCGCCGCCAGCGAGCCCGGGATCCACAGCTCGGCGCGGTCCGCCGCGAGGCGCGCCGAACGTCGTGCCGCCGCGAGCCAGCCGCGCACCGGCCGCTACTCGAGGCCGAGCGCCGCGTACGACGCGGCGATCCCGGCGAGGTGGTGGTCGAGGTCCATCGCCGCGTCGATCTCGTCGGCGGAGAGCCACTCGGCGACGTCCGGATCGGTCCCGAGCGCATCGCGGAAGGAGGCATCGCCCGCCCACGCCCGTTTCGCGGCGCCCTGCACGAGGCGGTACGCCGCCTGCCGATCGGCGCCCTTGCGGATCATCGCCAGCAGCAGCGCCTCGGAGTACACCATCCCGCCCAGCTGGCCGAGGTTGGCGTGCATCCGCTCGGCGTCCACCTCGAGCCCGTCGAGGATGTCGGCGAGGGTGCGGGTCGCGTAGGCGGCGACCCCGAGCGCGCGCTCGAACACGAAGCGCTCGGGGCTCGAGTGGCTGATATCGCGCTCGTGCCAGAGCGCCATGTTCTCGAGCCCAATCAGCGCGTCGCCGCGGAGCAGGCGGGCCATGCCCGTCACCCGCTCGGCGAGGATGGGGTTGCGCTTGTGCGGCATCGCGCTGCTTCCCTGCTGCCCCGCCCCGAACGGCTCGAACGCCTCGCCGACCTCGGTGCGCTGCAGGTGCCGCACCTCGGTCGCGATCCGCTCCAGCGTCCCCCCGAGGATCGCCAGCGCGGTCAGCAGCTCGGCGTGCCGGTCGCGGCTCACGACCTGGGTCGCGGCCGGGTCCGGCGTGAGGCCGAGCGCGGCGCAGACATGTGCCTCGACCGCGGCGCTCACGTTGGCGTGGGTCCCGACCGCGCCCGAGATCTTGCCGACCCCGATCCCCTCGCGCGCCCGCGCCAGCCGCTCGGCGTCGCGCCGCAGCTCGGCGAGCCAGCCGGCGGCCTTGAAGCCGAACGTAATCGGCTCGGCGTGGATGCCGTGGCTGCGCCCCACCATCGGTGTCGACCGATGCTGGCGCGCCATGCGCTCGGCGACGTTCGCGAGCCGCCGCAGCTCGCCTTCGACGACCGTCGTGGCGTCCCGCAGCACGACCGCGGTGGCGGTGTCGAGCACATCCGAGCTGGTGAGGCCGTAGTGGAGCCAGCGCCCCTCCGGCCCGAGGCGCTCGGTGACGCTGCGCAGGAAGGCGATGACGTCGTGCTGCGACTCGCGCTCGATCTCCCTCGCGCGCTCGGGGTCCGCCTCGCCGGCCGCGGCCCGGATCCACTTCCAGTCGGCATCCGGCACGACGCCGGCGTCATGGAGCGCGTCGACGACGAGGAGCTCGATCTGCAGCCACAGCTCCAGCTTGCGCCGCTCCCCGAACAGCTCGCGCAGCTCCGGGAACGCGTATCGATCGATCACCCCGGCATGGTACGAGAGCCAGGCCTAGGGCGGGCTCGGGCGGCCGCCCGGCGCGCCGCAGCGGGCCGGCGGCGATCCGGGCATCGGTGCGAGGATGCCCGACGACGCAGTCGCACGAACGGAGGTCCCAGCCATGTCCCCGAGCCGTCACCCGGTCAACAAGATCATGGTCGACGAGGCGCCCCTCGGGGCCCGGATCGCCGACGCGGTGACCGGGTTCATGGGCAGCTGGCGGTTCATCATCCTCCAGACGGTGATCGTGCTGGCCTGGATCGCGGGGAACGTGGCGCTGCTTTTCCACTTCGACCCGTTCCCGTTCATCCTCCTCAACCTCGCCTTCTCCACCCAGGCCGCGTACGCGGCCCCACTCATCCTGCTGGGCGGCAATCGGTCGGCGATCCGAGACCGGCTGACGCTCGAGCACGCGGCGTCGGAGGCGGATGTCGAGGAGCAGCAGAACGAGCAGCTCCTGCGCGGCAACACGGAGATCCTCGAGCGAGTGCAGCGCCTGGAGGAGCAGATCCTGGCCGTCGAGAAGCGGATCATCGAGCGCCTCGGCAGCCCGCACTGACCACCGCCGGCGCGGACCGATTCAGGCGCGCGGATCGATCCGCAGCTCCGCGGCGGCCGCCTGTTCGTCGCGAACCGCGTTGACGCGCGCGGCGAGGTTCGCGTCGCCGAGCGCCAGGATGCGGGCCGCGAGGTGCGCGGCGTTCCTCGCGCCCGGCGACCCGATTGCCACGCTGGCAACCGGCACTCCTGGCGGCATCTGGACCACGCTGTATAGCGCATCCGCGCCACCGAGCGCACCGCCATCCAGGGGAACGCCGATCACCGGTCGCGCGGTCAGCGAGGCGAGCACGCCCGGCAGGTGCGCGGCGAGCCCCGCCGCGCCGATGAAGACCTGGATCCCGTCCACCTCCGCGGCGCGCACGTACGTGCCGAGCGCCTCCGGTTGGCGATGGGCGCTGATGACGCTCGCCTGCCAGCCGATCCCGTAGCTGTCGAGCACGTCGAAGCAGCCCTTCAGGCTGGGAAGATCGGAGCGCGAGCCACAGATCACGGCGACACGCGGCGCATCGCCGGGGTGGGAAGCATCGGTCATGGCGAGAGGATACCGGGGCCAGGGACCCCTCCGGGACATAGCAGAGGTACACGGCTATGATGCGGCTCCGCCCTGCACCATCCGCACGAGGCTCGTCCGTGTCCATCGCCCGGTGCCGGGCATCTGGCAAACCTGCGCTGGCGGCGCTCGCCGTCGCGGTTGCGCTCGTCCTGAGCGCCTGCGCCACCACCGGCAGCGCGCTGCCGTCGCTGGCCAGCGCGGCGCCCTCGCTCGCCATGCCGTCCCCGAGCGCGGGCCCGACGGCGCGCCACCCGTCGCACGTGTTCGTCGTCATCTTCGAGAACCAGGCGGCCGACACGGCGCTCGGCCCGGAGGCGCCGTACCTCGCCAGCCTCGCCGCCCGCTACGGCAACGCGACGAACTATTCCGCCACCACGCACCCCTCGCAGCCGAACTACCTCGAGATGTTCAGCGGCTCGACGCAGGGCGTGACCGACGACAAGTCGCACGACGTGACCGCCTCCAGCCTGGCCGACCAGCTCGAGGCGGCCGGTTACAGCTGGCGCGTCTACGCGGAGAACTATCCGGGCAAGTGCTTCACCGACCCAACGTCCCTCGACGGCGTCGACGGGAAGGGCGACTATCGACGGAAGCACAACCCCGCGATCAGCTTCACCGCCATCAGCGGCAACCCGGCGCGCTGCGCGAACATCACCGACTTCTCGCACTTCGACCCAGCCGCCAGCGACGTGGCGTTCATCGTGCCGAACCAGTGCAACGACATGCACGACTGCCCGATCGCGACCGGCGACGCATGGGCAAAGCGCTTCCTGGCGCCGCTCATCGCCAGTCCCGCGATGGCCGACGGGCTGCTGTTCATTACTTTCGACGAGGCGCACGCCGACAGCACCAACCACGTCGCCACGATCGTCGTCGCGCCGCGCCTCGCCGCGCCGGTCACATCGGCGAAGGCCTACGGGCACCCCAGCCTGCTGCGCACCATCGAGGAGCTTTACCGCCTGCCCTGCCTCGCCGACGCGTGCCAGGCCGAGCCGATGATCGACCTCCTGCCGCCCGGCTAGGTTCCCGCCAGGCGCGCGACGAGGGGCGCCAGCTCGTCGACCTCGCCGAGCATGAGCGTGCTGATCCCGAGCTCGGCGCGGAGGCGGAGCGCCTTGTCGGTCAGCGCCTCGAGCGACCCGATCCAGATGTGCGGGGAGTGGCGGAGGTCCTCCTCGTCCGGCCGGGTGCCGGAACGAGCGCCGATCTCGTCGGCCGCCTGGCGGAGCGCGCCGCGGGCGTCATCGGTGATCCGCGGCTCCACGCGTGACGGGTAGACGTTCAGCTCGAGCGCCTCGAACCGATCGCCGGCCGCCTGCCGAACCCAGCCCACCTTCTCGACCGTCGCGTCCCAGGTGAGCGAGGCGTTGTCGCCCCGCCCGTCGCGCCCGGCACGTGGGGCGAGGCCAACGATCTGCGCCTCGCGGGCGGCAAGCGAGAGCACCCGCCGTCCCCCGCCACCGACCATGAACGGCGGGTGCGGCCGCTGCACCGGCTTCGGCTGGCCGTCGAGCTCGGTGATCGTGTAGTGCGCGCCGTGGAAGCTGAACGGCTCGTCGCCGAAGTAGCCCTTCAGGACCGCGATCCCCTCCTCGAGGCGGCTCACCCGGATCGCCGGTGGGTCGTAGGGCAGCCCCATGGCGTCGTACTCCGGCCGATTCCAGCCGGCGCCGATGGCCACGATGAGCCGTGTCCGACAGCAGGTCGAGCGTTGCCAGGTCGTGCCCGAGCACGGCCGGATGGCGGAGGTCGTTGTTGATGACGAACGGGGCGATCCGCAGCCGGTCGGAGAGGGCGGCGACGATCGCCATCGCCGGCACCGGGGCGAGCTGCGCGACGACGTGGTCCGGGAAGACGAGCGCGTCGAAGCCGGCCGCCTCCGCCCGCCGCACCCGCTCGGCGAATGCGCGCGCCGAGACCGGCTCGGTCGCGCCGGCCCAGAAGCGGAACGGTCTCACCCTGCAACCTCCGCGAGACCGATGTCGGACCGATGCTGCCCGCCCTCGAGCTCGACTCCGGCGACGCCCGCGTACGCCGCCGCGCGCGCGGCCGCGAGGTCGGAGCCCCGTCCCACCATCGTCACCACGCGCCCGCCGCTCGTCTCGTGCCCCCCGGCCGCGCGACGCGTGCCGGCATGGAAGCAGAGCAGGGCGCCCTCGTCCGCGGGGCTCGACGGCTCCGCGCCGCGGATGGCGCGGCCGCGCACCGGGTCGTCGGGGTAGCCCTCGGCCGCGATCACCACGCCCACCGCGGCGCCGCTGCCCAGCCCGAGCGAGCCGTCCATCCGGCCGCGGTCGCCGGTGGCGACGCCGAGCAGCGCCTCGGTCAGGTCGCCGTCGAGCATGGGGAGGAGGACCTGGGCCTCGGGGTCGCCGAAGCGGGCGTTGAACTCGAGGACCATCGGTCCATCATCGGTCACCATGAGCCCGGCGTAGAGGACCCCGCGGTACGGCATCCCGTCGCGCGCCATCCGCCACGCGACCGGCTCGAAGATGCGCTCCGTTGCGTCCTCCAGCTCGCGCGGGCCGAACCACGGGACCGGCGCGTAGGCGCCCATGCCACCGGTGTTCGGCCCCTCGTCGCCGTCGCGCAGCCGCTTGTGGTCACGGGCCGCCGCCAGCGGGACGACGTGCTCGTCGCTGACGAGGGCGAAGGCGCTCACCTCATGCCCCGCCAGGCGCTCCTCCAGCAGCACGGTGCCACCTTCCGGTGCCGTGTCGAAGAGGTCGCGCAGCGCGGCCGCCGCCTCCTCACGCGTCTCCGCCACGACCACGCCCTTACCTGCCGCCAGCCAGTCCGCCTTCACGACCGGCGGCCGCTCCCATACATCGAGGTCGGCGGCGTCCGGGCTCCGCACGCTGACCGATGCCGCCGTCGGCACGCCGGCGCGCCGCATCACGTCCTTGGCGAACGCCTTCGACGACTCGAGCCGCGCGGCCGCGCGGGTCGGGCCGAACGCCGGTGCGATCCCGTCGAGCGCATCCGCCACCCCCGCCGCCAGCGGCGCCTCGGGACCGATGACCACCAGGTCGTAGCGCTCGCGGCTGACGTGCCGCGCAACCGCCCCGGGATCCAGCGTGTCGAGGTCGGGAACCGCCGCCGCGCACGCCGCGGTACCGCCGTTGCCGGGCGCAATCCGGACCTGGCGCACGCCCTCGTCCCGCGCGAGGCGCCACGCGAGCGCATGCTCGCGCCCACCGGAGCCGAGGACGAGGACCTTCACGCTACGGCGTGGCGGTCGGCGACGGCAGCGGCGAGCCGCCGGTGAGGACGACGAGCTGCTCGATCACCTGGGCGAGGGCATCGATCTTCGCCTGGTACGTGCCGAGGTCGCCGTTCGCGAGCGCCGCCTGCGCCTCCGCATAGAGCTGCCGCGCCTGGGCGACGAGCCCCGCAACATCCGATGCCGGCGGCGACGCGCTCGGGGTCGGCGACGGGCTGGCGCCCGGTGAGCCGGAGGGCGCTGGCGAGGGCGACTCCACCGGCGGCGGGCCGGCCTGGCCGAGGATCTGGCGCAGCGCGCCGGCCACGTCATCGGCGAACGCGACGCGGTCCTGGCTGACCATGATCACGCGCACGAACTCCGGGAACGGCGCGCCCTCGGCCTGGAGGAAGATCGGCTCGACGTAGACGAGCCCGTCCTCGCCGATCGGCAGGACGAGCAGGTTGCCGCGAATCACGCGCGAGCCGGACCGATCCCAGAGGCTGAACTGCGCGCTCACGGTCGCGTCCTGGTCGATCCGCGCCTCGACCTGGGCCGGTCCCTGGGTCGAGGTGTCGGTCGGGAACTGGAAGGCGATGCGCTGGCCGTAGACGTCGGGATCCATGCGTGCCGCGACCCAGGCGATCATGTTCGACCGCCCCTCCGGCACGAGCGGCTGGATGAGGACGAACTCGGCCTGCTGGTCGCCGGGGATTCGCATGATCACGTAGTACGGTTCCATCGGTTCGCCGGTCGCCTTGGCGACGTCCTCCGGGAATGCCCAGCGGTTGTCCTGGTTGTAGAACGTCGTGGCGCCGCCATCGGTCGCCGGCAGGTGATAGAGCAGGTACGTCTGGTTCTGCGCGGTGAACAGGTCCTCGGGGTAGCGCAGGTGGGCACGCAGCTCGCCCGGCATCGCGTCGAGCGGCTCGAACAGGCCCGGGAAGATGCGGGCGTAGGCGGCGATGATCGGCTCGGTTGGATCGGCGAGGAAGAAGCGCACCGTGCCGTCGTAGGCGTCGACCACCACCTTCACGCTGTTGCGGACGTAGTTGTCGCCCGCGAAGCGGCTGCCGTCGGGGAGCGGCTGCGCATCGGGGTAGCGATCGCTGGTCGTGTAGGCGTCCCACACCCAGTAGAGGCGCTGGTTCGCACTGACGAGGTACGGGTCGCGGTCGTAGCTGAGGAACGGGGCGATCTCCGGCACGCGCTCCTCGAGGGTCCGTCGGAAGAGGACCTGCGACTGGTCGGTGAGCTGGTTGCTGATCAGCAGGTTGAGGTCGCCGAAGCGAAGGGCGAACAGGGCACGGGTGAAGAAGTTGCCGATCCCGACCCCCGTCGTCCCCTTCCAGGTCGTCGTCGCACCGATGTCGGAACCCGCCGTCAGCGGGTAGTCGAACTCCTGGGTCGTCGTCTGGGTCACGACGTATGCGTCGGTCGCCTCGCCGAAGTAGATCCGTGGCTCGCCCACGGGGAGCTGCGGCTCGCGGTTGATGCCGCTCACGAGATAGTCCGGCGTGCCCTGCGGCGTGACCCCGTTGACCGGGACCGCGGTGATGCCGTAGCCGTGGGTGAAGACGAGTCGCTCGTTCGTCCAGGTGCGCGCCTGGTCGGGCAGCTTGCTCTGGTTGAGCTCCCGCGCGCTCAGCATGATCTGGCGCTGCTGGCCGCCGATGTCGTAGCGGTCGATGTCGACGTCGCTGAAGTCGTAGTAGCGGTAGATGACCTGCTGCTGCCCGAACGTGGTGAGGAGTGGCCGGTAGTCCCACAGCCGCAGGTTGTCGATCGTGGTGGCGTCGTTCGCGAACAAGCCCTGGGTCAGCGCCTGCTCGCCGGTGAAGCGCCGCTCGTCGATCGCGTCGAGCCC
>JBBQMC010000049.1:0-14090 GCA_038328565.1 Candidatus Limnocylindria bacterium
GGTTGATGCCCGTTTCCGCGCTCAGCAGGCGCAGGGCGAGCTGCTCGCGGCTCATTTCGAGGCTGAAGACGGCCACCCGCTTGGCCTCGCGCACGGCGGCGTGCTGCGCGATGTTCAGCGCGAGGCTCGTCTTTCCGACGCTGGGGCGAGCCGCGAGGATCACGAGGTCTGACGGCTGGAATCCGCCGAGCAGCGCATCGAGCCCGGACAGGCCCGATGGGATGCCCAGGATCTGGCCGCGATGCTCATGGAGGTACTCGAGGCGGTCGTATGCCTGCCCGAGCAGGGTGCCGAGCGACTCGAAGCCACCCGTGCTCCGGCGCTGGCTGATCTCGAACAGGATCGACTCGGCGCGGTCGATCGCCACCTCCGCATCGTTCGCCTCTTCGTAGCCGACGGCGGCGATGCGCCCCGCGGCGGCGATCAGGTTGCGGAGCACGGACTTGCGTTCGACGATGCGGCCGTAGTGCTCGACATGGACGGCGGTGGGGACGGCGTTCATGAGCGTGGCCAGGTAGCCGGGGCCACCGACCGCCTCGAGCCGATCCCGCCGCTCGAGCTCCTCGGCTAGGGTGACGAGGTCGATCGGCTCGCGCTGGCCGTGGAGCGACAGCATCGCCTCGAAGATCGTGCCGTGCGCGGCACGATAGAAGTCCGCGGGGCGCAGGAATTCGGCGACGCGAAGGATCGCGTCGGCGTCGATCAGGATCGAGCCGAGAACGCTCTGCTCCGCCTCCTGTGCCTGCGGGGCGAGCTTCTCGAGGGCGGAACCCTGGCTGGCAATCGTCATCATGGGCAGGCGTCACCGTACCCGGCGCGGCAGCTCCCGCCGAGGCCCGAAGCGGGCGACGGCTGGGGAAAACCCCGGCCAGTTGTGCATAAGCCGTGAGGTTGTGGATAAGGCCGTTGGGCCGGCCGATCCAAGCCAACCCCCCGCATGCGACAGGTCGCCTGTCGCGATGGTGACCGGCGCGCGCCGATCAGCCTCCCCAGCCGGGCGGCGGCTCGAGGCGCGTCGGGGCCAGGTTCCAGGTGTCGCGCTGCTCGATGACCAGGCCGGCGGCATCGAAACGCAGGGTCGAGGTCCCGGCCAGCGTGACCTCCTCACCGTCCTCGGTCAGCGCGGCCCACCATTCGATCGAGGCACGGTCGCCATCCACCACCGGTACGCCGCACCAGGCGCGTACCGCGGCCTCCTCGGCGAAGGCGCCGGCGAGGTAGTCGCGGACGCCGTCACGCCCACGTTCGAGCTCGCGGAATGGCTGCGAGCGAAGCGTGGCGTCGGGTGCGTAGAGCGCGACCACCGCGTCGATGTCGAGCGCCTCCCACGCGCGCTGCCAGACGTCGGCCCAGCGCCGGGCGGCGACCGCCGCGTCGAGCGGGTTCGTCACGCCTCGGAGACGACGCTCACGCTGACCGTGGTCTCGACGCCCGGCATGATCCGCACGTCGACCTTGTAGTCACCGAGGGTCTTGATCGGCTCGCGCAGGTGGACGGCGTGGCGGTCGAGCTCGACGCCGCTGCGGGCGATGAGGTCGGCGATCTGGTGGCCCGTGACGGCCCCGAAGAGGCGGCCGCGGTCACCGGACTTCACCGGAACCTCGAGCCGGAGCTCGGCGACTCGCGCGGCGAGCGCCTCCGCATCGGCGCGGATGGCCTTCTCCCGCTCCTCGCGCTGGTCGCGGTGGCGTTCCCAGTTTGCGAGCTGGCCACGGTCGGCCATGGCCGCCGCACCCGTGGGAAGGAGGAAGTTGCGCGCGTAGCCGTCCTTGACGTCCTTGAGGTCACCCTCGTGGCCGAGGCCCTTCACGTCGCGCTTGAGGATCACCTTCATGTCGTTCGTTTCTCTCGTAGCTGGGTGGCCGCGTCAGGTGGCCGTGTCGTCGCCACCCGCGACGCGGCGGCGTCGCCAGCGGTCGAGCGAGCGCTTCAGCGCGTCCGGGTCGCGAACGCGGCCGTATCGGTCCAGGAGCTCAGGCAGGCGATCGCGGATCTCATCGTAGCGGTGACCCATGAGGCCGCGCAGGCGGGCCAGGTCGCGGTCGAGGTCGGCCGTCCCGTTCTTCGCCCGCTCCAGATGGTCGCGGCGCACCTCGGGTGGCGCGTTCTGGATGAAGAGATCGAGCACGAGCAGCACGACGGTCAGGTCGTCCGCCTGGCCGAGGATGGGGATCGCGTCCGGCACGAGGTCCAGCGGCGAGACGACATAGGCCACCGCCGCGACGAGGATCGCCTTCAGGCCCACCGGGGTGCGCGGGTCGCGGGCGATGCCCCACACCAGGCGGGCGTAGGTGGGGAGCTTCCAGACGAGGCGGGCGAGGCGCAGGTAGCGCCATCGGCCGGGCAGGTTCACGGTGCGTGCCTCTTGGCGGCGGCGGTCGACGGGGCGCGCATGATACCAGAGGCGGACGCACCGGCAGTTGACATTAGAACACCTGTTCGGCTAGGGTGGGGTCGTGACGACGAATCGGAGCACGCGCATCCCATGACCAGGCACGACGCCGAGCGCCGCCGACGGATTCTCGAGTGCATCGCGCAGACCGTCGAGGAGCGCGGCTATCCGCCGTCCGTCCGCGAGATCGCCGACGCGGTCGGCCTCGCCTCCACCTCCGCCGTCCATCACCACCTGATCGCCCTCGAGCGCGATGGCCTCCTCGAGCGCGGCACCAACTCCTCGCGCGCGCTGCGGGTGACGCCGCACGGCGCCGTTGCGCGGCGACCGGGCGGAAATCGCGTGACACCCTTCCGCATGCCGATGGAGCGCGACGTCGCGGCCCTCCCGGTGCTCGGCGAGATCGCCGCCGGCCAGCCGATCGAGGCGTATGCGGATGGCGCCGAGGCACTCGACGTCCCCCGCTCGATGGTCGGCCGCACCGACTCCTACGTCCTCCGCGTGCGCGGGAAGAGCATGATCGACGCGCTCATCGATGACGGCGACTACGTCGTGGTTCAGCCGCAGTCGACGGCGCAGGACGGCGACATCGTTGTCGCCCTGCTCGAGGACAACGGCGTCACCCTCAAGCGCTACTTCCGCGAACAGGACCGGATCCGCCTCCAGCCGGCGAACGCGGAGATGGAGCCGATCTACGCCACCGACGTCCAGATCCAGGGCAAGGTGATCGGCGTCATTCGCAAGCTCGGCTGACGTCGCGCGCGACGCCACCGTGTCGCAGCATCCCGAGATCTCGGATCGGGCGCTGAATCGCGCGACCCTCGCCCGCCAGGGACTGCTGGCGCCGCTGCGCAGCCGGGCCGTGGCGGACCGGGTGCGGCGCATCGGCTCCCTCCAGGCGCAGCATCCCGAGTGGCCGCCGATCGCGCTGTGGAGCCGGTCTGGCGCGGCCCCCGCCAGCCTGCGGGCAGCCCTCGAGGAGCGATCCGTCGTCCGCGCGGCGCTGATGCGGATCACGGTCCATATCGTGGCAGCCGACGACTTCTGGCCGATGTCGACCCTGGTCCAGCCGCTGCGGCTGCAGCAGTTCCGCGCCATCTTCAAGGCGGATGCGGTCGATTCACCGCTCGGCCGCCAGCTCAGCGCGGGACACGCCGCGGTGCGCGCAGCGCTGGCTGAGCGCCCACTCCGCATCCGCGACATGGACGCGATCATGCGCGTCGAGGTGCCGAAGCTGGCAGCGCATCCGCATCGCATCTACTGGCGGCACATCGCCGCCACCATGCCGCTCGTCCACGTCCCGTTCGACGGTGAGGGCTACGGACGCTCGCGTTACGCGCTGGCCGAGTCGTGGATCGGCCCGCCTCCCCCGCACCTCGGCGAGGCGACCGCGCTCCGGCACGTCACCGAGCGCTACCTCGCCGCGTTCGGGCCCGCGAGCGTCGACGACCTCATCGCCTACGCCGGACGCCGCGGGCATGCGGCGCGCTGGAAGGCGGCGATCGACGCGCTCGGCGATCGCGTCGTCCGCATCACGGCGAGCGATGGGCGTGAGCTGCTCGACATCGCCGATGCGCCGCGTCCGGACGAAGCGACGGAGGCGCCGCCGCGCCTGCTCGCGCGTTGGGACAGCCTGCTCCTGTCGCATGCGCCGGGGCGGCGTGGCCGCTTCATTCATGACGCCGACCTGCCCGCGGTATACACGCGGAACGCCGACGTGCTGCCGAGCTTCCTCGTCGACGGCCGGGTGGCCGGCACCTGGGAGCTCGACGTGGCCGCCGGACGCGTCTCCCTCAGGCCGTTTGGCCGTCTCGGTCGCCGCGCCGGTGCTGCGCTCGTCGACGAGGCCGAACGCCTGCTCGCCCACCTCGCACCCGGCGGCGTGCCGGCTGTCGACGTGGTCTGAGCGATCGGGATCGGTCCATGGCAACGCGAACGATCATCCACGCCGACATGGACGCGTTCTACGCGAGCGTGGAGGTGCTCGACGCGCCCCCGCTCCGTGGAAAGCCGGTCATCGTCGGCGGCGACCCCGATGCGCGGGGCGTGGTCAGTGCGGCCTCGTACGAGGCGCGGCGCTTCGGCGTGCATTCGGCGATGCCGCTGCGCACGGCCCACCGGCTCTGCCCGGACGGCGTCTTCCTGCCCGTCCGCCCAGACCGCTACCGCGAGGTCAGCGAGGCGGTCATGCGGGTCTTCGCCTCGTTCACGCCGCTCGTCGAGCCGATCAGCCTCGATGAGGCATTCCTCGACGTGACCGCCTCGCGCGTCGCATTCGGCAGTGGCGAGGAGATCGGGGCGACCATCAAGCGGCGGGTTCGCGACGAGATCAACCTGACCGTCAGCGTCGGCATCGCGTCGAACAAGCTGTGCGCGAAGGTCGCATCCGACCTGCGGAAGCCGGATGGCCTCGTCATCGTCCCGCCCGGGGGCGAGGCCGCGTTCCTGGCGCCGCTCCCGATCCGGCGCCTGTGGGGCGTGGGGCCAGCTGCGGCGGAGGCGCTTCGCGACTTCGGGGTGACGACCATCGGCCAGCTCGCGTCCCTGCCGACCGCAACCCTGCGGCGTCGGTTCGGCAAGCACGGCGCCGACCTTGCAGAGCGGGCCAGCGGCATCGATCCCTCGCCGGTGGTCCCATGGATGGCGCCGAAGTCGGTGGGCCACGAGCACACGTTCGACCACGACGTCGTTGGCGACGCCGCGCTCCAGGCGACGCTCCTCGACCTGGCCGACTCGGTCGCGGGGCGGCTGCGACGGCATGACCTCGCCGCGCGCGGCATCCAGCTCAAGCTGCGCTACGAGGGCTTCGATACGATCACGCGCCAGTCGATCCTGCCGCGCCCGACGCGTGAGAGCCGCCCGATCTACGAGGCCGCGGTCGCGCTCCTGCGACGCTCCCGCAGCGCGAGCCGCGCGGTGCGCCTGATCGGGGTGACCGCCATCCACCTCACCGATGCCGAACAGCTCACCCTGTTCGACGGGGCATCGAAGGAGGCGCGGCTCGAGGCGACGATCGACGACGTGCGCGCGCGCTTCGGGGACGCTGCGATCACCCGTGCGCGGCTGCTTCGCGAGCGCCCGCGGCGCCGCTTCGACTTCGGGGAGCGGCCTGCGGGTCCGCGCACCGACGATGAGCCTTGACGAATCGAACAGGCGTTCGTATGATGCGGCTCTGAATCGAACGCCTGTTCACATCGTGCCCTTCAGGCGAGCGGCAACCGCAGAGGAGATTGCCTCATGGCGCTCGTACGGATCACTCCCATCGAAGCCCGTGTCAGCTGGGACCGCGATGCGGCCCGCCCGGCGCGGATCCGGGTTGCGGACCGAGATCTCACGGTGACGTCCCTCACCGCCCGTCGTGACGAGCTGGCTGCCTACCCGGTCGAGCGAGGTCCACGGGTCACCTACCTGGTCGAGACGGAGCGCGGCCAGGCCTCGCTCGTGTTCGACGGGCGACGTCGGCGGTGGTTCGTGGAGGCGCTCGACTCCGCCGCCTGAGCAACCGATCCCCGCTCGCGGGGGCATCCGGCGGGGTCGGGTACAATCGCGCCGCTGCGCGGCCGCTTCCTCGCCGAGACTCGGTCAGCGCGCACCGACGAGATGCGCCTCGCCGATGTCCAGCGGCCCCGGAGGATCGACCACCACCACCCCGCACCCAGCGGGCGCCACCCCGGCGCTCGACGACCTCACGGTTCGCGATCTCGTCAATCAGCTTGGCAGCGGCGAGCCGACGCCCGGCGGCGGCAGTGCCGCAGCCTTCGGCGGCGCGCTCGGCGCAGCGCTGGTGGCCATGGTCGGGCGACTCACCGACGGCCGCACCGCTACCGACGCCGACGCGGCGCTCGTGACCGAGACGCTCACCTTCGCGACCGCGCTGCGGTCCGAGCTCCTCAACCTGGCGACGCTCGACGCGAACGCGTATGCCGCGGTCGTTGCCGCTCGCCGCCTGCCGCGCTCGACCGACGCGGAGCGGGAGTCCCGCACCGTGCAGCTGGCGCAGGCGAACCGCCTCGCCACCGACGTCCCGCTGCGGACGGCGCGAGCCGGGATGGCCGTCCTGGAGCAGGCCGAGCGGCTCGTCGACGTCGGCAATCCGAACGCAATCAGCGACCTCGGCGTGGCGGCGCACCTTGCGCTCGCCTGCGTGGAGGGTGGCGCACTGAACGTCGGCATCAACCTGCCGTCCCTCGCTGCCGACGATCCGCATCGCGTCGGCCTGGCGGGCGAGATCGAGGACCTGCGTGCCACTGCCCGCGGATGCGCCGAGCGGATCACCGCCGGCGTTGCGCGCCGCATGGCCGAACCTCGAGGAGCGAAGCCGACACCGACATGACCGCCCGCCTCCTTGATGGCCGTGCTGTCGCCTCGCACCTGTGGCGCGAGCTGGGCGACCGCGTGTCCGCGCTCACCGACGCCGCCGGCACCGCGCCACGGCTCGCGATCGTCCACTTCGCGGCCGATGGACCGGCGGCGGTCTACGCCGACAGCATCGCCCGCACCGCGCGGGGGATCGGCATCGAGCCGGTCATGGTCACCCCACACGACGGCGTCACGCTGTCCGACCTCGCGGCGCGGATCGGCGCGCTCAACCGCGATCCGACCATTGCCGGAGTCGTCGTCGCCCAGCCCGTCCCGCCGCACCTGGTCGCGCACGAGGTGGTGGAGCTCATCGATCCGGCGAAGGACGTCGACGGCGCCACGCCGATGAACACCGGCCGTCTTTCACGCGGCGACACCGATGCATTCGTGCCGGCCACCGCGGCGGCCGTGATGGAGCTCCTGCGGTCGTACGAGATCCCGATTGCCGGTCGCCGCGCCGTCGTGGTCGGCCGCTCCGCCGTCGTCGGGCGGCCGGTCGCCGCCCTCCTCACCGCTGCCAACGCGACGGTCGTCGTCTGCCACCGCGAAACCCGCAACCTGGCGCGCGAGACGCGCCGCGCCGAGATCCTCGTCGTCGCCGCGGGCGTTCCCGGCCTCATCCGCTCCGAGATGGTCAACCGTTCCGCGGTGGTCGTCGACTGCGGGATCAACGTCACAGGCGATGGCATCGTGGGCGACGTCGCCTTCGACGCGGTGCGGCCGGTGGTGCGCGCCATCACGCCGGTCCCCGGCGGCGTCGGCCCGGTGACGACGATGATGCTGCTCCACCAGACCGTTCGCGCCGCGGAGCATGCGGCGCCCGACGCCGACCCTTCGCTCGCCCGCTTCGAGCCCGTCGCCGCCCCGCGCTCCTAGCCGGCGAGCGCCAGCCGCTCCTCCACCAGCCGCCGCGCCGCCGCCGCGTCGGGGGCGTCAAGGCACCGCGTGGCGAGCTGCCGCGCCTGGTCGTGGGTGACGCGGCGCAGCGCCCGCTTCACGGCGCCGAAGGCGGCGGGATCCATGCTGAGCTCGTCGACCCCCAGGCCGACGAGCACGACAGCGCCGACCGGATCGCCGGCCATTTCCCCGCACACCGCGACCGGCCTCGCGTGGGCCGCCGCGCCAGCAACGACCATCGCGATCGCGCGCAGCACGGCCGGATGCATCGGGTCCTGGCGCGCTGCGAGGCGGGCGTTCGTGCGATCCGCGGCGAGCAGGTACTGGGTCAGGTCGTTCGTGCCGATGCTCATGAAGTCGACCGCGGCGGCCAGCTCCGCCGCGACGAGGACCGCGGACGGAACCTCGACCATGATCCCGACGCGCGGCCGCACGGCGACGCCAGCGGCGACGACGGCCAGCTCGACGAGGCTGCGCACAATGGCGAGGTCGGCCACGTCGGCGACCATAGGTGCCATGAGGTGGGGCTCGTCGACGCCGCATGCCGCGGCCGCGAGGACGATGGCGCGGAGCTGGACCTGGAGGATCTCCGGCTCCACGTCGATGAGGCGGATGGCGCGCACGCCGAGGAAGGGGTTCGTCTCCGGCTCGAGCGGGAGGTAGGGCAGCGGCTTGTCCCCGCCGACGTCAAGGAGGCGGAAAACGACCGGACGGCCGTCGAACGCGGTGAGCACGCGCGCGTAGGCCTCGCGCTGCATCGCCTCGTCGGGCGCCGACGAGCGGCCGAGGAACATGAACTCGGTGCGCAGCAGGCCGACCGCCTCGGCTCCTGCGGCGAGGGCGCCGGCCGCCTCCTCGGGCCGGCCGATGTTCGCGGCGAGCGTGATCCGGTGGCCGTCGGACGTGGCGAGGGGCTCGCCGACGAGCGTGCGGTCGCGCTCAACATCGGTACGTCGCGCGATGGTCGTGGCATCGGCGCTCGCACGCTCCGCGCCCGACGGCTCGAGCACGAGCACGCCCGCGTCACCGTCGACGAGGACCGCGGCGCCATCCGGGACGAGGTCGAGCAGGCCGGAGATTCCCACGACCGCCGGGATGCCGAGCGAGCGCGCGAGGATGGCGGCGTGCGCGGTGCGGGAGCCGGCCTCCAGGGCAATCGCGGCCAGCAGCGCCGGATCGAGCTCCGCGGTCACCGACGGCGCGAGGTCATGGGCGATGACGATCGCTCGTCGCGCGAGTCGGGGGGCCGACTCACCGCGCATGGCCCGCGCGATGCGCGCCGCCACGTCCCGCACGTCCGCGGCACGGGCCGCGAGCACCTCGTCGTCGAGCGCGGCGAGCGTCGCCGCCATGGCATCGCCCGCCGACTCGATCGCCGCCTCCGCGGTTGCACCGCCGGCCATCTCGGCGCGTGCGGCGTCGAGCAGCATCTCGTCGGCAGCCAGCATCGCCTGCGCGTCGAAGATGTCAGCCTCGTCGCCGCGGCCGGCGCTTCGCAGGCGGGTTGCGATGGCGTCGAGCTGCGCCACCGCCTCGGCAACCGCGCCGTCGAGGTCGCGAGCGGCCGCCGCCGTCGGTCCGCCGGGTTCCAGGCGCGCGGCCGGGGCGTGCGCGACGCCCGGCGCGGCGGCGACGCCCCGCAGTCGGGTCACGACGATAGCGGCTCGCCGAGGCCGGATATCACGAGCGCGACGAGCTCGTCCAGCGCCCGCCTCGCGTCCTCGCCGCTCGTCTCGATGCGCAGCTCGTGTCCCTGCGCGACGCCCAGCTGCATGACGCCCAGGATGCTCTTCGCCGAGGCGGTGCGCGCAGCGTCACGCGTCAGGTTCGTGACCCGGATCTCGCACCGATAGCCGGCAGCCGCCTTCACGAACGTGGCCGCTGGCCGGGCGTGGAGTCCGGAGGGGTTGCGGATCGCGACCGTCGATTCAGGCATGACGCCTCCGAACGTGGTGAGCCCATCGTGACACGCCGGGCCCGGTCACTCGCTCCAGATCATCTCGTCCACGGGGACGGAGCCGTCGATGAAGCCGAGCCGTCGCATGGTCGCGAAGGCGATGATCCATCGGTCCTTATCGATGCGACCGTTGCCGAAGCCGCCCGCGTTCCATAGCTCGACCGTCGCGGTGAGCACGGCAAGGCCGGTGGGCCGGTCCTCGCCGAGCGTCGGCACCTGCGCGACCGAGTCATCGACGCCGAGCTGCGGGTCGTCGATCACGGCCTGCTGCGCCCGCGCCGTGGCGGCGGTGAAGGCGCGCACGAGCGCCGGGTCGGCGCCGATCACCGCGTCCGAGGCCACGACCCCGGGGCCGGGCAGCGGCGCGATGTCGTCGATGGTGAGCATGCCGACCTTCATGCCTTGCTTCGCGAGCTGGAGGGGCTCGTTCGTGCGGAAGCCGGTGATGAGGTCGACGTCGCCGTTGAGGAGGCCCTCGGCCTGGTTGAACTGCGGGTACTCGCGAATGGTCACGTCGTCCGCGGTGAGGCCGCCGGCGTCGAGAAGGGCGAGCAGGGCGTGCCAGGACGAGCCAAAGCGCCCCGGCGTGCCGATCGTCTTGCCCTTCAGCCCGGCGGGCGTGGTCGGGACCGATCCGGCCGGACCGATGATCGCGACCGGGAACGCCTGGTAGAGCGTCGACACGTAGCGGATCGGGATGCCGGAGGTACGCGCGATCATCACGTCGGTCGCATCGGCCACGCCGAACGCCGCCTGCTGGTCGGCGACCTGGCGCACGACGTCGGCGCCGGTCGCATGCTCGAGCGTCACGTCGAGGCCGGCGGCCGCGTAGTAGCCCTCCCGGATGCCGACGTAGAACGGGGCGAACTGGACGTCGGGGCGAAAGCCGAGCAGGACGGAGATGGGTCGCAATTGGGCGGATCCGCTCGGCTGGACCGATGGCGTCGCCGCACAGGCTGGGATGACGAGGATCAGCGCGAGGACGAGCAGACGAAGGCGGGACATCGATTACCTCTGATGTGGGACGAGGCGATGCTCGGCGGCCACGACGAGGCCGTAGCCGGCAAGGCCGATGGCGGCGAGCGTGACGAGCGCGACGAACATGAGCGGGGTGTCGAACAGCCCCTGGTCGGCGATGTTGATGAGGATGCCGAGCCCGACGTTGGCGCCGGCCCACTCGGCGACGACGGCGCCGATGACGGAGAGCGTGACCCCCACCCGCAGGCCGCCGAAGATCACCGGCAGGGCCCACGGGATGTCGAGGTGCCGAACGCGGAAGCGCTCCCCGGCGCCCACGGATGCGAACAGCTCGACGAGCGCCGGGTCGACTGAGCGCACGCCGACCATGGTCGCGATCGCGATCGGGAAGAAGACGATGAGGGCGCAGATCACGACCCGGGCCAGCAGCCCGCCGCCGAACCAGATGTCGAGCAGCGGTGCCAGGGCAAGGATCGGGACCGCCTGCGCGGCGACGATATACGGCGACAGGACGCGCTCGAGCAGGACGCTCCGCGCCAGGAGGAGCCCGACGGCGATCGCGGCCGCGGCACCGGCGAGGAAACCGAGGCTGCTCTCAAGCAACGTCGCCGCGGTGTGCGTCCACAGCGTGCCGCTCGCGATCGCACGAACGCCGCGTTCGGCCACGACCTCGGGAGCGGGAAGGATGTACGCAGGCACGCCGGTGACGATGCTCACGAGCTTCCAGGCGACGACGAAGGCGGCCACGCTGGCCGCGGCGATGAGCACGCGCCGGGCGGTCATCGGGCAATCCACGCGGCGAGCCCGGGGTCATGGGCGAGGGACAACGCGTCTCGCACCGCGGCCGCGACCGCGAGGGCCGGCGGCTCGGCCAGGGCAGCGGTCGCGCGTGGATGCGCGAGCGGGACCTCCAGGTCCGCAACCACCGTCCCCGGCCGCGCCCCGAGGACCACGATCCGGTCGGCGAGCAGGACGGCCTCGGTGACCGAATGCGTCACCAGCACGAGCGTCGGACCGCGTTCCATCCAGAGCCGCTCCAGCTCGTTGTCGAATGCCTCACGGGTCAGGAGGTCGAGCGCACTGAACGGCTCGTCGAGGAGCAGCACGCCCGGGTCGGTGATGAGTGCGCGGGCGAGGCCGGCCCGCTGGGCGAGGCCCCCGGACAGCTGCGCCGGCAGGAGCGATGCCGCCGGACGCAGGCCAACCCGCTCGAGCGCATCGGCCACCGCGGTATCGATGTCCGCGGACGGCATGCCACGCGCCGCGAGCGGCAGCCCGACGTTCTGCGAAACGGTGAGCCACGGCACGAGGCGTGGCTGCTGGAAGGCGAGCCCGACCCGGCCGTCGCCCGCCGTCGGTGCCACGCCGCCAACCTCGACCCGGCCCGTGGTCGGGGCGAGCAGCCCGGCGACGATGCGCAGCAGGGTGCTCTTGCCGCAGCCGTTCGGCCCGATGACCGCCGTCAAGCTGCCGGCCGCGACCTCGAGTGCCAGGTCACGGAGCGCCTCGACGCCGGACGGGTAGCGCATGCCGACGCCGGCGAGGCGGATCGACAGGGCGGTCGCGGGTCGGTCGGGGGTGTCGGGTGCCATGCAGGTGTCTCCGGTGCCGGCCGCCATCGGGGCGCGCACCGTGACCCCGTGGCCGGGTCGATCGCACGCGAGCCCGCGAACGGTCTGCCCTGACGAGGGACACGAGCGGTCACCTTCTCCCATCCGGACTCTCACCGTCGGCCCTGTCGGCTCCCGATCGAATCGGGAGGTCAGGTCAACCCGCGTCGATTGCGCGACGCGGGGTCGCGGGCTGACGTCCTTGACGGACGCCGACCGCCGGTGGGGACTTTCACCCCGCCCCGAAGGCAACTGAAAAGGAATGATGATTTGACTGCGGCCGATCGTGGCACGCGGCCCCGGGAAGGTCAACCGGGCGTCAGGCGCGAGCCTCGGCGCTGGGGCGGCGGCGCAGCCATCGGTACAGGAGCACGACGACCCCGACCGCGACGAGGACGTAGATGACCGTCTCGTACGGCCGGACGGCGTCGTAGAGGTGGCGGTAGTTCTCGCCGAGTTGGTAGCCGGCGAGGAGCAGGACGGCGTTCCACGGCAGCGAGCCGAGCGCGGAGAAGACGAGGAAGCGGCCGATCGGCATGCGCGCCACACCCGCGGGGTAGTTGATCAGCGCGCGGACGAGCGGAACGAGGCGCCCGATGAGGACCGCCCAATCCCCGTGCCGCGCGAACCAGGCATCGGCGCGGTCGAGATCCTCGGGATGGATGTGGACGTAGCGTCCCCAGCGGTCGAGCAGCGGGCGGCCGCCCCAGGCACCGATGAGGTACCCCGCGAACGAGCCGGCGACGGCGGCGACGGTCGCGACGACGAGCACGATGACGAAGTTCCACGGGGCGTGGGTGAGCGGCTCGAGCACGGCCGGGTCGGTGGCCGACTGGCTGATCTTCCAGCCGGCCATCGGCACGATGACCTCCGAGGGAATGATGGGGATGAACGTCTCGAGCGCGATCGCGATCGCGACGCCGACATAGCCGACCGCGTCGTAGAGGCTGAGGAAGAACGGGATGACCTGGCGATCGATCAGCTCGAGCACGCGCGCCCCTACCGGTCCCGGCCGGCGTCGACCGCGGGCGGCTTGCCGCGGCGGCGGGGCAGGTTGTCAAGGGGCACGGCGACGCGGCGTCGCGACGAAGTCGAGGCGGGGGCGCGCACGGCATCCCGGAGGCGGCGGCGCTCGTCGACGCGCATCACGTGGACCGCGACGATGATCGCCACCAGCGCGCCGCCGGCCATCCATCCGCCGAGGACATCCATCGGGTAGTGGGCCAGGAGGTAGACCCGGGTGAGGCTGATGGCACCGATGAGCACGAGGGCCACCGCGTACGCCGTCAGCCCCTGCCGGCGGTCCAGGCTCAGGCGCGCGATGCAGAAGGCGGCGAGTCCGTAGAGCGCGGTCGCGCGCAGCGCGTGGCCGGCCGGGAAATCGGCGAGGTCGTCCAGCCCGACGCCGCTCACGTCGAGGATCGCGCTCGCGAGCTGACCCAGGCCGACCTGGGGGATGGCGGTGAGGTACTTGAGCGCCCATTCGATCGGGAATGCGAGCATGCCGGCGGCGAGGATGATGGCGAGGTCGCGCCGCCCCTTCACAAGCGCCAGCAGGCCGAGGCTCGAGAAGGCGAGGGCCACGAACCAGCCGGAGCCGAGACCGCTGATCCCGATGAGGAGCGCGTGGAGCGGCGGCAGGTTCGTGGCGACCCAGTAATTGAACGGTTCGACGACGTTCGCCATGAGCCACTCCTCCGGCACGAGGTACGTCGTCGTGCGCTTGAGGATGACGAGCCAGAACAGAGTCGGCAGCGCGATGAGGGCCAGGAGGAACGCGGCCGCCGGACTCGGGACCGCGCCGCCGAGCCGATGCCGCGCATCCTCGCTGACGAGCAGGCGGCTCGTAGGGTCCGGGAGGCCTCGCACGGTGCGTAGTATACGGACCGATGGCTCC
>JBBQMC010000050.1:0-13896 GCA_038328565.1 Candidatus Limnocylindria bacterium
ATGGGAATGGTCACGCACACCTCTGACGCAGCTATAGTGCTGGGCATCGAATCGAGCTGCGATGAAACCGCAGCCAGATTGTCGCCGATCCAGTCGAGACGGAAGAAAGGCTGGCCCTCCATCAGCCCGCCGTGGCCTCGCCGACCGGCACGAGGCTCCCGTCCGCCATGCGCACCGGAGCGCGGAGAGCCTCGCCGATGGCATCCACGCTCACCAGCCCCGTGACCCGGTCGCGCTCGTCGACCACCACCCCCAGCTGGACCGATGAGCCCAGCAGGGCGGAGAGGGCGTCGCGCAGGGTCGTTTCGGCCTGCACGGTCGGGGCGCCCGGCGTCGCCGCATCGGCGGGGATCGGCCCCTCTCCGGCCAGGTCGTGGGCGTCGATCCAGCCGATCGGCCGGTCCTGGTCGTCGACCAGCAGCGCGTAGGTGAGCTCCTCGACCCGGTCGAGGCGCAGGCGCGCGTCGGCCCGCGCCTCGCCCGCACGGACGATGACCGGCTCGATGTGCGCCAGGTCGCGCACCCGCCCCAGCGAGAGGCGCTTGAGGCCGCGGTCGGCACCCACGAAACGCTCCACGAACTCGGACGCGGGGTTGGCCAGGATCGCGTCGGGGGTGTCGTACTGGGCCAGCACCCCGCCGCGCTGCAGGATCGCAATCTTGTCGGCCATCTTGATGGCTTCGTCGACGTCGTGGGTCACGAAGACGATCGTCTTGCGCACCCGCGCCTGGAGCCGCAGGAACTCGTTCTGCAGCCGCTCGCGACGGATCGGATCGACGGCGCCAAACGGCTCGTCCATCAGCATCACCGGCGGATCCGCGGCCAGGGCTCGCGCCACGCCGACCCGCTGGCGCTCGCCCCCGGAGAGCTCGGCGGGATAGCGGTCGCGGTACTCGCGCGGGTCCAGGCCGACCACGTCCAGCAGCTCCTCGACCCGCTCGCGGATGCGCGGCGCCTTCCAGCGCAGCAGCCGCGGCACGGTGGCCACGTTGTCGCCGATCGTGAGGTGCGGGAACAGCCCGACCTGCTGGATGACATAGCCGATGCGCCGCCGCAGCTCGACCGGCGGCATGGCCATGATGTCCTCACCGCCGATGGTGATCCGCCCGCCGGTCGGCTCGATGAGGCGGTTGATCATCTTCATTGTCGTCGTCTTGCCGCAGCCGGACGGACCCACCAGGACGCAGATCTCGCCGGCGGGGATGGTGAGCGAGAGGTCGCCGACGGCCGGCGCATCGGCTCCGGGGTAGGCCTTGCTGACGTGCTCGAGGTCGACGACCGCGCCGCCGGCCGGGGAGGGGCCGTTCATCGGGGGATGATACCTATCCGCCTGCCAGCTCCCAGACGCGGAGGGATGGGTTGGCGTACGCCTCGCGGAATGCCCCGCTGGCAGCGAAGTCGACGCGTGCAGGACACGGCGTCGGTCGCCCGGCGTCGACCACGTAGCGCGCACCGAGCTGGCGCATGAGCGCGGCGCTGCGCTCGACCGACCCGCCGCAGTAGATCTCGGTGACCTGGGCCGCCCGCCCGTCCACGTCGTAGCCCAGGTTGGCGACGTAGGGGCCGAAGGTGGAGAGCCGCAGCCGGCCGGCGGGATCGGTGAAGGCATGCAGCCAGCCATCGGTCACGAAGACGCTGCGCTGCGGGGTGGTGCGTGCCCAGGCCGCCGCGTCGAGCTCGTCGCGGGTCAGCATCTGGAGGTTGCCGGTGGCGGTCCACGCGCCAACCAGCAGCGGGCTCGAAATGCTGAGCAGCAGGACGGCCGCGACAACCGGCCATGGCCAGCGGCGCAGCAGCCAGCCGGCCGCAATCGCCGTCGCCAGCCACATGCCCTGGAAGAGCTTGTTCATGTCGAAGGCGACCACGCTCACCTCGACGAGGTTGGGGAGCGCGAAGAGCGCCACTGTCCAGGCGGCCAGGAAGGCGGCGTGCGGGACGCGGGCGACGAGCAGCGCGGTCACGCCCAGGAGGAACGGGATGCCCAGGTTGGTGGCGTAGAAGAAGGCGACCGCCAGCGGCCCGTCGGACCGCGGCGCCGATTCCCATCCGAGCACCACCCCGAGCGAGCCGCTGGCGCCCGCCTGGGTCAGGGCCGGCAGGGCGAAGGGAAGCGCCAGCAGGAAGGGGGCGAGGTAGCGGATTGCGTTCGCCGGCGCGGACCGCTCGGCGAGGCGGCGGCCGAGTACCACCCATGACAGGGCCACGAGCAGCAGGGCGGGGAAGAGGAAGAACTGGAAGGGAGCCAGCATCGCGCCAAGGAGGCCGGCCGCCACCAGCAATCGTGGTCGGTCGCGCGCACCCGCCAGGAGCTCGCGACGCGTCGGCAGGGCGAGACTCAGCAGCAGAATGGCGCCCGCGAATATGGGCAGGCCCAGGGCGGTCGCGCGGTGGACGAGCTGGCCGGTGCCCATCACCGAAGGGATGCGGAAGTAGGGCCAGCTCACTCCACCCGCGCTGTCGTACCAGAAGTTGTCGTAGCTGTTGTGGGTCACGAGCGCGACCGCGTCGCCGCCGCCGGCAAGATCGCTGACGAGGCGCGTCCAGCCGAGGCCGCCGGCGAAGACGACGAGCACCACCGCGAGCAGCGCGACGCGTCGCGAGCCCGCTCCGCCCACGAGCCGCTGCGCGAGGCCGTGGACGCAGAGCGCGAGGGCGGCGGCACCGATCGCCGAGCCGAGGACGAAGGCGGGGATCGCGAAGAGGCCGGCCGCATCGGCGGCAATGGCGGCGTGGAAGTCGGCGAACCAGTGGTAGACGAGCGGCACGCCCGCGAAGTAGGGCACCTGCGGCGGGAAGTTCCCCGCGTTGAGGCTCTGGGCGATCGCGAGGTGGACCGGCAGGTCGCTCCAGTTGGAGCCGCCGGACGAGACGCCATCGGGCGTGACGTGCCAGAGCCCGAGCCCGAGGACGCCGGCCACGAAGCCACCGGCAAGCGCCGCGAGCGCGAAGACGGCGCGGTCGCGGACCAGGACGCGCTGCACGCGCCGCACGGATGGGGACCAGCCGCGCGCCAGCGGCACGACAACCGGCACGGCGAGCAGCGCGGCGGCGACGAAGATCGCCGGCCGTCCGTAGCCGTGGCCATCGCCGAACGCGCCGATCACGACCGAGACCCAGAAGACGAGATGGGCACTCACCGCGATCGAGCCGACGACGGCGAGCCCGAGCCGGCCCGGGGCCGCGATCCGCGGCGCCAGCCACGACACGACGACCCAGCCGGGGAGCACGTACAGCAGAGGCCAGACGACGACGATCGCGAGCGGCGGGACGAACCACGCCGCTGCGAGGAGCAGCGCGGCTCCGGACGCGCCGATGAGCGCGCGGGCCAGGCTGCGGGTCGGGGCGGCCGATGTCATGGGGAGCGGATGATATCGGTCCGCCCTAGACTGACCGCTCGATGCCGTCCGACGTACGCCGCGCCCGCCTCGCCCCGTCGACCCGGACCGCGGTCGGGATCGTCGCGCTCGACCTTGCGCTGATCGTCGGCCTCGTCATGCTCATCGATGCCGGCGCGGTGCGCGCCATCGACGAGGCGGTGATCGACGCGGTGCGGGCGCAGCCGCTGGTCGCGCCGCTCGTCTGGCTCGGGAGCGCGACGCAGCTCGGCTCGACGTGGGCGATCGCGATCGTGGCGGTCGTCGTGGCCGCGGTGGAGCTCTTCGCCGGCCGAATCCGGCTCGGCCTGGCGGCGGCCGCCACGATCGGCCTCGCCTCGCTCGCGAACTCGTCAATCAAGCTCGCCGTCGAGCGGCAACGCCCGAGCCTCCTTCCCCCGATCGTCAGCGAGTCCGGCTACTCCTTCCCGTCGGGGCACAGCCTGTCGGCGATGATCGCGTATGGCGTGGTCGCGGTCCTCGTGGCCCGCACGTCGCTGCCGCGCTGGCTGCGCGTCGCGGCGATCGCGGTCCTCGGCGTCCTCATCGGTGTGGTCGGCCTCAGCCGCGTCTACCTCGGCGCCCACTACCCGAGCGACGTGATCGGCGGCTACCTGCTCGGGCTGGCGGGGGTCGTCATCTTTGCCACCCTGAGCACGGCGCTCGACCCGCGCATCCCGGCGAGCGTCGGACCGCGCGCGGCGGGGGCTCAGCGTGGTGACGGGGCGAGCTGAGGGAGCGGCTGGCGCGGGTCGAGGAGGGTGACGATCCGCTCGACCTGGGGCGGCGTCAGGACGGCGTCGCGCACGATGCGCGACGCGAGGGCCTCCGGCTCACGCTGGACATGGATGCCCGGGCGCTGGTCCGGCTCCCATTCGATGAGCGTCGAAGCGTCGTAGAGCAGGCAGGCCTCGACCTCGGCCGGCACCCCGGCGCGTTCGAGGACGAGCCGCAGGCGATGGCCAGCCATCCGAGCGGCGTCGATGGGGGCGGCGACCCATGGCACCCAGGACTCGGTGCCGCGGTTCCATCGATACCAGTGGCCGTTGCGCTTCCGGAAGCGGCCGTGCTCGCTGATCGGGGCGATCGCCCACGTTCCGCCGGGCCCGACCACGATCGTGTCGATCGTATCGCCGGCCGCCGGCACGCCTCGGAGGTAGTGGTAATCGTCGTCGAGGAGGCGGCCAAGGGCACGCGCGAGCGGGTCGCCGGCGAGCGCGCCGAGCGCGGCCATGCTCATTGGTCTCGTGCGTCGAATCGGCTGGTGGATGATCACCGTCTCGGGTCCCAGGCGTGGTGCGTGCGGTCAAACCCGAGTGTATCGCGGCGGCCGGCCCGACGAACCGTCCGTTGGTCGCACGTGGCCGCTGGTACCATCGGCCCCGATGAGCGACCCGCGAGTCGGCGCCGATCTCGAGTCGGCCGTCCGCACCCTGCTGACCGAGATCGGCGAGGACCCCGAGCGTGAGGGGCTGGCGCGCACGCCGGAGCGCGTGCGGCGCATGTACGACGAGCTGACCGCCGGCTATCACGTCGATCCGGATGCGCTCATCCACGGCGCCTGCTTCGAGGTCGACTACGACGAGATGGTCGTCGTCCGCGACATCGAGTTCTACAGCCTGTGTGAGCACCATCTGCTGCCGTTCATTGGCACCGCGCACGTCGGCTACCTGCCGAAGGGACGGGTCATCGGGCTATCGAAGATCCCGCGCATCGTCGACATGTACGCGCACCGCCTCCAGGTCCAGGAGCGGCTCACGGTGCAGGTGGCGGACTTCCTGATGGAGCGGCTCGAGCCGAAGGGCGTAGCCTGCGTCGTGGAGGCGTCGCACCTCTGCACGATGATGCGCGGCGTGCGGAAGCAGGAGGCACGCATGGTCACCTCCTCGATGCTCGGCACGTTCCGCCGCGACGCACGGACGCGCGGCGAGTTCATGGGCCTCATCGGCAAGGGCGGGTCGACCTAGACCGATGCCTCACGCCGAGCACCCGGCCCGGACCGACCGGCTCGCTAGAATCGGGGCCGCATGACCGACACGCCGATCCGGGTCCTGATCGCCAAGCCCGGCCTCGACGGGCACGACCGCGGCGCGAAGGTCCTCGCCCGCGGCCTTCGCGACGAGGGCTTCGAGGTGATCTACACCGGCTTGCGCCAGACGCCGGAGATGATCGCCGACGCCGCGGAGCAGGAGGACGTCGACGTCGTGGGCCTGTCGATCCTGTCCGGCGCGCACATGGCGCTCCTGCCGCGGACGGTGACCCTGCTCCGCGAGCGCGGCATGGACGACGTGCTCGTGGCGGCGGGGGGCATCATTCCCGACGCCGACATCACGCGCCTCAAGGCGGCGGGCGTGGCCGAGGTGTTCGGCCCGGGGACGAGCATCGGCGAGATCGCGCGCTACTTCCGCGAGCACGTCCGCCAGCGGACGTGAGCCTCGACGTCGGGGGGCGCCGGCCGCTCGCCCGGCTGCTGACGCGCATCGAGCGCGGCGACCCGGCGCTCCGCGCGGAGTTGCCCGCCCTCTTCGCCGCCGGCCACGGGGCGCACGTGGTGGGCATCACCGGTCCGCCGGGCAGTGGCAAGTCGACGCTCGTGAACGGACTCGTCGGCGAGTGGCGGCGGCGTGGGCGACGGGTCGGCATCCTCGCCGTCGATCCCAGCTCGCCGTACACCGGCGGCGCGATTCTCGGGGACCGGATCCGGATGATGGAGCACGCCGCGGACCCTGACGTGTTCATGCGTTCGATAGCCTCGCGCGGGGAGCTCGGCGGCTTGGCGGCCGCGACCTGGATCGCGGCGGCGGCGCTCGACGCCGCTGGCTACGACCCGGTGCTCATCGAGACGGTCGGGGCGGGGCAATCCGAGGTCGAGGTCGCACGTCTGGCGGAGACGACCGTCGTGGTGGAGGTGCCGGAGATGGGCGACGAAGTGCAGGCGATCAAGGCCGGCCTGCTCGAGGTCGCCGACATCGTCGTCGTCAACAAGGGCGACCGGCCGGGGGCGGACCGGGCAGCGCGGCAGCTGCGCGCGATGCTCTCGACCGCGGGCGGTCGCGTCGGCAGGGCGCCGCCGAAGGTGCTCCTCACGACGGCGACCACCGCCGACGGCGTTGCCGAGCTCGCGGACGCCGTCGACGCCCATCGATCCGCGGCGCGCGAGCCACTTGCCGCACGCGAGCGCGCCGCCAGCCAGGTGCGCCGCGCCATCGCCGACCTCGGCGCGACGCGCGCCGCCGCATCGCCCGCATGGGAGGCCACCGTGGCGGCGGTCGCGGACCGCGCGCTCGATCCGCTCACCGCGGCCGAGCGCCTCCTCGGCTGATACCCTGAGCCGGCATGAGCATCGAACGCGTCTACGTCATCGGCGCCGGGCTGATGGGCCACGGCATCGCGCAGGTCAGCGCCGCGGCCGGGAAGCAGGTGACGCTCGCGGACCGTACCGCCGAGCTCGCGGAGAAGGGCAGGGAGCGCGTCGCCGGCAACCTCGCCCGGCAGGTTGAGAAGGGCAGGCTCGAGCAGTCGGCGGCGGACGAGATCACCGGCCGCATCGGTACCGCGGTGGGGACGGACGGGGTGGCGGAGCACGACCTCGTGATCGAGGCGGTCTTCGAGGACGAGGCGCTCAAGCGCGAGACGTGGGCCGCGGTGACCGCCAACGCGGACCCCGACACGATCTTCGCCAGCAACACGAGCAGCATCAGCATCACCGGCCTGGCGACGACGACCGATCGCGCGCCGCGCTTCATCGGCCTCCACTTCTTCTCGCCGGTGCCCGTCATGAAGCTGATCGAGATCATCCGCGGTCTCGAGACCGATGACGCGACCTACGAGGCCTGCCGCACGTTCGCCACCGACCTCGGCAAGACGGTGATCGAGTCGAAGGACATGCCCGGCTTCCTCGTCAACCGCATGCTCGGGCCGTTCATCAACGAGGCCGTCTTCGCGCTCATGGAGTCGACCGGCACGGCCGATGACATCGACACCGGTGCGAAGCTCGGCCTCAACCATCCGATGGGCCCGCTCGAGCTCAGCGACTTCATCGGCAACGACGTCATGCTCGGCGTGATGGACGTCCTGCACCGTGGCTTCGGCGACCCGAAGTTCCGCGCCGCCCCGCTCCTGCGCCAGATGGTCACCGCCGGCCACCTTGGGCGAAAGACGGGGCGCGGCTTCTACCGGTACGACGAGAAGGGCAACCGGGTCGGCTGATGGCCGTCTCGACCGCGCCGTCGCGCGACCCGTTCGCCCTCACCGCGGAGGAGCGCACTGTCCGTGACACGGTGCGCGCCTTCGCCCGCGCCCGCCTCGAGCCGACTGCCGCGCAGCGCGACGAGGAGGAGCGCTTCGATCGGTCGCTCTTCACCGGCATGGCGGAGATCGGCCTCGCCGGGCTCCCGTACCCGGAGCGCTACGGCGGGGCAGGGATGGGCAGCTTCCCGTGGGCGGTTGCACTCGAGGAGGTCGCCGCGGCGGACATGGGGATGGCGGTGTCGCTCAGCGTCCACATCCTCGCCCAGCTGCCGATCCTGTCCTTCGGGACCGATGAGCAGAAGGACCGATTCCTCCCGCGCATGACCTCCGGCGCGTGGCTCGGCGCATTCGCGCTCACCGAGCCGGGGGCCGGCTCGGATGCCGCCGCGCTGTCGCTCACCGCGACCCGCGACGGCGACGACTACCTGCTCGACGGGACGAAGATCTGGATCACGAACGGCGCCGATGCGGAGGTGATCGTCGTCTTCGCCACCGTCGACCGCGCGAAGGGCCGCGACGGGATCACCGCCTTCGCGGTGGAGCAGGGCACCCCAGGCTTCCGGGTCGCCGGCCACGAGCGAAAGATGGGGATCCGGGACACGGTGAGCGCCGAGCTCGTCTTCGGGCGCGCGCGGGTGCCGGCGGCGAACCGCCTCGGCGACGAGGGGCAGGGCCTCAGGGTGGCCCTCTCCGCCCTCGGCGCGGGACGAATCAGCATCGCCGCCTGCTGCGTGGGGCTCGCGCGCGCGGCAATGGAGCACGCGGTCCGCTACGCCGCCGAGCGGCGCCAGTTCGGCCGCCCCATCGGTGACCAGGAGATGATCCAGGCGCTCCTCGCCGAGATGGCGGCCGGCGTGGAGGCGGCGCGGCTCCTCACCTGGCGCGCGGCGCGGCTGCGTGACGCCGGCCAGCCGATCAACGCCGCCTCGAGCATGGCGAAGTGGATCGCCTCCGACACCGCCATGAAGGTCGCCACCGATGCCGTCCAGGTCTACGGCGGCGCCGGCTACAGCCGCGACAATCCGGTCGAGCGCTTCATGCGCGATGCGAAGGGGGCGCAGATCTACGAAGGCACGAACCAGATACACCGCCTGATCATCGCCCAGCAGCTGCTCGAGGAGGCGCGGCGCGGCGGCTGAGCCGCGTCGACCGCCTCGAACCCCTTCCCACCGAGCGGGCCGCGACCCGCACCGCACGAGCGACCACGGAGGCCACGCCCATGTCGACCACCGCTCACGCGACGACGCGGACCGAGACCGCCTTCGAGCCGCTCACGATTCCCGACGAGTACCGTGCGACCTCGCTCGTCGACCTCGTCCACCGCACCGTGAAGCGCTACCCGGCCAAGGAGGCGCTGCGCTGGAAGCTGCCCCGCTCGCGGCGGCAGGCCGAGGGCGCCGAGCCGGACGAGGCCGCTGCGGCGACCTGGCGCAGCATCAGCTACCGCGAGATGTGGGACTGGGTGACGCAGGTCGCGCTGGGCCTGAAGCACCTCGGCATCGGCGACGGGGATGCCGTCTGCATCATGAGCCGCACCCGTCCCGCGTGGCTCGCCGCCGACCTGGGGGCGATGTCGCTCGGCGCCGTGACCTGCCCCATCTACCCCTCGTCCGAGCCGGGGCAGGCGGCGTACGTCATCAACAACGTCAGGGCGAAGGCGATCTTCGTCGAGAACCCGCAGCAGCTCGCGAAAATCGAGAAGGTGCGCGCCGAATGCCCGAGCCTCGAGCGGATCATCCTCATCGAGGACCGCGGCAAGCTGCCCGACGACGCGGTCAGCTTCGACCATATCTTCGAGCTGGCCGACGCCGATCCCGGTGAGGTGCGCGAGTGGGAGGCGACATGGCGCGAATTCGGCCGCGACCGGATCGCGACCATCGTCCACACCTCGGGCACCACCGCCAACCCGAAGGGCGTCGTGCTGACGCACGGCAACGTGCTCCACAACTTCGAGGGCGGCATCCAGGCGGTCGACTTCAACGAGAACGATCTCTTCCTCTCCTTCCTGCCGCTGTCGCACATGACCGAGCGCGCGGCCGGCCAGGTGGTGCCGCTCGGGCGCGGCTGCACGATCGCGTACGCGGAGCCCGCGATCGAGCGCCTGGCCGCGAACATGGCCGAGGTGCGACCCACGGTGATGGTGGCGGTGCCCCGACTGTACGAACGGCTCTATGCACGCGTCCTGTCGACCGTCGAGGCGTCGTCCCCGCTGCGGCAGCGGATCTTCGGCTGGGCGCGCGGACTCGGCCGCGAGCATTACCAGAACCACCTCGACGGGAAGGCCGATTCCCCGGTGCTGGCGCTCCAGCTTGCCATCGCCAAGCGCCTCGTCTTTGACAAGATCCGGGCGCGGACCGGCGGCCGGGTTCGCTACTTCGTGTCGGGCGGTGCGCCGCTGTCGCGCGAGGTGGGGGAGTTCTTCTATGCGATGGGGATGCTCATCCTCGAGGGCTACGGCCTGACGGAGACGGCACCGCTCCTCTCGATCAACCGGCCAGGCGACTTCAAGTTCGGCACCGTCGGCAAGCCGGTCGCTGAGACGGTCGTGCGCATCGACCCCGGCAGCGGGGAGATCCTCGCCCGCGGGCCGCAGGTCATGGTCGGCTACCTCGACCAGCCGGAGGAGACGGCGGCGGTGATCGATGCCGACGGCTGGTTCCACACCGGCGACATCGGCGAGCTGGACGAGATCGGCCGCATCCGGATCACCGATCGGCTGAAGAACATCCTCGTCCTCGCCAACGGCAAGAACATCGCCCCCGCGCCGCTCGAGATCGCGATGCTGACGAGCAAGTACATCGCCCAGGCCGTGGTGCTCGGCGACGGGGAGCCGTACACCGGCGCGCTCATCGTCCCCGACTTCGACGAGCTGGGGCCGTGGGCGGCGCAGAACGGGCTGGCCGAGATGCCACCGGAGCAGCTCGTGGCCGAGCGCCAGGTGATCCGGCTCATCGAGGGCGAGGTGCGGCGGCTGCTCGACGACTTCGCCAACTACGAGCGACCGCGCCGGATCGCGCTGCTGCCGCGCCTCCTGTCCGAGGAGGAGGGCGAGCTCACGCCGTCGCTCAAGGTGAAGCTGCGGGTGGTGAAGGATCGCTACGCCGACCGCATCGCGTACCTGTTCGACGAGGCCGACGCAAAGGAATAGCGACGCCGCGCCGCCGTCATCCGGTCGGCGCGGCGTCGCTGCGCGTCAAGCGAGGGAGATGGCGACCTCCTCGAGCAGGTCGTACGCGTCCTGCATGCCAGCCTCCATGCCCGACGCGAGCTGCGCGTCCCGGTGCTCGGGGCGGACATGGTGGACGAGGACGGTCATCGTCGTCCGGCCACTATCCTCGCTGAGGGAGCAGGAGTTCAGCGCGGCGTCGTCATCGGTCAGGCCGGGCATCTCGAAGATCTCGGTCTGCACGAGCCGCTCGTCCGGCACGATCTCCCGGAACTCGCCATGGAACCCGACCTGGCCGCCGTCCGGGGTGGTCATGAGGTAGCGCCATGTGCCGCCGACCCGGAGGTCGATCTCGCACCGCGTGACGGTCCCGCGCTTCGCGTTCCACCAGCGCTTCACGAGCTCCGGCTCGGTCAGCGCGCGGTAGACGAGGTGCTTTGGGGCGTTGAACTCGCGGGTGATCACGATCTCGCGGTCGCCCTGGAGGGCGACGGTTGCCGTGCCGCTGGAAGTTGCCGTGGTCATCGGTGTGCTCCTTGTCCTTCGTGCTGCTTGAGGTCCTCAAGGACCTCGTCCATGGCCGCGAAGCGCTCCTCCCAGGCGCATTCGTAGGCCTTGACCCAGTCGTGAATCGGCTTCAGCGACCGGCCGTTGAGCCGATACAGCCGCTGCCGCCCCGCATCGCGGACCTCGACGAGGCCAACCTCGCGGAGGACCCGCAGATGCTTGGAGACCTGCGGCTGCGTCATGCCGAGCCGCTCGACCAGCTCGTTCACCGGTCGCTCGCCGCCGGCCAGCAGATCGAGGATCTGCCGGCGTCGGGGCTCAGCCACCGCGTTGAACGCGTCCGTGGTCGTCGCCGCTCGTGCCACGCGTCGGATGATATATACCGATACCGGCATATGTCAAGCCTACGAGGCAACTGCCCTAAGATGGACGCATGCGTGACGTCTTCATCCTCTCCGCGGCCCGCACGCCGATCGGCAAGTTCGGAGGCGGCCTCGCCACCACGCCGGCCACCGAGCTCGGGGCGACCGCGATCCGGGCTGCCGTCGATCGGGCGGGCATCGACCCGGCGACCGTGGACGAGGCGATCATGGGCCAGGTCATCCAGGGCGGGGCGGGCCAGGCGCCGGCGCGCCAGGCGGCACTGAAGGGCGGCCTGCCGGAGGGCGTGAGCGCCACCACCATCAACAAGGTCTGCGGCTCCGGGCTCAAGGCGGTGATGCTCGGTGCGGCCGCCATCCGGGCAGGCGATGCGAACGTCATCGTCGCCGGCGGGATGGAGAACATGAACCTCGGCCCGTACCTGCTGCCCGGCGCGCGCGCCGGCTATCGGCTCGGCAACCAGACTGTCGTGGACAGCACCGTGCACGACGGCCTGTGGTGCTCCAGCTGCGACGTCCACATGGGCGTGCATGCCGAGCGCGTGGCCGCCAAGCACGACGTCACCCGCGAGGCGCAGGACAGCTTCGCGCTCCGCTCGCACGAACGCGCCATCGCCGCCATCGATGCGGGCGCCTTCGACGCGGAGCTCGTAGCCGTGACGGTGGCCGGGCGCAAAGGGCCCGGGACGGTGAGCGTGGACGAGAACCCGCGCCGCGACACGTCGGCAGAGGCGCTGGCGAAGCTGAAGCCCGCCTTCCAGCCGGACGGTGGCACGGTCACCGCCGGCAACGCGCCCGGTATCACCGATGGCGCCGCCGCGCTCGTCATCGCGGCCGAGGATGCCCTGGACGGTGCCACGCCGCTGGCGCGCATCGTGGGCTACGCGCAGGCCGACGTGGCGCCGGAGTGGCTGTTCGAGGCGCCGATCCACGGCGTGCGACGGCTCATCGAGAAGGTCGGCGGCAGCGTCGCCGACTTCGACCTCATCGAGATCAACGAGGCGTTCGCCGCGCAGGTCCTCGCCGACGGCAACGAGCTCGGCTTCGACTGGGACCGGGTCAACGTCAACGGCGGGGCCATCGCGCTCGGCCATCCCATCGGTGCATCGGGCGCGCGGGTCCTGACGACCCTGGTCCACGCGTTGCGCGCGCGTGGCGGCCGCCGCGGCCTCGCCACGCTGTGCCTCGGGGGCGGGGGAGCGGTGGCAATGGCAGTCGAGCTCGTCTGACCCGAGCCCGGGGACATCGGTACCGGTGGCGCAGCGGGGCGCTGCGCTAGAATTCATCTCTGTCCGCGACCTGGCCTGCCTCCGCCATGACAACGAGAGGGCGTGAAGAGGCGCCGGATCGCCCCTCAATCAGGAGGCACCCTCACCTCATGGCCAGCACACAACCGGTCGCTGAGGCGCCGAACATCTGGGCGATCGCCCAGCAGCAGTTCGACCTCGCGGCCGACCGGCTCGACCTCGACGACGGCATGCGCCGCGTGCTGCGCGTCCCGCAGCGCGAGCTGACCGTCAACTTCCCGGTGACGATGGACGACGGAAGCGTCCAGGTCTTCACCGGGTATCGCGTCCAGCACAACGTGAGCCGTGGACCCGCCAAGGGCGGGATCCGCTACCACCAGGACGTGTCGATCGACGAGGTGCGCGCGCTGGCGATGTGGATGAGCTGGAAATGCGCGGTCGTGAACATCCCGTACGGCGGCGGGAAGGGTGGTGTCATCGTCGATCCCAAGAAGCTGTCGATCCGCGAGGTGGAGGGCCTCACCCGGCGCTTCACGACCGAGCTCAGCCCGCTCATCGGTCCCGACCGCGACATCCCGGCCCCGGACGTGAACACGAACGCCCAGACCATGGCCTGGATCATGGACACCTACTCGATGCACCAGGGCTACACGATCAGCGGGGTCGTGACGGGCAAGCCGATCGCGATCGGTGGCTCGCTCGGCCGCAACGAGGCGACCGCCCGCGGCGCCGTCTTCACCCTCCAGCGCTGGTCGGCGGCCTCGAACACGCCGCTTGCCGGCCTGCGCGTCGCGATCCAGGGCTATGGCAACGCCGGCAGCATCGCCGCCACCCTGCTCGCCGCCGAGGGCGCGAAGATCATCGCGGTCAGCGACTCGACCGGCGGCATCCACGACCCGGCCGGGCTCGTGCCGGCGAAGGTGAGCGCCTGGAAGCAGGAGCACGGCACCGTCGTCGGCTTCCCGCGCGCG
>JBBQMC010000051.1:0-13743 GCA_038328565.1 Candidatus Limnocylindria bacterium
AGTCGAGCTGTGGGAACTGCTGGACCGGGACGATGCTGCGCGCAGCCGCGACCGATGGCTGCGCAACGGCCGCGGCCCCGCAGCCGGCGAGCGGCACGAGCGCGACGAGGCAGAGCGCCATGACGGCGCGCGGAGCGGCCATTCGCAAGCGATACCCTCCGGTGGCGGCCCGGCGTTCAGTGCGCGGCCGCATCCATCCTGTGAGCCGCCGCCCGCGCCGCGTGTGACACCCATCGCGCCAGGGATGACCGTGGGGCGCCGCCGCGCTATCATCGGCGCTCGCGACGCGGGAGTAGCTCAGCTGGCAGAGCGCCACCTTCCCAAGGTGGATGTCGCGAGTTCGAATCTCGTCTCCCGCTCCATCCTCCCCGCGCCGCTATCCTCCACCGACATGACCGATGTCGATCCGTGGCGCTTCCGCGAGACCTGGCAGGTGCGCCAGTACGAGCTCGACCAGTTCGGCCACGTCAACAACGCGGTCTACCTCAACTGGGTGGAGCAGGTCGCGACCGATCACGTCGAGGCGCTCGGATTCGGGCGTGACTGGGCGCTCGCCCAAGGCGGCGGCTGGGTCGTTCGCGCGCACCACGTGACCTATCACCGCCCGGCGCTCTTCGGCGACGTCGTGAAGATCACCACGCTCCCCCAGGCGCTCGCCGGGGTCCGTGGCATACGTCGCACCGAGATCCATCACGCGGTGCACGCCACGCTGCTCACCGAGGTCGACACCGAGTGGGTCTGGGTCCGCACCACCGACGGCCGACCGACGCGGGTACCCGCCGAGCTCCTCGCCCTCTTCGCTCGCGGCTGACGGCGTCTGGCGGTCGGTGCCGGTGGGCACCATCTCCGCGGTGACCGGGTTGACAGGTTGATGTGTCTATTGTTACCTGTAGAGGTCAACAAACACCACATTCAGTGAGAAGCCCTGCCCATGCGCCTCCGCTCCGTCCTTGTCGCCGCCCTCCTCCTCCTCCTCCTCAGCGCCTGCGCCCCGTCCGGCACTGCCCCATCGGGCAGCGGCGCGGCGCCGGTCACGCTCCACCTCGGCTACTTCCCGAACGTCACCCATGCCACGGCCATCGTCGGGATCGAGAAGGGGTTCTTCGCTGACGCGCTCGGCGGCAACGTCACGCTCCACACCCAGGTCTTCAACGCCGGGACCGATGCCGTCGAGGCGCTCTTCTCGAACGCCCTCGACGCGACGTACATCGGCCCGAACCCGGCCATCAACGCCTTCGCGAAGTCGCACGGTCAGGCCATCCGCATCATCGCGGGCGCCGCGTCCGGCGGTGCCTCGCTCGTCGTGAAGCCCGAGATCACGAAGGCGGCCGACCTTGCAGGGCGCACCCTCGCGACCCCGTCGCTGGGGAACACCCAGGACGTCGCGCTCCGCGCCTGGCTCAAGGACCAGGGCTTCGCCACCGACGCCGAGGGCGGCGGCGACGTCTCGGTCAAGCCGCAGACAAACGGTGACGCGCTCCAGGCATTCACCGTGGGCCAGATCGACGGAGCGTGGGTCCCGGAGCCGTGGGCCACGCGCATGGTCGAGGAGGGCGGCGGCCACGTGCTCGTCAACGAGAAGGACCTGTGGCCGGACGGCAAGTTCGTGACGACCCACCTCATCGTGTCGACCGCGTTCCTCGATGCGCACCCCGACGTCGTGAAGCAGCTGCTCACCGGCGATGTGGCAGCCAACGACTTCGTGAACGCCAATCCGGACCAGGCGCAGCAGATCGTCTCCAAGGCGCTCTCCGATCTCACCAGCTCGCAGCTCCCGGCCGGGACGCTCGCGAAGGCGTGGCAGAACCTGGAGTTCACCGTCGACCCGATCGCGTCGTCGCTCGCGACATCGGCGAAGCACGCCACCGACCTCGGCCTGCTCGACCCGGTCGACCTCGCCGGCATCTACGACCTGAAGCTCCTCAACGAGGTGCTGACGGCCCAGGGCAAGCCCACGGTGGCGACGCCATGACCAGCCTCCACGTGGTCCCGCCGCTCGAGGAAGCTGCCTTCGAGTCAGCTCCCGCGCTCGAGATCCGCGGCGTCCACAAGGCGTACGGTCCGGCCGGCAGCCACGTGCTGGCGCTGTCGGACCTCACGCTCACCGTGGCACGGGGCGAGTTCCTGTGCCTCGTCGGCGCGTCCGGCTGCGGGAAGAGCACCCTGCTCAACATCGTCGCCGAGCTCGACAAGCCGCAGCTCGGGACGGTCACCCGCCGCGGCCGCATCGCGCTCCTCTTCCAGGAGGCGGCGCTCTTCCCATGGCTCACCGTCGCGCAGAACATCGAGCTTGCCCTGCGCCTCGCCGGCGTGCCGCGCGCGGAGCGCAGCGGCCGCACCGCGGAGCTGCTCGGCGTCGTCCAGCTCGAGGGCTGGGGCGACAAGCGACCGCACGAGCTCTCGGGCGGCATGCGACAGCGGACCGCGGTCGCCCGAGCACTCGCCCAGGGGGCGGACATTCTGCTGATGGACGAACCGTTCGGCTCGCTCGATGCGATGACCCGCGACCTGCTCCACGACGAGCTCGAGCGCCTCTGGCACGAACGCGGCTTCACGGTCCTCTTCGTCACCCACGACGTGCGCGAGGCGGTGCGTCTCGGTGACCGGGTCGCCGTCCTCAGCAGCCGCCCGGGCCACGTCGCGGAGGAGATGGCCATCGACCTGCCGCGGCCACGCCGAATCGGCGACACGGCAGTTGCAGCGTTCGCGGAGCGGATCACCACCCGGCTCCGCGAGGAGGTGATCCGTCATGCAGGGGACTAGGATCTTCGGCAGCCGCCAGCAGCGCGAGCTCGCCGGGCTCGACAACCTTGAGCTGCCGCTGCGGCCACGTAAGAGCCGCCTCCGGCGAACGTGGAGCGGGACGTGGCCACAGCTCGCGGCGGTGGGCCTGGCGCTCGCCATCTGGCAGGCGGTCGTCTGGCTGGGGCTCAAGCCGGACTGGGTGCTGCCCGGGCCACTTGCGGTCCTGCCGGCGCTCTTCAAGGACTTCACGAGCGACGATCGGCTGGTGGTGGCCATCGCGACGACGTTGCGCCGCGCGCTGGTCGGCTTCGCGCTGGCCCTCGTGATCGGCACCCTCATCGGTCTGGCGGTCACGCGGTTCCGCCTCCTGCGCACGGCGGTGGCGTCCCTGATCACGGGCCTGCAGACGATGCCTTCGATCGCCTGGTTCCCGCTCGCCATCCTCCTCTTCGGTCTCAACGAGGCGGCGATCATGTTCGTCGTCATCCTCGGCGCGGCGCCGTCGGTGGCGAACGGCCTGATCAACGGGATCGACCACATCCCGCCGATCCTGCTTCGCGCCGGTCGGGTGCTCGGCGCCCGCAAGCTCGACAAGTACCGCTACATCATCTTCCCGGCAGCGCTGCCCGCCTTCGTGGCCGGGCTCAAGCAGGCGTGGGCCTTCGCGTGGCGCAGCCTCATGGCCGGCGAGCTGCTCGTGATCATCGCGAACCAGCCCGCGCTCGGCGTTCGGCTCCAGCTCCAGCGCGAGCTCACGGACGCGCAGGCCCTCATCGGGACGATGCTGGTGGTGCTCGTCATCGGGATCATCGTCGACCTCGTCATCTTCGGCACGCTCGAGCGGCGGATCCGGCAGCGGCGAGGGCTGGCGCTCCGCTAGGGCGCGCCTCAGGAAGCCGGTGTCCGCCGCTTGGCCGGTGGCGTGCCGCCGGGCTTCGGGATCCGGCGTCGGATGGCCCGGGGCAGCCGAGATCGGGCCGCGCCGCGGATGCGGCCGAGCGAGGTCCACGCTTCCGGGTTCTCGGTGAGCATGCGCACCCGCTTCGCGAGCTTGCCGCGCACGAGGTCGTCGACCGTCATGCCGTCGAGGATCTCGCGCAGGCTCGCCCGCACCGCGATCCACACGAGCTGGAGATGCCGGGCGGCGCCGGCGTACTCGACCGATTCCGGTCGGTCGCCACGGACGTCGGACATCGGTCCGTCGACGGCACGGATGACGTCTCCGAGGCTGATCTCCGTTGCCGGCCGCGCGAGGCGGAATCCGCCTCCCGCACCACGCTGGCTCTGGACGATGCCCGCGTGCTTCAGGCCGAGCAGCACGCTCTCCAGGAACTCGACCGGCACGCCCTGCCGCTCGGCGATCATGTCGCGCGTCAGCCGCGACTCGCCCGCCACGGCAAGCTCCGCCACGGCGCGGAGGGCGTAGTCGGCCCGAGCTGAGACACGCATCTGCGGGAGATTGTGCCACCCCTCGTGGCGCAGCTCGTGGCGCAGCCACCGCTGCGCGGGCGCGACGTTCTGGTTGCGACGGAACAGGTCCGTCGGATCCCAGCGACGGTTCGCGGCGGCCAGGCCATCGTCCGATCGCGACATGGGCGCCGGCATCGGAATGACATGCCGATGCGCGCGGCCGACCTTCGGCCGCCGCGACGTACGTCATCCGCCCACGACCGCGCCACCGCTCGCTCGCCTGCCGAGCTGGCGCGAATCGTGCTGCGCTCGATGGGCATGACCACCCCCTCCGACCCCCGCTCGCGAGCGACGGCGCCCGCTGCCGACTCACCGCTCGCGCGTGCCGAAGCGGCCGCCCTGCCGACCATTCGCGCGGAGGCGCCGGATGACATCGACGCAATCTCTGACCTGCACCGCGCCGCCTTCGGCGGCCCGAACGAGGCAGCCCTTGTCGACGCCATCCGGCGCACGACACGCTTCATCCCGGACCTGTCGCTCGTGGCGGAGCTGAACGGCCAGGTGATCGGGCACCTGCTCCTGTCGCAGGTCGAGCTCGCACCCGCCGATGGCAGCGAGGCGATCCCTGCGCTCGCCCTGGCGCCGCTCGCAGTGCTGCCGATGCACCAGGGGCGTGGGGTGGGGACACTCCTCGTCCGCGGTGGCATGGCGCTCGCCGATGCGCGCGGTCGCGAGGCACTGGTGGCGGTGCTCGGCGCGCCCGCCTTCTACCGGCGGTTCGGGTTCGAGCCCGCCGCCACGTGGACGATCGACGGGCCGTGGGCGTCGGCGGCTGACGCCTTCGCGGTTCGTCCCGTCGCGAACGCGTCGCCCGTGCCGGGGACCGTGATCTATCCGCCGGCCTTCACCCTCGTCTAGGTGGGACTCGGGGCGGCACTGCGCCCGGAGCCCGAGCCGGACCCCGAACCCGAGCCGGAGCCGGAGCCCGAGCCGCCATGGTCGTCCGACGGGCTGGCGGAGTCCGTCGGATGAGCCGACTCGCTCTGGTCGGCCGTCTCGCTCGGCTGCGGGGTGCTCGGGTCGGAGCTCGGCGTGATGCTGGGGCTTGGCGACAGGGTTGGGCTCGGCGTCGGCGGCGTTGACGGGGGCGTTGGCGACGCCGTCGGCGACGCCGTTGGCGTGGGACTCCCGTTCGCTCCTGGGCCGGGCCGGACAGGACCGATGAGATTGCCGACCAGGATCGCGAACACCACTGCACCCACCGCCACGGCTCCCAGCGCCAGCCCCCGGAAGAGCGGTGCCGACGCCGCCGCACCGAACGCCGCAAACCATGGGCGCCGCGGGATGGGCTCGTCGTCGATGGCTGCGAGGACCCTGCTCGCGAAGCCCGCCGACGGCTGCGCGGACGAGGCCGCGGAGGCTTCGAGCTCATCGGCGAGACCGACGAGCGTTGGATCGTCGGCGCCAAGCTCGCCGGGATTGAATGGGTGGCGCGTCATGCGGCGCTCCCCTGGTCGCGGACCGCGTCCCGAAGCCGCTCGAGGCCGCGACGCAGGTGGGTCTTCACGCTATTGAGCGGGCGGCCCGTCGCGCGGGCGATCTCGTCGAGCGCGAGGTCGCCGTAGAAGCGAAGCGCGACGGTCTCGCGATATGGCTCCGGCAGGGCGGCGACGTCGGAGCGGAGCTCGGTGGCTCGTTCGGTGCGAAGCGCCGCTGTGAGTGGCTCCCCGGCATCGGTACGGGCGGCGGGCTCCGGCACGTTGGCGAGGTCCACCGCGTCGCGACGCTGGGCGAGGCGACGGTACGCCTGGCGGGTCGCGATGCGGGCCACCCATGCGCCCAATGCGCCATCGCCGCGGTAGCTGGCGATCGATCGGTAGGCCATCACGAGCGCCTCCTGGGCCACGACTGGGCGGAAGGCGTCGCGATCGCCATCAAGCACGGCCCTGACGATCGCGCGGTCATCCACGCGGTCATCGTGCCACGCCGTCGTCATCGGCTCGTAGGACGGTGCGGACGTCAGTCTTCGCCGTGGTGCCCGCCATCGTCCGACCCGCCGCTACCGGATCCGGACCCGCTGCTGTCGGTCCCGCGGTGGTCGTCGGACGCCTCGGGCGAGGCAGTCGCGGCACCGGATGGCGCGGCGTCATCGGCCTGGTCGTGGTCGCCGTTCTGCTCAGCGGCCTCGCCGGACCGCTCCGGTGATGCGCTTGACGCGGCGGACTCGCTGGAGGGGCCCGCGGCCTCGCTCGGCTCCGCGGCCTCGCTCGGCTCCGCGGTCTCGCTCGGCTCCGCCGTCTCGCTCGGCTCGGCCGTCTCGCTCTGCTCCGCGGTCTCGCTCGGCTCGGCGGCCGGGTTCGACGCAGTCGCGGCGGCGCTCGCCGCGAGACGATCATCGGTCCCCGTGCTCCGATTGCCAGCCGCGAAGCCGGCCCCGGCGAGCAGGAGAAGGGCGGCGACCGCGATGACGGTCGCGCGAATGGGCGTGTGGTTCATGGTGGATGTCGTTCCTCTGCGCGGTGTGTGCTGGCACCGCATGTGGATGCCTGTACCTCTATCGAGGCAGGCACCGGGCAGAAGGTTTCAGGTAGGATGCGACCGCGATCATCCCGAGTCCGCGCGCCGCAGTGGGGCGCGCGCTGCAGCAGCCCGAGCGCCACACCAGTGCGCTCGCGAGCGCACGTGAAGGAGTCCTCACGACATGAGCCTGCTCGCCGACCCGGCGACGGCCAGCGTCCCGCTGGGACCAAATGGCAGTCGCCTCCCCCGCGCGAAGACGATTCGATACAACCCGTCCCCCGCCGAGCTCCAGGAGCTGACGAGCCGCATGCCGCAGGCGCGGCGAACGAGCTTCGGCAACTACAACGTCCAGACCCAGGTCACGAGCCGCTCCGCCGGGTCGACCTACATCGTCACCGACGATCCGTCGATCACCGACAAGAAGGTGATCGACCGCGACGAGTACGAGCGCGTGTCGAGGCTCCAGGATGCCTACGTCGCGGAGCGGGCGATGGTGATCATCGACGGCTACATCGGCAACGACCCCGAGCATCGGTCTCGCGCGCGCCTCTACATCGAAGAGGCGAACGCCAACGTGGCCGGCATGCAGCAGCAGCTGTATTTCGCGCCCGATGCCTCGGACACCCCGGGCGAGGCGTGGCAGCCCGAGCTGGTGATGATCTACACCCCCAACCTGCCGATGCCCGGCTACCCCGACGAGCGGCTCATCGCCGTCGACCTCGACGCCGGGATCAGCCGCGCGTTCAACTCCGATTACTTCGGCGAGTCGAAGAAGGGCGGCCTGAGGATGTGGAACGAGCGCATCCAGACTGCCGGCGGGCTCGCGATGCACGCCGGCTGCAAGGTCATCCCGACCGATGGCGGGGAGCGCACGGTGCTCATCATCGGCCTGTCGGGGACGGGCAAGACGACGACGACCTTCACGCGCCAGAACGGCTCGCAGCCGGTGCAGGACGACTTCATCGCCCTCTTCCCGAGCGGTCGGGTCATCGGCACCGAGAACGGCTGCTTCGCGAAGACGTTCGGCCTCGACCCCGCCCACGAGCCGGCGATCCATGGCGCGGTCGTCAAGCCCGACGCCTACCTCGAGAACGTCTCGCAGGCTCAGCCCGACGGCCCGGTCGACTTCTTCGACACGAGCTACACGAAGAATGGACGCGCCACCTTCCCGATGTCCTCGCTCGGTATCTGGCGCGACCCGCGCGAGATCGGGCCGGTGACGCACCTCCTGATCCTCAATCGCAACGACAACATCGTGCCGGGCGTCGCGCGCCTCACCCGCGAGCAGGCCGCCGCGTACTTCATGCTCGGCGAGACGAAGGGCACCTCCGCCGGCGGCGCGGCCGAGGAGGGCAAGGCCCTCCGCGTGCCCGGGACGAACCCGTTCTTCCCGCTGCGCGACGAGGAACAGGCGAACCGCTTCCACGACCTCATGGACACCGCCGACTTCGAGGCCTTCCTCCTCAACACCGGCCGCGTGGGCGGCGGCGACGATGACGCGGACTCGAAGAAGATGACGATCGAGGACTCGAGCGCCATCGTGAAGGGCATCGTCGAGGGCACGATCGCGTGGGAGCGCGACCCCGACTTCGGCTACGAGGTCGCGACGACGGTGCCCGGCATCGACGACGTTGAGAAGCTCCAGCCCCGCCGCCTCTACGACCGGCAGGGTCGGGCAGGCGACCATGCCGCCATCGTCGAGCGCTTCAAGCGCGAGCGAATCGAATTCCTGGATCGCTACCCGGGTCTCAAGCCGGAGATCGCCGCCGCGGTCCGCTGACAGGGCCTGGACGGCGGCGCCGGCCCGTCAGTGCGGGTGCTCCTCCTCGAGCGTCGCCTGCACGGTGATGTCGACGTTGCCCTGGAGCGCGCGCGAGATGGGGCAGCGGTCACGAGTCGCCTGGGCCACCGCGTCGAACTCGGTTTCGTCCATCCCCGGCACCACGCCGACCACGTCGAGCTGGGAACGGGTGACGGTCCACGACTCGCCGATCTTGTCGAACGTGATGGTCGCGCCCACGTGAAGGTGGTCGGCCGGCTTCCCCGCGCGGCCGAGCGCACCGGACAGCGACATCGCGTAGCACGAGGCATGCGCGGCGGCGAGCAGCTCCTCCGGCGAGGTTCGCCCCTCCGGCGCCTCGGCCCGCGAGCCCCAGGAGATGGGCAGGTCGACGAACAGCTCGCTGGAGCCGGCGGTCACGGTTCCATCTCCGGTGGCGAGGGCGCCGGTTCAGGTGACGGTCGCGGTACGGGTGGCGGCCATGCGGCGCGTTCCTCCTTCGGTATCCTTCGGGTCGAGATGGCTGAGCCTACCGCACCCCCCGCCTCCACGCCGGACGAGGCGCCGGCCAGGCCGATCCCCGTGCTGCGTGCCAGGCGGATCTACCTCCGCCCAGCCGAGCGCAGCGACCTCGAGCGCTTCGTGCGCTGGTTCGCCGACGCGGAGACGACGCGCTACCTCGCGTCGCGCGCGCCGTTCTCGATGGCGATGGAGGAGCGCTGGTTCGAGCGCATGGTCGAGAGCCAGGGCAAGCGCGACTACCTGTTCGTGATCTGCCTCGTCGACGGCGACGAGCCGATCGGGACCGCCGGGCTCCATCACGTCAACGGGACCGAGGGCAACGCCGAGTTCGGGATCAGCATCGGCGAGAAGGACCGCTGGAACCAGGGATACGGGACCGAGACGCTCGAGGCGATCTCCGACTTCGCGTTCGGGTCGCTGCGCATGGAGCGGCTCGAGCTCGAGGTCTACGCCCCGAACGCGCGCGCCCAGCGCAGCTACGTGAAGGCGGGGTTCCAACAGGAGGGGACCATGCGCCACGCGATGTTCGCCGAGGGTGCCTTCTGGGACATCGACGTCATGTCCATGCTGCGCCACGAATGGCTCGCCCTGGATCGTCCGAAGAGCTGGGACGGACTCCCATCGCAGGCGACGCGAACCTGACCGATGCGCCGGCTCCGCCGGCGATCACCCGTCTCGCCGAGCTCGTGGCCGCGCTGCCCGCGTCCGCCCGCGAGCGCGCCGAGCGGCTGTTCGAGATCCGCATCGACGTCGCCCACGCCGACCCGCCGCCGGCGATGGCGGCGTGGGTCCGCGAGCATTTCGGCTCGATCGAGGCGGTACGGGAGCAGCGGGTGGTGCGCGTTCTCGACCGCGTCACGCTCGACGGCACGATCTTCGCCCCGCTCCGCGCGCGGCGGCCGATCGACGGGGGCGGTGGCGGTGCCGACGACGAGCGGCTGGCGGCGGAGATCGCGGCCACGCTCGGCGACCCGTTCTGCACCGTGGAGGACGGGACGCCGGCGGCCAGCTGGGGTCGCGTGCGGGGTCGGAACGCGACGAGCGGCGCGAACATCGCCGCCTACGACGCGAACCACGGCGTCCTTGTCTTCGACGCGCACGATCCGCTTGCCGTCGATGCCGGCGACGTGGCCGAGCTGCTCGCGCTCGGCCGCCGCTGGGCGGATGCCGCCCGCAGCGCCGACCCGCCAGCGGATCGGTATCTGTTCATCTGGAACTGCCTGTGGCGCGCCGGCGGGTCGGTGATCCATGGCCACGCCCAGGTGCTCCTCGGTCATGGCCGCCACCACGCGCGCCTCGAACGCTGGCGACGGGACGCGGCGACCTACGAGGCGACGACCGGCTCGCCATACCTGGATGACGTGCTGGCGGTGCACGGCGACCTCGGCCTGGGGCTCGACCTGGGGCCGGCGACGCTCATGGCGCCGCTCGTGCCGGTCAAGGAGCGCGAGCTGTGGGTGGTGGCGAAGCCGGGCGTCGACGACCTCGACCCGGGATTCCGCGCCGCCGCGGGACGTGTCGTGGCCGCGTATCGCGACGCGCTCGGCGTGCGCGCCTTCAACGTCGCGCTGTGGCGCTCGCCGCTCGACGAGCCGTGGCCTGAGCTGCGGCCACTCGTGCGCCTCGTCGATCGCGGTGCGCCGTTCGTGCGCCCGTCCGACGTCGCGTCGATGGAGCTCTTCGCCACGCCGGTCGTCGGGGCGGACCCGTTTGCCGTGATCGCCGGCCTGCGCGCCGCGCTCGAGGACGCATCCGCGCCCGTGTAGCATCGGTTCGTGTTCGAGCTGCGCCGCGATCCCGTCACCGGCTGGTGGTCGGCGGTTGTCACGGACCGCACCTTCGAGCACAGCTCATTCGCGGTGGAGGCGGCACCGGTCGAGGGGACCCATTGCCGGCATTGCGACGACGCCGCGCCCGACGAGACCGAGACGACCGTGCGTCGCGTCACGCTGCGTGCGAACGCGTTCCACCGCATCGACTCGAGCAAGGACAGCGCCGCCCAGATGTCGCTCTCCGAAGTCGAGGCGTCCCGGGGGTCGTGGGAGATCCTCGTCGGCCCGCGCGGCCACCACGAGCGGCTTGCCGACGCGTCGCCGCAGCTGGCGCTCGCCATGCTGCGGACCATGCGCGACACGATGCGCGAGCTCGGGGCGCAGCCGCGGGCGATGGGCGAGGACGGGCGCGCGGAGCCGCTCACCATCCAGGTCGTGCAGAGTTACGGCCGCCAGGCCGGATCGCGGAGCCAGCACCTGAACGTGGAGCTCTACGCCATCCCGCAGGTGCCCCACTGGCTGGCCGAGGAGATCGGCGGCGGGGCACGTCACTTCATCAAGACCCGCGGCTGCGTGTGGTGCGGGCTGGCCAGGGCGGAGGAGGAGGACGGCGAGCGCCTCGTGCTGCCAGACGAGCACGCGGTCGTCTTCGCCCCGGCCGCCAGCCGCTCCGCCTTCGAGCTCATGATCGTGCCGCGGGAGCACGCCGCCGACTTCACGGCGCTTGGCGACGACGCGCTCGCGGGCGCGGCGGCAACGCTCCAGCGCACGCTCCACGCCCTGGACGCGCTCGGCGACCCGCCCTACAACCTCTTCCTCCACACGTCGCCGGTCGGCGAGCGGCACGACGGCACGTTCCACTGGCACTGGGAGCTCCACCCCCGGCTGCGGGTCATCGCCGGGCTCGAGCGGGCGACCGCGCTGGCGGTGAACCCGGCCGCGCCCGAGTACGCCGCCGAGGCGCTGCGCGGCGCCCTGCGCGGCGCCCTGCGCTCGTGACGCGTAACGATTCCGGTGGCTGGCGCGTCGCAGCCCGTGATCGAGGGGGAGTCCCGATGACGCGGAGGACGACGTGCTCATGGCCTGGACGCGCGGACTGGCGGAGATCCCGTCGGTGAGCGCGCGCTCGGCGGACCGGGAGGCGGCGTTCGCCGCCCTCTTCGAGGAGTACGCGACGCCGATCTACAACTACGCACGTCGCATGGTCGGCGACCCGGATCGCGCCGCCGACATCGCGCAGGACACGTTCATCAAGGCCTACCGCAAGCTCGACCAGCTGACCGATGACGCCTCGGCCAAGTCGTGGATCTACCGCATCGCGACGAACACCGCCATCGACGACATGCGGCGGCGCCGCTTCACGGTGTCGGTTGGCGACGACGGCGGCCGGCTCGATCGCGCCGACGCGCGACCCGGCCCCGAGGCGCAGGTGCTCGGCGGCGTGGTCGACGAGCGGATCCAGCGCGCACTGCTCCGCCTGCGTCCGAACCAGCGGCAGTGCCTGATCCTGTCGGACGTGGAGGACATGAACGCGCAGCAGATCGGTGACGTGATGGGCATGAGCCACGGCGCGGTGCGGACGCTCCTCTGCCGCGCACGCGGCGAGATGCGGAGCGCGCTCGCCGCGGAAGGGATGACGCGATGACCGATCCACGCCGCCTCTCGCACGAGGCCGCCGAGGAGCTCATCAGCGCCTCACTGACGAATGACCTGACTGATGCCGAGCGCGGCGCGCTCGACGCCCACCTCGCCGGGTGCGCGCGATGCCGCGACACCGCGGCCGCCTTCGCCGACTCGCGGCGCCTCCTCTCGGGTGTGCGCCATGTCCCGGCGCCGCGCGACCTGGGGGCGCGGGTGCGGACTGGCATCGAGCGCGGGCGGCTCGGCGGGCGGCCGTGGTGGCGCCGGCCCGCCTTCGCCATCGCTGGCACCGCCGCGCTGGCCGCCGCGGTCGTCGCCCTGGCCGTCATCATCGGCCTGCCGAAGTCGCCGCCACCGGTGGCGAGCGCGAGCCCGACCGCGTCCAGCAGCCCGATCGCCTCCTCCTCATCCGAGCCCACGCAGGCGCCAACCGCGTCGCCGAGCACCGAGCCATCCATCCCGCCGGTCGCCCACCCGGCCGCAGAGCTGCGGTCGACGTTGGCCGACGGCACACTCACCGTGGAGCTGCTCACCGCCGCTGGAACCGTGCCTCTCGACGGCGTCGCCGCCGGGCCGATCATCCACGCCTCGCGCTCGCCGTCCGGCGACTGGATCGCGTTCCGGGTGGCGGGCGAGCTCTCGCAGCTCGACACCGTCTACGCCGTGCGCGTCGCCGATGGCCAGCTGGTCTCGTTGGGGCACGGCGTGTCCGTCGCCGGCTCGCCGTTCAGCGGTGAGCTCGCCTGGTCGCCGGATGGCTCGTTGCTCGCCTTCACCCTGCGCCCCGAGGCGGGCGGCACGCAGGTCTGGATCTTCTCGACCGCGGCCGACGCAGCCGTCCCGCTCACCGCGGCGACGGGCGCGCCGTGGTTCGCCGCCAGCTTCGATGCCGGCTCCTCACCGAGCGCACTGTGGGTCAGCACGTATGACGGCTCCGGCGCCGTCGCCAGCTACCGCGTGCCACTGGCCGGCGCCCCGAGCGTCGAGATCGACCCGACCGCAGCGGCCGACCGCACCCTGCCGGGTGCGTTCCTCCCGCTCGTCGCCCCGGACGGCGCTCACGCCATCTATTGGCGCGGGGCGATGGGGAGCCAGCCGGACGACGTCCGGTTCGTGAGCGGCGGCATGGCGTACCTCGCCGCGGTCGGAGCCGACGGCACCCCGGCCACGGACGCGCAGCAGCTGTTCACCGACATCACGCTGCGCGGACCCGACGCCTTTGCCGCCGCCCGGATCGCGTGGGGTCCCGACGGCGACGCGATCGCCGTGTGGGATGCGGAATGGACCGGCACCCCGCAGGCAGACGGCTACCCGAGCGTCGATCGGGTCTACCTCGCGCACGCGGCGAACCCG
>JBBQMC010000052.1:0-13688 GCA_038328565.1 Candidatus Limnocylindria bacterium
TTCGCACCGCCATCGCGGCCTGGTACGCCGTCGAGCACCGCGTTTTCCCGTGGCGCGGTGTGGACGACCCGTATGCGGTGCTCGTGAGCGAGGTGATGCTCCAGCAGACCCAGGCGTCGCGAATCGCGGAGCGCTTCCCGATCTTCCTGCGCCAGTTCCCGACGCCGCGCGCGCTCGCCGATGCGCCCGCCGCAGCCGTCCTGGCCGCGTGGTCCGGCCTTGGCTACAACCGCCGCGCCCTCGCCCTCCAGCGCACGGCGCGAACGGTGGCGGAGCGGGGCTGGCCAGTGGACGTGGCTTCGCTCCAGGAGCTGCCCGGGGTGGGGCCGTACACGGCTCGCGCGATCGCGTCCCTCGCGTTCGGCCTCGCGGCCGGGGTGGTCGACACGAACGTGCGGCGCTGGCTCGTGCGCCGCTTCTCGGTTACCGACCGGCCACATGACCTCCAACGGCTCGCCGACGAGCTGGCCGATGCCGGCGACCGCGACGACACCGCGGCCTGGACGCATGCCAGCATGGAGTTCGGCGCCGCGATCTGCACCGCCCGTGCGCCGCGCTGCAGTGCCTGCCCCATCGCGCGCGGCTGCCCGTCGCGCGGTCGCGCGACCACGGTCGCCGTCCCGCGCCAGGCGCCTTTCACCGGCTCGCTGCGCGCTCGTCGCGGCGCGGCGCTGCGCGCCCTCGCCGCCGCCGCCGGGCATCAGCTGCCGACCCAAGCGCTGCGCGCCGCGGTGGACGCAGCGCTCGCCGACCCGGCGCAGGACGCGGCGTGGGTCGACCTCGTCGCGGCACTCGAGCATGACGGGCTCGTGCATCGGTCCGAAGGGCTCATCGGCCTCGGACCCAGCGCGGGCCCTACAATCGGGCCATGAGCCTGAAGGTGACGATCGGCGAGCAGGTGCCGTCGATCGGTCTGCGCGCGACGGACGGGTATCTCCTCAACCTGCGCAGCTACGTGACCCGCCAACCGTCCATCCTCCTGTTCTTCGGCGCGCCGACCCTCGGCGGCGCAGCGCGCGAGCGGGGCGAGGCGGTGGCACGTGCCATCGCCGACGGCTTCCCCCGTCTCGCGGCGGCGAGCGTCGGCGCGTTCGGCATCACCTGCGACAGTGAGACGCAGCAGACCGAGTATCTCGAGACCGCGAAGCTGCCGTTCCTCCTGCTCTCCGACGAGCGGCGCAGCGCAGTCGAGGGGCTCGGCATCGCGACCACGCGCGATGGCGAGAACGTGAACGCGGAGCCGACCGCCATCGCGGTGGGCATCGACGGCACGATCCTCGACATCGTGGAACGCGCCGAGCCGCGCGGGCTCGTGGCACGGTTGCTCGACGCATTCCGGGATCCCGACGGCGACGTGGCGATCACCGCGGCAGCGCACGCACCCGCCTAGTCGCTCCTCGACCAGGACCGATGCTCGCCGTCCGACTCCACGCCGCCGGGGAGCCACTGCGCCTCGAGCAGGTCGAGGTGCCCGAGCCGCGTGGCACGGAGGTCCGTATCCGCGTCGCGGGCTGCGGCGTGTGCCACACCGACCTCCATATCGCCGATGGCACCCAGCCGCGGGTGGAGCTGCCGGTGACGCTGGGCCATGAGGTGGCCGGCTGGATCGAAGCCGTCGGGCCCGACGCGGGCCGTGCCATGCATGGCACACGGCTCCGACCGCGGAGCCGGCTGCGCGTCGGTGACTCGGTGCTCGTCTTCGGCGGATGGGGCTGCGGCGCGTGCCGCGACTGCGCGCGGGGCGACGAGCAACGCTGTGAGCGCGGCCGCTCCCCGGGCTTCCAGAAGGATGGCGGCTACGCGGAGCAGCTGCTCGTGCCGCATCCTCGGCACCTCGTCGCGCTCGGCTCGCTCGACCCGGTGAGTGCCGCGCCGCTGGCGGACGCCGGTGTGACGCCCTACCGCGCGGTGCGCCGGGCTGCGTCGTGGCTGGAGCCGGGGGCGCGGGTCCTGCTCATCGGTGCCGGCGGCCTCGGCCAGTTCGCGCTCCAGTACCTCCGCGCCTTCCCCGACCTCACCGTCGCGGTCCGCGAGATCAGCCCGGAGAAGCTCGCCGTCGCCGAGGCGCTCGGCGCGGATCTCGGCATCCTGGGCGGCGACGAGGATCTCGTTCAGCTGGGCCTCGGCGGGCCGGCGGACGTCGTGTTCGACCTCGTCGGGACCGATGAGACCCTCGGCTACGGGATCCGGAACGTCGCGGCCGGCGGCCTCCTGTCGCTCGTCGGCGAGGCCGGCGGCCACCTGCGGTTCGGTTTCGACTCGGTGCCGGTCGAGGCTTCGGTCACGACGACCGCGTGGGGAGCGGTCGACGACCTGCGCGCCGTGGTGCGGCAGGCGCGCACCGGGCGCCTGCGCTGGACCGTGGAGCGCATGCCGCTCAGCGAGGCGCCCCAGGCCCACGAGCGGCTGCGCACCGGCCGCGTCGATGGCCGGATCGTGCTCGTCCCCGATGGGTCGCCGACGGCCTGAGCGCCTCAGTCCTTGCCGCCGAGCAAGCGCGACAGGAAGCCGCGCGGCCGACGATCGACGGTGTAGAAGGGCGCGGCCAGGGCGTACGCCTCGCGGATCGCCGGTGCGCGAAGATCGGTAACCACGAGGTCGCGCTGCGTGCCGAGCTGCTCGGCGGCGAGGCCGCGAAGCCGGTTGCGGACCTGGTCGAAATCGCCGAGTGTCGCCTCCTCGACCAGCTCGACGCCAATGGTCCACGCCCGTCCCGCCCGCAGCAGCCACGCGCGCTCGACCCGGTCCATCTCGGCCAGCGTCGCGCGCAGCGCGGCCGCGAAGGCAGGAGGAACGTCGGTCGGCTCCTCGAGCGGCGGCAGCTCCCCGTGCGGACGTCGCGCGGCCATCGCGTCCGGGGAGGTGGGATCGATGCCGGCGGCGAGGAACGGGAGCACCGCGGTCGGTACCTCGACCCGCGACGGGCTGCCGGCGTCGATGACGAGTCGCTCCCCGTCGTCCTCGGCGCGGCCGAACAGCTCGCGCGCTGCCAGCGCCACGTGATCTGTACCCAGTGGGCCGAACTCCTCGAGCAGCGCCTGGCTGGTGTAGGCGGCGAGGAACGTGCCGGTCGCATCCGTGCCATGGCGGAAGGCGGTGTTGGGCACGCGCGCCGGATTTGGCGCCGCGCCGCTCGAGGAGCGGATCGGGACCAGCAGGGTGGCGCCGAGGAGATCCCCGAGCCGCGGCGCGCCGGACTCCGCCTCCGGGCGCGGTCGCCAGTCGCTCATCGTCCGCCGGCCACGGGCTGGAGCTTCCCGAGCGCGCCGTCGACCCGCGCCAGGGTCACCTCGCGGCCGAGCAGCTCCATCGAGCCGAAGAGTGGCGGCGTGACCGCCCGCCCGGTCACCGCCAGGCGCAGCGGACGGAAGAAGTCGCCCGCCTTCCAGCCCAGCTCGTCGGCGGCGGCACGACAGCGCGCCTCGATCACCTCGGCGCTGAAGTCGGCAGGATCCAGTGCCTCGAGCGCGGCGCGCGCGCGGGCGAGGGCATCGCCGGTGGCGGTGGCGTCCGCCTTCTTCGGCACCAGCTCGTCGGCGGCATAGTGGGCCGCCACCTCGGCATCGGTCTCGCTGAGGAAGGCGAGCAGCTCGGTCGCATCGCCCAGGCGGACGAGGCGCTCCTTCACGAGCGGCACGACCCGCAGCAGCGAGACATCGTCGATCGCCTCGGGCACGAATGGCCGCAGCCGCAGCGCAAGCTGCTCGTCGGTCAGGGCGCGGATGTAGAGGCCGTTGAGGTGGTCGAGGCGCTCCGCGTCGAACACGGCGCCGGCCTTGTGGACCTTCTCGATCTCGAACCGCGCGGCGAGCTCCTCGAGGGTGAAGATCTCCTCCACCGTGCCCGGTGACCAGCCGAGGAAGGCGAGGAAGTTCACCATCGCCTCCGGCAGGTAGCCCTGCTCGCGATACGCGCTTACCGATGTCTGCGACTTGCGCTTGCTCATCTTCGAGCGATCGGCGTTGAGGATGAGCGGGATGTGGCCGAACACCGGCTCGCGGTAGCCGAGGGCGCGGATGAGGGCGATGTGCTTCGGCGTGTTGCTGAGGTGGTCCTCGCCGCGGATGACGTGGGAGATCGCCATCGCCTCGTCGTCGATCACCACCACGAAGTGGTAGAGCGGCACGCCGTCGGCGCGCACGATCACGAAGTCGCCGAGGAGCGCGTTGTCGAACTCCACGTCGCCGCGGATCAGGTCATGGAAGCGGATCGTCTCCGGGGGCACGGCGAAACGAATCGCCGAGCGTCGCCCCTCCGCCTCGAATGTCGCGCGCTCGTCGGCGGAGAGCGAGCGGCAGCGGCCGTTGTAGCGCGGCGGCTCCTTCGCGGCGTCCTGCGCGCGTCGGACCGCCTCGAGCTCCTCGGGCGTGCAGTAGCAGCGGTACGCGCTGCCGGCGGCGACGAGCCGCTCCGCCTCGGCCGCATATCGGTCCATGCGCTGGCTCTGGCGGTACGGGCCGAGGTCGCCCACGTTGACCCCGCCCGCGACCTGCGGGCCCTCGTCCCACGTGATCCCGAGCCAGTGGAGGTTGTCGATGATGTCGCGCTCGAACTCGACCGTGTTGCGCGCCGCGTCGGTGTCCTCGATGCGCAGCACGTAGGTGCCGCCCTCGTGGCGCGCGGTGAGGAAGTTGTACAGGCTGGTGCGCGCGGTACCGATGTGGAGCGGGCCGGTGGGGCTCGGCGCCATCCGCACCCGGATCGGCCGTCCGTCCGGCGAGGTGAGGCTCATGGCCAGCGATCGTAGCAGGCGATGCCCGGGGCTAGGCACCGCCGATCGTCGTGCATATGATCGGCTGCCTACGGCCGAGTGTGGAGGACCCCCGAGCATGGTCACCTACGGCGACGACGGCTTCAGCCCGAACGACCTGTACAACCAGTTCCCCGATGGCGCATCGAACGGCTATGGCCCCGACGAGGGATACAACACCATCGTGCGGCTCAATGATCCGGAGCTGTTCACCGAGGAGGCGCAGCGCGATCCGGCCATCCGGGAGTTCCTCGACGCGCCCTTCAGCGTCTCGTACGTGCAGCTCAAGAGCAGCTTCCGCGAGGCGGAGTGGTACATCCACAAGCCGCACCAGGCGATGGCGGGCGAGGTGGAAGGCATCATCGGCAGCGTCGACGGCTTCCCGGAAGGCAACCGCCATATCGGGACGTACGTCATCAACCACGACGCGACGCTCGCCAAGTCGATCATGCGCGCCCTCATCATCGAGGACGGCGCCCAGGCCGGGCAGATGATCCACAAGGAGCCCGACGCCGGGGCCTGACCGATGCGCTGCCCCGCATGCGACGCCGACAACCCGGAGCTCGCCCGCTTCTGCGCGAGCTGCGGCGGCCGGCTGACCGCGACCTGCCCGCATTGCAGCGCCGATGTGGCACTCGGCGCGCGCTTCTGCACGGCCTGCGGGCGCACGATGCCCGTGCCCGAGGCGGCCACGGTCTCCGTCGAGCGCGCGACGCTCGGTGCGGAACGGCGGCGGGTGAGCGTGCTGTTCGCCGACCTCGAGAACTTCACCGGCCTCGCCGAGTCGCTCGACCCGGAGGAGGTGCGCGCCGTCCAGTCGCGCTACTTCGAGGTGGCGCGCCGGACGGTGGCGGTCTACGGCGGGGCCGTCGAGAAGTTCATCGGTGACGCGGTGGTCGCGGTGTGGGGCGCGCAGGTGGCCCACGAGGACGATGCCGAGCGTGCAGTCCGCGCGGCGCTCGAACTCGTTGTCGCGGTCGGACAGCTCACCGGCTCGGCGGCCGGCGAGCGCCTTGCCGCGCGCGCCGCGGTGGCAACCGGGGAGGCGGCCGTCGGGATGGCCGAGGGGCAGGGCCTTGTCAGCGGAGATGTCATCAACACCGCGGCCCGCCTCCAGGCCGTGGCGGCACGCGCGACCGTCATCGTTGACGAGCGGACCGAGCACGCCGTAGGCGATGTCGCTGGGATCGCTTTCGCGCCGGCCGGCCCGCTCCGGCTGAAGGGCAAGGCCGCGCCGATCGCCGCCTTCACCGCGGTGCTCGGCGACCGACCCGGGGGTGGCCGGGGCGCCGGTCACGCAGGCGCGTTCGTGGGCCGCGACGCGGAGCTGCGCGAGCTGATCGGCCTCTTCGACGCGACCGCCGCGGAGGGTCGGGGGCGCATGGCATCGGTGCTCGGGATCGCCGGTATCGGCAAGAGCCGCCTCGCCTGGGAGCTGGAGCGCGCCGTCCGCGACCGGGCCCCCCGGGTCGAGTGGCAGACGGGCGGCGCCCCGGCCTACGGCAGCGGCATAGCGTTCGCGGCCGTGGGCGAGATCGTCCGGCGGCGCTGCGGCGTCGCCGAGCACGCGGAGGCGGAGGTCGCGCGCCGCCAGCTGGCGACCGCGCTCGCGGAGCTCTTCCGCGATCCGGAGGAGCGAGCGTGGGTGGAGGCGCGACTCGCCGTCCTGCTCGATCCGGACGCGGCCGAGCCATACGAGCGCGAGGAGCTGTTCGCCGCCTGGCGGCGCTTCTTCGAGCGCCTCGCAGACGAGGCTCCTACGGTCCTCGTGTTCGAGGACCTCCAATGGGCCGATGCGGGCCTGCTCGACTTCATCGAGCACCTCGGGACCTGGACCCGCGACCACCCGATCCTCGTCCTGACCCTCGCGCGTCCCGAGCTGCTCGACGCGCGACCCACGTGGGGCGCGGCACAGCGCTCGTTCACCGCCCTTCGCCTCGACCGGCTCCCCGATACGGCGATGCGCGAGCTCCTCGCCGGGCGTGCCCAGGGCATACCGGCAGCGGCGCTGCGCCACATCCTCGAGCGCGCCGGCGGCGTCCCGCTCTACGCCGTCGAGCTGACGCGGATGCTCATCGACCGCGGCCAGCTCGTGCCGATCCAGGGGGCATACCGCCTGGCCGGCCCCCTCGCCGATTCGGACGTCCCGGATTCGCTGCACGGCCTGCTCGCCGCGCGCATCGACGCCCTGCCGACGCCGGAGCGGTCCGTGCTGCGCGCCGCGGCCATGCTTGGGCGCCGCTTCTCGCCGGAGGCGCTCGGCGCCGTCACGGGGATCCACGGCGCAGAGCTGCAGCGGCGGGTCGCATCGCTCGTCGACCGCGAGATGCTCGCCTACGACGACGAGCTTCGCTCCCCGGTGGGCCGGCAGGTGGCGTTCGTGCAGGATCTGGTCCGCGAGCTTGCGTATCGCACCCTCTCCCGCAGCGAGCGGCAGGCCGCACACCTGGCGGCGGCCGCGCACTACGCCGCGGTGGGCGACGAGGACCTCGTCGAGGCGACGGCAGCGCACCTGGCGGCGGCATATGGCGCCGATCCGTCGCATCCCGACGCACCGTCGATTGCTCCCCGCGCCGGCACGCTGCTGCGGCAGGCGGCGCGTCGCGCACTGACGCTCCACGCGCCCGAGCGGGCGCTCGACAACCTCGAGCGGGCGCTGGCAATGCCGGTCGACGACGGCGAGCGGGACGAGCTGCTGGAGGAGACCGCGAACGCCGCGCGCCGCGCAGGGCGGCTCGCCATCGCGGAGGCCCATCTGCGCGAGCTCGTCGCCCGCAGTGCCAGCGGCACGGCAGCGCCGAACCGCGACCGATACCGTGCCGAGCTGGCGAGCGTGCTGCTCATGGCGCACCAGAACGCCGCCGCGCTCGCGGAGCTCGAGGCGGCGATCGACGCCGGGTCCGACGACGCGTCGCCGGCCGCCGCGGAGCTGATCGGCCAGCTGGCACGCGCGCACCTCCTCGTGGGACGCGATCGCGAGGCAGTCCGCTGGGGCGGGCGAGCGCTCGAGCTCGCGCGGCGGAACGGCATCGGCGCGATCGCGGTCGACGCCCTCGTCACGGTCGGGACCGGTCGATTCCGCGACGGCGACGAGGCAGGCGGGCTCGCGGACCTGCGCGCTGCGGTCGAGGAGGCGCGCGCCGAGGGCCTCCAGACGGCGGAGCTCCGGGCGCGTAACAACCTGGCATGGCTGGAGGTGGTCGACGACCCGCGCCGCACCCTGGAGATCGCCCGCGAGGGCGGCGAGCTGGCGTCGCGGATCGGGATGCTCGACTGGGCGGTGCAGATGGCAGAGCTCGGCTGCCTCGCCGCCATCGACACCGGCGACTGGGATTGGGCCCTGGCAACGCAGGCGCGGTTCGACGAGCAGCCGATCAGCGCCGCCTACCGCATCGATCTCGCGGGCAGCATCGCGACGATCCAGCTCCTGCGCGGCGCCGCGCATCCGCTGGCCGCCATCGAGGCGCTCGGCCCGATCGACCCCACGACCGATCCCCAGGACGCCGCGACGCTCGACCATGCGCGTGCATGGCGGGCGCTGCTCGCCGGCGATTTCGACGAGGCCGCCACGCGGGCCGAGGCGGTGGCGGGGGTGGCCCTCGGCGCCGAGCGCTTCCGCGCCCTGACGCTGCGCGCTCGCGCCCGAGCCTGGGATCGCGCTGCGGACGAACTGCGCGCGGCCCTCGCCGATCTCGAGGCCCTCCACGTCAGCGGCCGTGCGGCTGAGGCGACATGGCAAACCCTCGCCGCCGGGCTCGCTGCGCTCGACGGATCGCGGGCCGCGGGCGCCGGTTACGCGGCCGCGGCCCGCGCGTGGCGCACGCTGGACCTGCCGCTCCACCTCGCGCTCTGCCTGCTCGAGTGGCATCGCCTCGCCGGAGGCGACACGATCGACGAGCTGCGAGCGGTGATCGAGCGCCTCGCCGCGCGCGGGCTGGAGCCGCTGGTCGACGGAGTCGCCGCGGTCAGCTGACGCGTCGCCGGCACGGCCGGCCGTACCCTGTGGCCTCCATGTTCCTGACCGGCACCCTCCTCAACGCCGCCACCGTCCTCATCGGGACGACACTCGGTGTCCTCGTCGGCTCGCGCATTCCGGACCGCATCGGCGCCACCCTAACCGCGGGGATCGGGCTCTTCACCGCGGTCATCGGTACCTCGATGGGCCTCCGCGTCTTCACCGACCCGGCCGCGCTGCCCGGCGACGAGCTCGCCGTCCTCGGCGGGCTGCTTGCGGGCGCGGCGATCGGCGAGCTGCTGCGGCTCGAGGATGGGATCGAGGCGCTCGGCTCCTGGTTCCAGCGCCGCCTGGCACCCGGCGAAGGGAGCGGCTCGCGGGTGGCGGAGCCGTTCGTGACGGTGAGCCTCGTGTTCTGCGTTGGGCCGCTGACGATCCTCGGCTCGCTGGCGAACGGGCTGACCGGCGACACGTCGCTGCTCGCGGTCAAGGCGCTCCTCGATGGCGTGACGAGCATCGGCTTCGCGGCCGCCGCGGGCGCCGGTGTTTACCTCTCGGCGCTCACCATCCTCGTGGTCCAGGGCTCGATCGCCGCCGGCGCCTTTTCGCTCCGCGACGTGATGGATGCGCGGACGATCCTGGGCATCACCGCGGTGGGCGGGATCGTGCTGCTCGGCCTGGCGCTCCGGCTCCTCAACCTCAAGGCCGTGCGGGTGGCGAGCTTCCTGCCGGCGTTGGTCCTCGCGCCGCTCCTGCTCCGCGTCGCCGATCTCGTGCGCGGGCTGCTCTAGACCGAGGTCAGGCCGGGGCGTCGGCGTCCGACGGCCCGGAATCCTCGTCGCCGCGGATCGTGTCGGCCACCTCGCGGATCTCGGCGGCCGCCTCGCGGGTCTCGACCGCGGCCTCGCGCGACTCGGCCGCCGCGTCGCGCGATTCGTCCGCGGCGTCGCGGGTGACGCGGCTCGTGGCGCGCAGCTCGTCGGTCGTGTCGGCGAGCCGGGCGGCGGCTTCGGCCTGTGCCCGGGCGAGGGCGAGCTGGGTAGCGGACAGGTCGTCGGCGGCCTCCTCCGCGCGCGCCTCGTCGTGGGCTTCCTCGGCCTTCTCGGCCGCGAGCGCCACGATCTCTTCGACCGGGGCGTCGGCGGGCGCCTCGCGGCGCGCCTCCTCGAGCAGGTCCGCAGCCTCGACCTCCGCGGTGTCGCGGAGGATGGCGAGGTTCACCGCATATGTCACGAAGGTGTTGATGACCGCGATGACGGGGATGCCGAACAGCGCGCCCCACACCCCCGCCACCTGCGCTCCGACGAGCAGACCGACGAGCACGAGCAGCGGATGGAGGCCGAGCGCGCCGTGCATGAGCCGCGGCTGGAGCCAGTTCACGACCACCGTCTGCGATACGAGCAGCACGGGCAGGGCCACGAGGATCCAGCCCGGCTGGTAGATCGCCGTCGCCACGAGCGGCGGGACGAGGGCGAGCGGCGGGCCGAAGAACGGGACGAGCATGAAGACGCTCGACACGGCCACGATGAGGACCAGGTACGGCAGGCCGATCGCGAGGCCGAGCGCGAGGACGAGGACGGCCTGGATGCCGGCGAGGATCACCTGTGCGCGCAGGAAGCCGCCGAAGGCCCGCGCCACGCTCCGTTCGAGGAGGTCGGCCTCGTCGTCGTAGCGGTCCGGGATGAGGCGATTGATGCCGCGCAGGATCTTGTGGGAGTCGAGGACCATGTAGAGGCTGAGGATCAGGATCACGACCAGGTTGCCGACAACGGCGACCCCGATTCTGGGCGCGTCGCCGAGGGCGGAGGTGAACGTGCGCTGCACCTGGGCGACGAGGTCGTTGAACAGGCCGATGAGGTCCGGCTGGAAGCGGCCGAGGTGGATCGACTCCTGCCAGCCGCTCAGCGTCGCCTCGATCTGCGCCCGTGTCTGCGGGAACTCGCCGGTGAGCTGGCCGATCTGGCTGCCGACGAGCGTGCCGAGCACGAAGAGCCCGAGCCCGCCGCCGACGAGGGTGGCGAGGAAGACAACCCCGGACGCGACGCCGCGTGACCAGCCGAGCCGCCCCTCGAGCAGGCCGACCAGCGGTGAGAGGACGAACGCCAGCAGCCAGGCGAGGAAGACGACGATGAGGATCGTCGAGAAGCCGGCGATCACGGTCGCGAGCTTCTCGAGGAAGAGGAAGACGAGGTAGGCGGTGCCGACGACGAAGAAGGCGACCTGCCAGCGGCCCGAATCCGTCCCGAGGCTCGGGACCCCGAAGCGGCGGCGCATGCTCAGCCGGCCCGGCTGAGGCGGAACGCGGGGCGCATCTCGCCCGCCACATCGCCGCGCGGGTCGACGATCGGCGGATGCGCATACGGCTCGAGGCCGGCGGGCAGCTCTGCCTCCACGAGGCCGAGCTGGCGCAGCAGCTCGACCGCGGACACGTCGCCGGCACGTCCGGCCGCATTGCCATCCTCCACCACGGCGGCCACGCCGATCGGTCCGTCGCCGTACGGCGCACGCTCGGGCAGCGCGCCCGGCGGCAGGCCCATGGCGAGCACCCCCTCGGCGCCGCCCTTGCTCACGATCCGGCGCGGGAAGGCGCGCATGATCGCGGTGTCGATCCGGCGGTGCTCCCCGGCGACGAGCTCGGGGTGGGCCATCATCGCGTCGCGGATGCGGCGCAGCGCGTCGGAGAGCGGGCCGTCGGCCACGGCCGACGGATCGGCGAGGCGCGCATACGCGATCGCGAGCCCGCGCAACGGCATCCCGAACGTCACCACCCCGCAGCCGTCCGTGGCGGTCACGATCGACTCGATGGGCACGTCGGACACCGCGGACACCGTCTCGAGCGCCAGGCGCTGGACTGGATGGTCAGGATGCCAGTACGAGTCGAGCGGCCAGCCGGAGGCCTTGGCGAAGAGGAGCATCCCGACGTGCTTGCCAGAGCAGTTCCCACGGATTGCGGAAGGCGCCTCGCCGTCGCGGATCATGCGCCGCGCCGTCTCGGCGTCGTAGGGGGCGTGCACCTGGTTCTGGAGAGCCGCCGCGCTCACGCCGCCACGACGCAGAACCTCCTGCACGGTGCGGACGTGGCGATCCTCGCCGGAGTGGCTGGCGGCCATGATGGCGAGCGCCTCAGGCCCGAGGTCATAGCTGTCAAAGCGTCCGGAGGCCACGAACGGGGCGAGCTGGAACGGCTTCGCCGATGAGCGCGCGAAGATGAAGTGGTCCGGGTCGCCAACGGTTGCCACCAGCGAGCCGTCAGGCGCTGCCGCGACCGCGGCGCCGCGGTGCCGGGACTCGACCCGACCGCCGCGGAGGACCTCGACGAGCACGGGGGGCGCCGCCGCCCGCGCGCTGCGAGCCACGTGCGCGGGCGCGACGCTACGCGGGGATTAGCGTCAGCTGCCCTCGGCGGACCGCTCGCCGGCCGGAGCGGCCTCGCGATCCTGCTTGCTGAAGATGCTGCCCTGGGCCTGGTTGCCCTGGCCACCACCCTGGCCGCGCACCGGGACCGCCGCCGGCTGGTTGCCGCTCTGCGCTGCGGGACGGGCGCCGGCCTCACGCGTCATCGTGACGCCGCCTTCCCAGTGGGCGCCTTCCTTGATGACCAGCACCTGGGTCTTGATATTGCCCTTGACCCGGCCGGTCGAGCCGATCTCGAAGCGACCGCCGCAGTCGACGTCGCCCTCGTAGTCGCCGTTGATGACGACGTTGTGCGCCTTTATCGCGCTGCGGACGCGCGCCTGAGGGCTGATGATCAGGGTGCCCTGGCACTCGATCTCGCCCTGCGCCTCGCCCTCGATCCGCAGGTCGCGATCGCTCACGTACTTGCCGTTGAAGCGGGCATGGGGATCGATCACGCTCTCGTTGCCGGCGTCGCGGCGGAACGAGGGCTCATTCGGTGTCGGCGTCACATCGACCTCGCTGCTGAGGGATTCTGGATACAGGTTGCCCACGACGTCCTCGCGGGTGAGCCCATCCGGGCGCTGTTCACGCTTCGATCCGAAGACCATGCTGTTTGGTGCTCCTCCTGCTGAGCGGCGATGTGGGACGCAACGGGTCATCGCGACCGAGCACGGATCGCCCCGCAAGGACCGATAGCCTAGCAGCAAGCACCAAACCGCACGATAGTGCCCGCACGGCACGGCGATCATCGCCGCCCGGCTGCGGCGGACTAGAATGCGCGCCGATGCCTGACGCGCCGGCCAATCTCCACGTCAGCCACCATCCGCTGGTGGCGCACAAGCTGTCGATCCTTCGCGGCGTCTCGACCGAGCCGAAGAAGTTCCGCGAGCTCGTGCGCGAGCTGACCTGGCTGCTCGGCTACGAGGCGATGCGCGACCTGTCGCTCCAGCCTCGATCCGTCGAGACGCCGCTCGAGGTCCTCGACGGCGCCGAGCTCGAGCCTCGCGTCGGCCTGGTGCCGGTCCTCCGTGCCGGGCTCGGCATGGTCGACGCCATGCTTGAGCTGATGCCGTCGGCAGAGGTGTGGCACATCGGCCTCTACCGCGACGAGCGGAGCCTGAAGCCGGTCGAGTACTACAACAAGCTGCCCGACGCGGCGACGGTCCAGGTGTGTCTCATCCTCGACCCGATGCTCGCCACCGGCGGCTCCGCGGCCGCGACGGTCGACATCCTCAAGGCGTGGGGCGCGGCGCGCATCAAGCAGGTGTCGCTCATCGCGGCCCCGGAAGGCGTCGCCACCCTGTCCGGCGCGCACCCCGATGTCGACATCCACGTTGGCGCGGTCGACCGCGAGCTCAACGATCGCGGCTACATCGTGCCGGGTCTCGGCGATGCCGGCGATCGCCAGTTCGGTACCTTCGCCGGGCCGTCGTCCGAGCCGGGTCACGGGCCGGACGAAGAGACCGCGGAGGTGGTCCGCCGCTTGCGCCGTGAGCTCAGTCGAGACGCGTAAATTCCGGGCACAAGAAACGCCCCGAAGGAACCGCCGCTGCGAACCGTTGATGCAATCGCCGGTATCGCGTACGG
>JBBQMC010000053.1:0-13670 GCA_038328565.1 Candidatus Limnocylindria bacterium
CGGGTGCCACCGCGCGCGTCGACAAGCTGGCGGTGCGGCTCATGCCCGGCTCCGGGACGCCGGCCGAGCTGCTCGCCGCGGCCGGAATCGACGCGGATCACATCGCCGCCGCGGCGCGGACGCTCGTCGGGGAGCTGGCCGCGGGTCGCTCGCCCGTCGAAGTCGGCGCACGACGTCGGGAATGAGGAGTTCAAAGGCGTGAGCGAAGCAGACGAAGACCGGCGCCAGGCGGCCCGGGTCGACCAGCACCGGGAGGCGGATCGCGTGACCGAGAGGGATGACGATGGGGCGCGGAACACGCTCCAGCAGCTGCATGCGGAGCAGGACCAGAGCCCGTGGATCGACTTCATCGACCGTGACCTCATCGAGAGCGGCAAGCTCGACAAGCTCATCGCCAAGGGGATCCGGGGCCTGACGAGCAATCCGACGATCTTCGCCAAGGCGGTCGCGAGCGGGCGCTACGACGATCTCATCCGGCGCGAGCTCGAGGCGGGGAGCGCGAACGAGCGCATCTTCGAGCAGATCGCGGTGCACGACATCCAGGACGCGTGCGACCACCTGCGCCCCGTCCACGACGCCTCCGGCGGGACCGATGGCTTCGCGAGCATCGAGGTCGAGCCGGCATGGGCCGATGACACCGAGGGCACCGTGCGCCGCGCCCGTGAGCTGTGGGCGCGCGTCGACCGCCCGAACGTCTTCATCAAGATCCCCGCCACCGAGGCCGGCATCCCGGCCGTGGAGCAGGCGATCGCGGACGGGATCAACCTCAACGTGACGCTCATGTTCAGCGTGGAGGTTTACGAGCGCATCGCGCGGGCCTACATCGCCGGCCTGCGCCGACGGCACGCCGAGGGCGCCGACCTGCGCCGCCAGGCATCGGTTGCCAGCTTCTTCGTCAGCCGCGTCGACACGAAGATCGACAAGCGTCTCGACGAGCTCGGCACGCGCGAGGCGCTCGAGGCGCGAGGGCGTGCCGCGGTGGCGAACGCAAAGCTCGCCTACCAGTCCTACCTCGACATCTTCACCGGCAACGAGTTCGCCGACCTGCGCGCCGCCGGCGCCCAGGTCCAGCGCTGCCTGTGGGCGAGCACGAGCACGAAGAACCCGGCCTACCGCGACGTGCTGTACGTGGAGGAGCTCATCGGGCCGGAGACGGTCAACACGATGCCGATCGAGACGATCGACGCCTTCCTCGACCACGGCCGCGTGGATCGCACGCTCGACAGCGACGTCGACGCTGCGCGCCTGGCGATCCGGACCGTCGAGGCGCAGGGGATGACGATGCGCTCGATCACCGATGAGCTGATCACCGAGGGCGTGGCCGCCTTCGCGAAATCGTTCGACGATCTGCTGGCGTCGATCGAGAGCCAGCGCAACGCCCTCACCCCGGCATGAGCGACGCCCTCGGCGACGCGATCGCGCAGCGGCTCGCGACGTTCGAGCGGGAGCGGGTCGCCGAGCGCCTGTGGGCGAAGGACGGCTCCCTGTGGGCCGCCAGCGACAAGCCGCCCGCCGAGCTCGCCGCGTGGCTGGGCTGGCTCGACCTGCCCGGCGAGATGACCGGGCGGGTCGCCGAGCTCGAGCACCTCGCGCGCGACGTACGCGAGGACGGATACGGGCGCGCGGCGGTGCTCGGCATGGGCGGCAGCTCGCTGGCGCCCGACCTCTTCGCGCACCTCTTCGCCGGCCCCGGCGGGGCGCCGCGGGAGGGCGCGCTGGAGCTTCGGATTCTCGACAGCACGCATCCCGACGTGGTCCGCGGCTTCCGCTCGTGGGCCACGAGCGCGCGAACGCTCTTCTGCGTCTCGAGCAAGTCCGGCTCCACGACCGAGCCGAACGCCTTCCTGGCCGCCAGGGCGGCCGACGCGCCGGCGCTCGACTTCGTCGCCATCACCGATCCGGACACCCCGCTCGCCGACCTCGCGCGCGCCCAGGAGTTCCGCGCCATCGTGTCCGGCCGGGCCGACGTCGGCGGGAGGTATTCCGCGCTCAGCGTGTTCGGCCTCGTGCCGGCGGCGCTCGCCGGCGTCGACCTCGCGACGCTCCTCGCCCGCGCGAGCGAGATGGCCGAGGCATGCCGGCGTCCCGGCACCGACAACCCGGGGCTCGCGCTCGGCGCGGCGATCGGTGAGGCGGCGCTCGCCGGCGCCGACAAGCTCACGATCCTCACCTCGGATCGGCTCGCCCCACTTGGCGACTGGATCGAGCAGCTCGTCGCCGAGAGCACCGGCAAGGCGGGCACCGGGATCGTTCCGATCGTGCGTGAGCCGCTCGGCGCGGCCGAGGCGTACGGGGCGGATCGGTATGTCGTGGTCGTGACCATGGCCGACGATCCGGACACGCGGCTCAGCGACCTCGCCGCCCAGCTGGCCCGCGCCGGCATCAGCGGCCAGCGGCTCGAGCTGCGTGACGCGTACGACGTCGGCGCGGAGTTCATCCGCTGGGAGGTCGCGACCGCAATGGCGGGCCTCGTGCTCGGCATCGACCCGTTCGACCAGCCGAACGTCCAGGAGAGCAAGGATGCGACGAAGGCCCTGCTCGAGGCGTATCGCGCGAACGGCGCGCTCCCGGGTGCGGCGCCGATCGTCGCCGGTGAGGGGCTCGCGGCGTATGCCGACCCCGCCGTCCTGGGCGACAGCCCGGTGGCGGTCGACGGTGCGGTGCGCCAGCTCCTGAGCCTCCTCGGCTCGAGCGACTACCTCGCCATCCTCGCCTACCTGCCACCAGATGACGCGACGGCGGCACGCCTCGAGCGCGTGCGCAGCCGCGTCCGCGACGCGCTCGGCGTCGCGACGACCCTCGGCTTCGGGCCGCGCTTCCTCCATTCGACCGGCCAGCTTCACAAGGGCGGCCCGCCGAGTGGCGTCTTCCTTCAGCTCACCGCCGACCCGGAGCGTGACCTGCCGATTCCCGGCTGGGACGAGTCGTTCGGCACGCTCATCACTGCCCAGGCGCTGGGCGACCTCACCTCGCTCCAGAAGCGCGGTCGACGTGCCCTCCGGCTCCACGGTGCTAGCTCGGCGACCCTTGCCGAGCGGCTGGAGGCCATCATCAGCGACGCGCTCGGCAGCTGACCGGGCGTCGGACACGCGCACAGCAGCGGAGGCACGGATGCAGATCGGGATCTGCGGACTCGGACGCATGGGAGCCGGCATGGCGCGGCGCCTTGCCCGTGGCGGCCACGACGTGGTCGCCTGGAATCGCACCGAGCAGGTGGCAATCGATGTCGCGGCGGAGCCGGAGAACGGTGGCAGGATCACCGTCGCCGAGCCGGTCGAGCGGCTGCGCGAGATGCTCGCCGCGCCGCGCCACGTCCTGATCAGCGTGCCATCCGGCGATGCCACGCAGCAGATGATCGACCAGCTCGCCGCAATCCTCGAGCCGGGCGACGTGATCATCGACGCCGGCAACAGCAACTTCCACGATTCCCAGCGCCGGGCGGAGCAGCTTGCCGAGAAGGGCATCGGGTGGCTCGACTTCGGCGTGTCGGGCGGCGTCTGGGGCCTCACGGTCGGCTTCTGCACCATGATCGGCGGCAAGCGCGAGGCGTTCGATGTCATCGAGCCGATGCTGAAGACGATGGCCCCCGAGGGCGGCTACCTCTACTGCGGCCCGGCAGGCGCGGGCCACTACGTGAAGATGGTCCACAACGGCATCGAGTACGGGGTGATGCAGGCGTACGGGGAGGGCTTCGACATCCTCCACGCCAGCGATTTCGAGCTCGACCTCGCCGCGGTCGCCCGGATGTGGCAGAACGGATCGGTCATTCGTTCGTGGCTCCTCGACCTGGCGGGCGACGCGTTCACGAAGGAGGGGAACGACCTCGAGCAGATCAAGGGCTTCGTCGCCGACTCGGGCGAGGGGCGCTGGACGGTCTTCGACGCGATCGATCACGACGTCCCCGCCCCGGTGATCACCCTGAGCCTCATCCAGCGCTTCCGGAGCCGCCGCGAGCCCGACTCGTTCACCGATCGCGTCCTGGCGGCGCTGCGCAACGAGTTCGGCGGCCACGTGGTCGAACGCGAGGAAGGATCCTCATAGGCCGATGACGACCCGATCGGCTCCCGCCCGCAGCGTCACCGAGCCCGACACGCCGCTCTCCGAGCGGCCCGAGCTCAACGGCGATCGCGCCGGCGAGCGGCGCGCCAACCCCCTGCGCGAGGGGCTCCAGCTCGAGCGCAAGCCGGAGCCGTGCACGATGGTGATCTGCGGTGCGACCGGCGACCTCACCGAGCGCAAGCTGGGGCCGGCGCTTTACAACCTCATGCTGGGCGGCTTCCTGCCCGCCGAGTTCAGCGTCGTCGGCTTCGCGCGCCGCGAATTGACCGACGAGCAGTTCCGCGAGCACCTGCGGAAGGGGATCGACAAGTTCAGCCGCAACAAGCCGGCGAAGCGGTCGATCTGGCGCTCGTTCAGCCGCAACATCGAGTACCACCGCGGCGACCTCGACGACCCGCGCGCCTACATCGAGCTCGCGAAGCGGCTCGATCGCATCGACCGCGACCGCGGGACGGCGGGGAACCGGCTCTTCTACCTCGCGGTGCCGCCGAACATCTACCCCGAGATCGTCGAGCGTCTTTCCGAGGCGGGCCTGGCGCACTCCGGGGGGCGGCGCTCGAAGGGCGGCTGGACGCGCGTCATCGTCGAGAAGCCGTTCGGCTCCGACCTCGAGAGCGCGCGCCGGCTGAACCGCGAGATCGGTGCCGTCTTCGACGAGGACCAGGTCTATCGCATCGATCACTACCTGGGAAAGGAGACGGTCCAGAACCTCGCCGTCTTCCGCTTCGGGAACGGCCTCTTCGAGCCGATCTGGAACCGCCGCTACATCGACAGCGTGCAGATCACCGTGTCCGAGACGGTGGGGCTTGAGGGACGCGGCGAGTTCTACGACCAGACCGGCGCGATGCGCGACATCGTCCAGAACCACGGCCTCCAGCTGATGGCAGTCTTCGCGATGGAGCCGCCGGTCGAGTTCAAGGCGGAGGACCTCCGCGACGAGAAGCTCAAGGTCCTCCGCGCCGTCAAGCCGATGACGCCCGGCGAGGTGGCCGCGGCGACGGTGCGCGGACAGTACGTGTCCGGCTGGGTGGAGGGCCGGAAGCTCATCAGCTACCGCGACGAGGACGAGGTGGCGCCGGATTCGCAGACCGAGACATACGTCGCGCTCAAGCTCGCGATCGACTCCTGGCGCTGGGCCGGCGTGCCCTTCTACCTGCGCACCGGCAAGGCGATGCCCACCCGCGCGACGGAGATCAGCGTCCAGTTCCGCCGCGCGCCGCTGGCGCTGTTCGCCCGGACCGGCACGCCGCAGATCGAGCCGAACATCCTCGCCATCCGCGTCCAGCCGGACGAGGGGATCCTTCTCCGCTTTGGCGCGAAGGTCCCCGGCCAGGGCCTCCAGATCCGGAGCGTGAACATGGACTTCCGCTACGGGTCGAGCTTCGCGGTCGACTCGCCCGATGCGTATGAGACGCTCCTCCTCGACGCGATGGTCGGTGACGCGAGCCTCTTCACCCGCAACGACGAGGTGGAGCGGGCGTGGGAGATCCTCGACCCGATCCTGCGCACCTGGGAGCGCGGGGAGGGCGGGCCGCTCCACTTCTACGGGGCGGGCACGTGGGGACCGCCGGGCGCCGACGAGCTGCTCGAGCGCGACGGCCGCGCGTGGCGGCGCCCGTGACGACCGCACGGGCGGCGAAGGGGCGCGCGAAGCCACGTTCGCTCACCCCGCGGCGTCGGGCGGAGCGGGAGCAGGCGGTCCACCGCCACCTCATGCGCTTCGGGGAGGCCGAGACGCTCGCGACCCCGGTCTGGGAGGCGAACGACACGACCGTGTCGGCCATCGGCACGCGGCTCGGCGAGCTGTGGAACGTCGCGAGCCAGCCCAAGGCCGACGCGAGCGGATCGATGGCCGAGAAGGGATTGCTCCACGCGCGGGCATCGGTTCTCAACCTCATCGTGGTCGTCGTCGATGAGGCCGCCGCCGAGCGGGTGGTGCGCACGATGCTCAGCCTTGGGACCCGGCACCCGAGTCGCGCGATCGTCCTCGTCGCGGACCCGGAGTCGCCGAGCGAGGCGATCGACGCGCGGATCAGCACGCACTGCCATCCCACCGCCGATGGCGGGGAGGAGCGCGTCTGCTACGAGGAGGTCGTGCTCGGCGTCCACGGCGAGGCGGCGGAGCATCTCGACGGCATCGTCGCGCCACTCCTCATCCACGACCTGCCGATCCACGTCTGGTGGCCGGGGCACCCGCCGTTCGGGGACGGCGTGTTCGACCAGCTCGTCGAGCTCGGCGATCGGCTGATCGTCGACTCGTCGGACTTCGACGACCTCCTCGTCGGGATGCGGCGCCTCGCCGGCGTGCGGCGGCGGAGCGGCGTCGGCGACCTCGCGTGGCGACGGCTCGGCTGGTGGCAGGAGCTGACCGCGCAGTTCTTCGATGCGTCCCGCTTCCGGCGCTACCTGCCGAACCTGTCGCGGCTGATCATCCGCTACGCGGTGCCGCCCTCCCGCGGCCGGCGCCGCCGCCAGGCCGACGCGGCCGACGTGGCGCCCGGCGTGGCGAGTCCCATGAGCCAGGCGCTCCTCTACGCGGGCTGGATCGCCTCGCGGCTCGGCTGGCGCCGCTACCAGACGGTCGAGGCGCTCGACGGCGGGCGGATGCGACTCCGGCTCGAGGGGCGCTACGAGATGATCGACCTGCTGCTCGAGCCGGTCGAGCGCACCGACGTCCTGCCCGGGGATCTCGTGAGCGTCCGCCTCCGCTCGCTCGGCGAGACCGGCGCGGCCGAGTTCATCGTTGACCGCAGCGGCGACACCGCGACCGTCGCCACGAATGCGGACGGCATGACGGCCCTGCTGCGCACGGTGACGATGGAGCCGCTCACCGAGGCCGAGCTCCTCTCGACCGATCTCGTGGTCGACCGCAAGGACACGGTGTTCGAGAGCGCGCTCCGGGCGGCGGCGGTCTTCCTCGACGCGGCGCGCACTGCGAGCCCCGCCGCGCCGGCCGGCTCCGAGGACCGATGACCGACGCCGCCACCTTCGAGGTCCTGCCGGACTCCGCGATGGTCGCCGAGGCGACCGCGGACCGATTCGTGGGCCTGGCGCGCGATGCGATCGCGGAGCGCGGCGTGTTCCGCGTGGCGCTGTCGGGCGGTGGCACGCCGAGGCAGGTCTACCCGCTGCTCCTCGACCGGCCGCGTGTGCGCGCCGTCGATTGGAGCGCGGTCGAGTTCTTCTGGGGCGACGAGCGGGCGGTGCCACCGGATCACCCCGAGTCGAACTTCGGGGTCGCGTACCAGATGCTCATCGCCCAGCTCCCCGGGGTGCGCAACGACCGGATCCACCGCATGGCGGCCGAGTCGTCCGATCTCGACGGGGCGGCGCTCACCTACGAGTCCGAAATCCGGCTCGCCTTCGACGCCCGTGGTGAGGCGCCGCCGCCCTTCGACCTCGTGTGGCTCGGCATGGGGCCGGATGGCCACACCGCATCCCTGTTCCCCGGCAGCGCCGCCCTCGACGAGCTCGACCGCTGGGTGGTCGGCAACTACGCCCCGGCGCAGGCGGCGTGGCGCATGACGATGACGTATCCGCTGCTCGATGCCGCGCGCGAGGCGCTCTTCGTCGTCACCGGCGCCGACAAGGCCGCGCGGCTCGCCGCCATCCGCGCCGGTGAGCGGGAGCTGCCGGCCGGACGGGTCGCCGCGACCCGCGTGCACTGGATCGTCGACCGGGCCGCGGCGGGGGAGCGGAGCGCGTGAGTCCGCTGCTCTGGCTGGGGCTGGCCATCGGCACCGGCCTCGGCGCCTGGTGGATCGGCTGGCCGGCGTGGCAGGGCTACCGGCACCGTGATCACCGCGACGCGAACGTCGATCGCTACCTCGCCTGGCGCGGGCGTGCCGACCGACGGCCATCGGGGTCGCTGGCCGAGGGGCCGACGCTCCACGAGCGCCGCCACCTGCTGATCGCTGCCGCGCTGGCCCTCGTGGCGCTGGTGGCGCTCGTCGCGTTCTTCGTCGCGAGCTGACGTGCGAGTCGAGCTCCTGTTCCGGGACGGCGACCCGCGCCTGATGGACGTCCGGCAGCGCCTCGTCGAGGTGCTCACCGAGGACGCGTTCGAGACGCCGATTCAGCTGGTCGCGCTCGCCGACGAGGTGGACGCGCTGGCGCTCGATGTCCACGGCTCGCCGACGATTCGGATCGACGGGCTCGACATCGCGCCGCTCGAGGGTCCGGCGACGCTCGCCGACCGCGCCTTCCCGCGAGATGACGACCCCGGCGGGCCTAGCAGCGAACCGCTGCCCGGACGCGACCTGATCCGCCACGCGGTCGAGCGGGCACGCGGTTGGAGCCATGGTCGCCGGCCAACGAGCGACGGGGGCTGATCGCCTCGATGTTCGCCGCCGCCCTGCGTGCGTCCTTCCTCTGGCTCGCCGGTCGCCGCTGGCTCGGGCGGCTGGCCCTGCGCATCCCGTTCCTGCGTCGCATGCCACTCCGCTTCGTCGCCGGCACGACGCTGGACGACGCGGCGACCGCCGTGCACGCGCTCAACGCGATCGGTGCGATGGCCACGATCGACGTCCTCGGGGAGAGCGTCGAGGACCGCGCCGCCGCGGACCGGGCCGCGGCCACGTATGTCGCCACGATCGAGCGCATCGCCGCCGAGGGTCTCGACGCGAACGTCAGCATCAAGCTCAGCCCGATGGGCCTGGGGCTCGGCGTCGACGCATGCATCGACGTGCTGCGCCCGATTGTCGAGGCCGGCGGGCGGCACGGGATCTTCGTCCGCGTCGACATGGAGTCGAGCGCCACCACCAATGCCACGCTCGAGGTGGTGGACCAGCTTCGTGCGGAGGGCCACGACATCGGTCCGGTCATCCAGGCCTACCTCCACCGCTCCGCGGGCGACGTGGAGCGCCTCGCGCGCGACCGCGTGCGGGTTCGCATCTGCAAGGGCGCATACGCCGAGGCCGAGGACGTCGCGTGGCATGACCGCATTGCGATCGATGCCTCGTTCGTCGACCTCGTCGTCACCCTCCTCGAGGCGGATGCCTACCCCGCGGTGGCGACCCACGACCCGGCGATGATCGACGCGGTGACGCGCGCGGCCAAGCAGCGCGCGATCGGCCCCGATCGATTCGAGTTCCAGATGCTCTATGGCGTGCGCCGCGACCTGCAGCGCCAGCTCATCGAGCGCGGCCACCGGCTGCGCATCTACGTTCCGTACGGGACCGAGTGGTACCCGTACTTCATGCGACGCCTCGCCGAGCGGCCCGCCAACGTCCTCTTCATCCTGCGCAGCCTCTTCGGCGAGCGCAGCTGACCGATGCGCTGCGGCATCGGGTCCCGAACGCTATCCTCACCGGACCAACGATGACTGGCAGCAAGCGGCCGAGCACTTCGAGCCTCCGCCGATTCCTCACCTCGCGGGCCTACGTGCCGATCGCGGAGATCCGGCGCCGCTTCCTCCTCGACGAGCCGGACGCGATCTGTCGGATCGAGCGCGACGGGGAGTCCGCGTACCTCGGCCTCCCGGAGCGCGAGGCACAGAAGATCGCGGACATGTGGGCTCGCGACGAGATCGGGCTCGAGCTCTCGGTCGAGGTGCGCGCACGGGTCGTGGTCGGCATCTACCCAATGCGGATCGCGCGCTTCGTGACCGACCACGGCGGCGTGTATGGCCACGCGCCACCGCATCCACCGGGGCCGGATGAGCGGGTTCCTCCCATCGTGCGCCCCGCGCCCATCGACGGCGGCTTGGGGCCTCGGCCGCTCCGCCCGTGAGGGTCATCGTCCTGATCGAGGATCTCCTCATCCTGAGCCGCATCGAGGGCGCGGCCGAACGCGCCGGCGTCTCACTGGCGCACGTCGATTCGCCGGCGCACCTCCCGCCCGCGGCAGAGGTGGACCTCCTGCTCGTCGACTGCAGCGCGCACGCCGAAACCTGGGGTCGCGAGCTCGCCGCGTGGCGCTCGACCGCGCCGGGATCGGCGTCGCCGAGGATCGTCGCCTTCGGGCCGCACACCGACGTGGCCGCCCATCGAGCGCTGCGCGCCCTGGGCCTCGGACCGATGTGGGCGCGCTCGCGCCTGATCCGCGAGCTGCCGGACCTCTTCGCCGCCGCGACCGCATGAGCGAGGCATCGCGCCGGCCGGACTTCGTGATCGTCGGAGCGCCGAAGTCGGGCACCACCGCGATGTACGAGTATCTGCGCGCCCATCCCCAGCTCTTCCTGCCCGAGCGCAAGGAGATGCGCTTCTTCGGGTCCGACCTCGATGTGCGCGATCGGCCCACGATGACGGTCGACGACTATCTCGCCAGCTTCACGGCGGCCGCGCCGGAGCAGCTGATCGGGACGGCGTACGTCTGGTACCTCTTCTCCGAGCAGGCGGCACCCGAGATCGCAGCCTTCGCGCCGCGCGTGAAGGTGATTGCCATGCTCCGCAACCCGGTCGAGATGGTGTGGTCGCTCCACTCCGAGCATCTCTACAACGGCAACGAGGACATCGGCGACTTCACCGCTGCCCTCGACGCCGAGCCGGATCGACGCGCCGGGCAGCGCATTCCGCCCCACGCGCATCTTCCGCAGGGCCTGCGCTACACCGAGGTGCCGCGCTACGCCGAGCAGCTCGAGCGGTACTTCACCGCCGTCGGGAGGGATCGGGTGCAGGTCGTGCTCTACGACGACTTCGCGCGCGACGTACGTGGCGCGTACCGCGAGGTGCTCGAATTCCTCGGCGTGGACCCGGCGTTCAGCCCGCCGAGCTTCGCGGTGATCAATGCGAACAAGCGGACGCGCAGCGAGTGGTTCCGCCACTTCCTGGCCCGTCCGCCCGAGCTGCCGCGCCGGGTCATTCGGCACCTCGTCCCGCCGCCACTCCGGCGCTCGGTCTACGAGCGGGCGAAGCGCATGAACGTGTCGGCGGCACGCCGTGCTCCCATGCCGCCGGCCACGCGCGAGCGGCTCCGGCGCGTCTTCACCCCCGAGGTCGAGCGCCTGTCAGCGTTGCTCGGCCGCGACCTCAGCGACTGGATGCGCTGACCGGGAGTCCGCGAGCACCGCTTCGCAGATGCGGAGCACCTGGGCGGCGGCCTCCTCGCCGTTCGCGCGGACCGTGCAACCCGCGCGCTGGGCGTGGCCACCGCCCCCGAACTCGCGGGCGACGCGCGTCGCATCGACCGCCGGGGTGACGCGCAGGCTCACTCGTGTCTCGTCGGGGCCGAGCTCGCGGAACAGGATCGTGATGTCCGCGTCCCGCGTGTTCGCGATGAACTCGGCGAAGCCGTCGGCATCGGCCTGGACGGTGCCGGTCTCCTCGAGCATCGACGGGTAGAGGATCGCGTACACGATGCGATTGCCGGCCGCAGACGAGATCGCGTTGAGCATGCGACCCCAGAGCCGCATGGTCGGATAGGGCAGCTCGCCGAGGATGCGGCGGTGGATGAGCGCGAGGTCCGCGCCGGCCGCGACGAGCTGCGCCGCGAGCCGCAGCGTCTGCGGTGTCGTCGAACGATCGCTGAAGCCGTGGCTGTCGCGCACGATCCCGGTCAGGAGGGCGGAGGCGAGCTCGGCGTCGAGCTCCACGCCGAGGTGCGGGAGCATCTCGGCGATGACCTGGCACGTGGCCGCCGCGGCCGGATCGACCAGGTTCAGCGCGCCATAGCGGGTGTTCGTGACGTGGTGGTCGACGTTGACGATGCGCGCCTCGGCCAGCCATGCCGCATGGTCGACGGCCACGCGGCCGACGCGCTCGAGCGTCGCCGCGTCGCAGATCACCGCCAGGTCCGGGGTGCCGGACGGGACGGTCGAGACCGATCGCATCTCGGGCATGAAGTCGTAGCTCGGGCCGGGACGATCCGTGCTGACGACCTGGGCGGACTTCCCGAGACGGCGCGCGATGAGCGCGATCGCGACGGCACCGCCGATCGTGTCGGCATCCGGGTTCTCGTGGCAGAGCGCGGTGACGGAGTCAGCCGCGAGGATGGCGTCGCGAAGCTGCGCGCCGCCGGCGGCCGGGTCGAAGGTGGGCGAGTGCTGGGACATCGGGGCTCCGAGCTGTGGTTCGCCGCGACCACGCGAGCCGCGGGCTAGCCGATTGTACCGGTGGCGCGTCGCCGGGGACCCACGTCGGAGGTGATCGTGTCGACCGCACGCACCACACCCGCGCCGATGAGGCGGTACCATTGCCGCCCCACCGGCACGTGCCCGCGCCGGTCGCTGCCCAGATGCCCAACACCTGACATGGAGAACACATGACGACCCCTGCCACCACGTCCGTGCCCCACGGCGGCACCCTCATCGACCGCGTCCTCACCGGGGACGCGCGTGACGCCGCGCGCGAGCGCGCCGCCGGCCTGCCGAAGGTGGTGCTGGGCAGCGTGGCGCTGTCCGACCTCGAGCTGATCGGTAACGGTGCCTTCAGCCCCCTCACCGGCTTCATGGGCGAGGCGGACTATCGCGGCGTGGTCGACGGCATGCGGCTCGCGAGCGGCCTGCCGTGGTCGATCCCGGTGGCGCTGGCGGTGACCGAGGAGCAGGCGTCGAGCCTGCCGATGGGCTCCGAAATCGCGCTCACCGATGGCGACGACCGGGTCGTCGGGATCATGGAGTTGGCCGAGCAGTATCGGTATGACAAGGCCCATGAGGCACAGCAGGTGTTCCGCACGACCGAGGAGGCACATCCCGGCGTCGCGCGCATCATGGCCGGTGGCGACGTCTACCTCGGCGGCGCGGTGTGGGTCATCGACGGGCCGCAGGACCCGCCGTTCGCGGCCTACCGACGAACCCCGGCCGAGACGCGCGCGCTGTTCGCGGAGAAGGGATGGCGGCGGGTCGTCGGCTTCCAGACGCGGAATCCGATCCATCGGGCGCACGAGTACCTGACGAAGGTGGCGCTCGAGATCGTGGACGGGCTGATGATCCACCCGCTGGTGGGGGACACGAAGAGCGACGACATCCCGGCCGACGTCCGGATGCGCGCCTACGAGACCCTGCTCGCCGACTTCTACCCCGCGGACCGGACGCTGTTGTCCGTCTATCCGGCCGCGATGCGCTACGGCGGGCCGCGCGAGGCGATCTTCCACGCCATCGCGCGTAAGAACTACGGCTGCACCCACTTCATCGTGGGCCGCGACCATGCCGGCGTTGGCAGCTACTACGGGACCTACGACGCGCACCTGATCTTCGACGAGTTCGAGCCGGGTGAGCTGGGGATCACGCCGCTCTTCTTCGAGCACACGTTCTGGTGCCACGCCTGTGAGGGGATGGCGAGCTACAAGACGTGCCCGCACGGCGACGACCAGCACCTCATCCTCTCGGGCACGAAGGTGCGCGAGCTGCTCACGAACGGCGAGATGCCACCGCCGGAGTTCAGCCGCCCGCCGGTGGCCCAGATCCTCATCGACGCCTACCGGCAGACTGCCGGCGCCCGCTGACGGCGCACATCACAGGAGCAACCGACCACCGATGACCGACAACGATTCGAACGCGGCGCAGACCGATCCGGGCGTGCCGCCGGTCGCCACCACGGCGACCACCACCACGAGTGGTGAGACGATTCACCTCGGCGGCGGCGCCGGAACGCGGCATGACCGCGACACGAGCGGCTTCACGATCTGGTTCACCGGCCTCTCCGGCTCCGGCAAGAGCACGATCACCCACATCC
>JBBQMC010000054.1:0-13537 GCA_038328565.1 Candidatus Limnocylindria bacterium
GTCCTGCTGCAGTTTCTCGAGGCGCAAGACACCTTCCGCCGGATCCTCTGGCCCGGGAATCCCGTCCCGTTCAGCATCCTCACGACTGGGAAGGTGCAGGTGCCATTCGACAAGCTCCAGCAGGCGGTGTCTGCCGCTCTCGGGCTGCTCAGCCGGATGGAACACGCGGGTGCGGCGCTTGTCTACCCGATTGTCGTGACCACCGCGCACCTAGCCAGCTTGACCTACGACGGCGACGCGCCGCGAGTCACGCCGGAGAAGTGGGTCCGGGTTCTATTTTCAGGGTCGCACGTTCTGGGCGGGTCGACTTTCGTTGACGTCGTGGGTGTCGCGCATCTCGGAGACTATCTGCTGGAACTGCGAAGTGCGCTGGAGGACGTCTGTTTCGACTGCGAATCGCGAGGTTGGGCACAGGACCCGCAGACTTGACGCCCGCTTCCCCAGATGCCGAGCGACTACCATCCCAGTATGTAAAACTGTCTACTTAGCATCCGCGAGGCGCCAGGCATAAATGGTCTGGTCGTCGTCGCCCACCACGAACAGGTTGGCGCGCACGCCGGCGAGCACGCGGACGAGGCGCAGCTGCGCCGCATCCACGTCCTGGAACTCGTCGACCGCGAGATGGGTGAATCGAGCCTGCCAGCGGGCGCGCAGGGCGGCGTCGCGTTCCAGCAGATCCGCCGCACCGGCCACGAGATCGTCGAAGTCGATCGCGCCGCGGCCCGCCAGCAGCTCGGCGTAGGCGTCGAGTGTCGGGCGGGCGGCCTCGGGCGGGGGAATCCGCTCGACCTTCCAGCGCGAGAGATGGGCGTCGAGCGCGTCGACCTCGGGAGGCGGCGCACCCGTCTCGGGCTGCTCACGCAACACCTGCCGACGGGCGGCGCGCAGCAGCGGCGCGCGGTCGGCGACCAGCTCACCGATGCCGCCGCCGTCGAGCAGCACCTGCCGCGCCATGGCGTGGAGCGTCCGCACTTCGATCCGCGCGGCGCCGGGGAACCTCGGCTCAAGCCTAGCGGCGACGCGGGCCGCCAGCTCGGCCGCGGCCTCGCGGTTGAACGTCACCACCGCGATCGCCTCGGGTGGGACACCACGGGCGAGCAGGACGCCAAGCCGCGCCACGAGTGTCGTGGTCTTGCCGCTTCCCGCCGGCGCCACGATCTGGGCCGGTCCATCGGGAAGGCACGCCGCGGCGCGCTGGTCGGGGTCGAGGGTCGCGAGCAGGGCGTCCATCCCGCCCATGCTGGCGCGCGGGTCGCGGCAACCGGTTATCGGCCCCTTATCGGCTATGCTGGCGCGACTCCCGACCGCCCGTCCGCGACCCCCAGGAGCGCATGAACCGAGACCGATTCCGCACCCAGGCGCGGCCCACCGCACGGGCGCGGGCGCGGTCGGCACCGTCGGGAACGCGTTCGCGACACCGCCGTTCGATCGGCGCCATCGTGCGCCTCGCGCTGCTCGTCGTCCTCATCGGCCTGATCGTCGGTGGTGTCCTCCTGTTCGGCCGGATCAACGCCTTCAACAGCGCTGTCTCGAGCTCGGGGACCCTCTCCACGGCCCTGTTCGGGCCCCTCAACGGCCACGACCGCGTCAACGTCCTAATGGTCGGCTACGCGGGCGGCGATCACCCGGGCGCGTACCTCGCCGACTCGGTGAACATCTACTCCATCGACCCGACCACGAACACGACCACGGTGATCCCGATCCCGCGCGATTTCTGGGTCGAGGGCTTCCCGGACGTCCTTCCCGACAACGGCAAGATCAACGAGGTCTTCGCCGTGGGCGTCGATCGTGGCGGGCTGGAGGAGGGCGCCCGCGCCATGGCGCACATCCTGAGCAAGGCGACCGGCCTCCAGCTCGAGCACTGGCTGGCCATCGACTTCGCCGGCTTCAGGGCAATGGTCGACGCCGTGGGCGGGGTGACAATCCAGAATCCGCGGGCGTTCTCGTACACCACCAGCGAGTCGAACTTCAGCGCGGGGATCTGGGACAGCGGCACCTTCGACGCGGGGACGCTCAAGCTCGATGGCGCGCGCGCGCTCGACTACACCCGCGCTCGGTACACGAGCGAGGTGGCGGAGTCGTCCGACTTCGCACGCAGCGTGCGCCAGCAGCGCGTCCTCGGCGCGCTGCGCGCCGAGCTCGGCTCGGGGGGGATCGGCGCCATCGGTCCGGGCCTCGGGCTCATGGATGCCATGCAGGGCCGGATGAAGACCGATCTGTCCGCACTCGACCTCGCGCTCCTCTCCTCGCACCTCGCCGCCGACCGCAGGATCGAGCTGTCGGAGGACGTCATCCTCCAGGCGACAACGAACACGATCGGCCAGTACATCCTCGTCGTCATCGGTCGCGCGTCGCCGAGCGACTACCAGCCGCTGCGCACGTTCCTCGCCGACCGCCTGGCGGAGCCGATCTCGAGCAGCTCGCCGAGTCCCGGTGCCTGACGCCCGCGGCAGCCGCCTCGAGCGCGCGGTGCGGTTCGGCCTCATTGCCGCCGAGGCGGTCGCCCACCGGATGAGCGGCCGCTACAGCCGGAGCGAGGGCGCCAACCTGCTCGTCCACGACACGACTGACCGCATCCTCGTCGTGCGCCCGATCTACCTGCCCGGCGAATGGATGCTGCCCGGCGGGCGCATCGAGCGCGACGAGACGCCGCACGACGCGGCGGAGCGGGAGACGCGCGAGGAGACCGGCATCACCGCCCGGGCGGGGCGCCTCCTGCTCGTCGACGCTCAGTGGCCGCGGAACGTGAGCTTCGTCTTCGAGGGCACGCTCGTCGGGGGTACGCTGGAGGCGCAGTCCGGCGAGATCGCTGCGACGGATTGGGTTGCGCGGAGCGTCATCGCCGAGGGGTCGCCGCGGCTCGAGGCGCTGCTCCATCTCATCGAGGCAGGAGAGACGTACCTGCGCCGCTCCTGAGCCGCGGCAAGAGCGTTCGGGCCTCGCGGCCTAGAATCGGTTGGTGAGCCCGAGTCCCGCCGTCGACACCCACCTCCGCACCGTCCTGCGCCAGCTGCCGGCGTCGCCCGGCGTCTATCTCATGAAGGCGGCGGACGGCCGCGTCCTCTACGTGGGCAAGGCGGACATCCTGCGCAACCGGGTGCGCAGCTACTTCGGCAGCAAGGCCGGGCTCGACTCGCGGATCGTGCGCATGGTGAGCGAAGTCGCCGACGTTGAGTACATCGTCACCGACACGATCTCCGAGGCGTTCCTGCTCGAGAACAACCTCATCAAGGAGCACCGACCGCGGTTCAACATCCGGCTCCGGGACGACAAGACCTATCCGTTCGTGAAGATCACGCTCGGGGAGGATTTCCCCCGCATCGTGCGAACGCGGAAGCTGGCGAAGGACGGCAGCCGCTACTTCGGCCCGTACGCCAGCGCGAGCAGCGTCGACGAGACGCTGAAGCTGCTGCGGAAGATCTTTCCCTTCCGGACGTGCGATCTCGACATCCCCGAGGGGAAGCGCGTCCTCGAGCGGCCCTGCCTCCTGTACTACATCAACCGATGCCAGGGTCCGTGCATCCAGGCGATCGAGAAGGCGCAGTACCGCGCCACGATCGATCGCATCGTCGACTTCCTGGAGGGCAAGCAGGAGGGCGTGGCGGCCGAGCTGCGGGCCGACATGCAGGCGCATTCCGAGGGCCTCCGCTTCGAGCAGGCCGCCGCGGCGCGGGACAAGCTGCGCGCCGTCGAGCGCACGATCGAGCAACAGAAGGTGGCCGCCTACAGCCGCGCCGAGCAGGACGTCGTCGGCCTGGCCCGCGAGGACGCGGAGGCGTGCCTCCAGGTGCTCGTGATCCGCAACGGCAAGATGATCGGGCGCGAGCACTTCATCGCCGAGGGCGCGGCACCGGAGGTGACCGATGGCGAGGTGCTCGCCTCGTTCCTCCAGCAGTACTACGCTGCGGTCGAGCGTCCGCCGCGCGACGTGCTCGTGCCCCTTGCTCCATCCGACGTCGACCGGCTGGCGCAGTTTCTCTCCGATCGGCGCGGGTCGCGGGTCACGGTCAGCCTGCCGCAGCGTGGGGACAAGCGACGACTGGTGGCGCTCGCCACCCAGAACGCCGTCGAGGCGCTGTCCCGCGAGCGGGCGCAATGGCTCGCCGACGAGGGGCGGCGCGACGAGGCCCTCGGCGAGCTCGCGACCGGCATCGGCCTGGGGAAGCACCCCGAGCGGATCGAGTGCTACGACATGAGCAACATCCAGGGCACGAGCGCGGTGGGTTCGATGGTCGTCTTCGTGAACGGGCGTCCCGAGCCGCGCGAGTACCGCCGCTTCCGCATTCGCTCCGGCGAGACGCCCGACGACTTCCGGATGATGGCGGAGGTCCTCCGGCGCCGCTTCCGGCGCGCCGCCGCCCTCCACCGCGAGACCGGCGCCCTGTCGCTGGCCGCGGTGGGCGCCGACGAGGCGCCCGAGGGTGACGGCGAGGCGGGGGAGCCGGTCGACCTCGCACCCGACGACGGGCCGATCACCGCCGGCACGTCGAGCGCGCCTCGCGAAGTGGGCTGGGCGCTGCCGGACCTCGTCATCGTCGACGGCGGGAAGGGGCAGCTCTCGACTGCGGTCGGCGTGATGCAGGAGCTCGACCTGACCGACGTTCCTCTCGCCGGCTTGGCGAAGCGCTTCGAGGAGCTGTACGTGCCCGGCCGGAGCGCCCCGATCGTGCTGGCACGCGGCGGCCAGGGCCTCTACCTCGTCCAGCGCATCCGGGACGAGGCGCATCGGTTCGCGATCACGTACCACCGCGAGGTTCGGGGCCGACGCGCGCTACGGAGCGAGCTCGACGACATCGCCGGCGTGGGTCCGGCGCGGAAGAAGGCGCTCCTCAAGCGCTTCGGCAGCGTCCGCCGCATCCGCGAGGCGTCCCTCGACGAGGTCGCGGCCACGCCCGGCATCCCGCGCGACCTCGCCGAGCGGGTGAAGGAGCACCTGGCGCGGGAGGGCATGCTCGCCTGAGCCGCCTTGCGGCTCACCGCGCCCCGAACCTATAATCGCGCGGCCGCCGCTCCGGAGCGGCGTCGTTGCTGTCTGGGACCCGCGTCCCGCGGCGACCCGACGTCAGACGTCGCCCGTTGAAAGGACTCAGAGCCGACCTCATGACCTGGCGCCGCATCGCCCCGTGGCTGATCCTCACGATCCTCGCTCTGGCGGTCATCATCGACCTGCCGTTCAACCTGCTCGGCGACGGCGTGCGGACGCGGCTGGGCCTCGACCTCCAGGGCGGGCAGCGGGTGACGCTCGAGGTCGTGCCGCCGAGTGGCCAGACCGTGACCGATCAGCAGGTCGAGACCGCGCGCGACATCATCGAGCGTCGCGTCGGCGGCATCGGGGTCAGCGAGCCGCAGGTCCGCACCCAGACGAGCAGCGACGGCTCGCGGCAGATCGTGGTGGAGGTCCCCGGCGCCACCGACGAGAACCAGGTGCGGACCCTCGTCGGCTCGACCGGCCAGCTCCAGTTCCTCGACCCGAAGGGCCAGACGCTGACCGACGGCCAGGACATCCGGCCGCTCATCGAGAACGGCAGCGTGGCGGAGCTGTTCAACGGCGGCCAGATCGACCCGACGAGCGTGGCGCCGACCGCCGACAAGGGACAGCTCGCCGTCGTCTTCACGCTCCATGACCCCGGCAAGACGACGTGGTGCACCTACACCACGACGCACGTGCAGCAGCCGGGACCGATCGCGCTCGACGGCAAGGTCATCACCGTGCCGACGATCCAGAGCGCGATCTGCGGCGGCCAGACGATCATCACCGTCGGCAGTTCCGGCTCGGCTGGCGAGTCGGAGCGGACGAATCTCTACAACACGCTGCGCTTCGGCGCGCTGCCGGTCTCGCTCAAAGAGATCGGCTTCGACCAGGTCACGCCCACCCTCGGCGCCGGCTTCCTCGGCCAGGCGCTCATCGCCGGCGGCATCGGCCTGATGCTCGTGATCATGTTCATGGTTGCCTACTATCGGCTGCCCGGCGTGGTCGCCGCGGGGGCGCTCATCTTCTACACGCTCGTGAACTACGCGGTCTTCCGTGTGATCGGCGTAACCCTGACGCTTGCCGGCGTGGCCGCCTTCATCCTCTCGATCGGGATGGCCGTCGACGCGAACATCCTCATCTTCGAGCGCATGAAGGAGGAGATCCGGGCGGGCAAGTCGCTGGGCCCGGCGATCGAGGCAGGCTTCAACCGCGCCTGGTCGAGCATCCTCGACTCGAACGTCTCGACCCTGCTCGTCGCCTCGTGGCTCTACTGGCAGGGCACCACGGCGGTGCGCGGCTTCGCGCTCGTGCTGATCATCGGCGTCCTGATCTCGATGTTCAGCGCCGTGACCGTGACGCGCACGATGCTCCGCTACGTGGTCCGCACCGACTGGGGACGCCGGCTCGAGCTCTATCACGTGGAGCGCTGACCGATGTATGACATCGTCGGCAAGCGGCGCTGGTATTTCGCCCTGTCCGCGCTCCTCACCATTCCGGGCCTGATCTTCATCCTGATCGGCGGCCTGAAGCCGTCGGTCGACTTCACCGGCGGCACCGTGTTCCAGGTCCGCTACGCGACGAGCCCGACCCCCGGCGACGTCCATGCCGCGCTCGTCCAGCTCGGGCATCCCGAGGCGACCGTGAAGACGACGACTGATGGCTGGCTCGAGATCCGGACCGATCCGATCGACCTCGTGCCGCCGAACCAACCGATCCCGGTCCCGTCCGGCAGCATCCTGCCGAGCGGCGTCGCGAGCGCCACCGCGTCGCCCACGCCATCCCCCACGCCGAGCGCCACCGCGTCCGCCACGCCGACCGTCGTGCCCACGCCGGCCGCGACAGCGTCGCCGGTCCCGGTGGTGGAAACCGAATTCACCGACCTGTCGGCCGCGCTCGTCGAGCGCTTCGGCGCGATGCAGGGCGGCAAGCCGCGCAGCGCCACGACGATCGGTCCGATCATCGGCGCAGACCTGATCCGCAGCTCGGTCGTGCTCATCATCATCGGTGAGCTGTTCATCCTCGCGTACCTGTGGATCCGGTTCGGGTTCCGGTTCGGCACCGCGGCGATTATCGCGCTGCTCCACGACGTCGTCCTCGTCGTCGGCCTGTTCGCGATCCTCGGCTTCTTCTTCGGGCTCGAGTTCGACGCGCTGTTCGTGACCGCGTTGCTGACGATCGTCGGCTTCAGCGTCCACGACACGATCGTCGTCTTCGACCGCATCCGCGAGAACCGGATCCGTCACGCCGGCGAGCCGTTCGGCGCCATCGTCAACCACTCGATCCTCCAGACGATGGGACGCTCGATCATCACGAGCTTCACCGTCATCGTGACGCTCGCCGCGCTCCTGCTCCTCGGGCCGGCGACGATCAAGACGTTCACCCTCGCCCTGCTCGTGGGTGTCGTGAGCGGAACCTACTCGTCGATCTTCAACGCCAGCCAGATCCTCGTCGCGTGGTACGAATGGGACCAGCGCCGGAAGTCCGGCGCCCGGGCCGCGGTCCGTCCGCTCTCGCGCTGAGCCCGCCGGCGGACCGATAACGGCGCGCTAAGCGGCGCGCCATCGCGCCCGACTACCATGGCCCGGTGATCCCGCCGCGCCTCGACTGGCTCCTGCCCGAGCCCGTCCCCGAACCACCGACCTTCGTCGGATTCGGACGCCCGGTGGCGACCCTCCTTGCGCGGCGCGGCTTCCGCGACGACGCGCAGCTCATCGCGTTCCTCGAGGCCGGCGCGGGCGCGCTCCACGACCTGTCGCGCATGGCCGACGCCGATCGTGCGCTCGACCGCATCGACGCGGCGATCGCGGCGGGGGAGCGGATCGCGATCTGGGGCGACTACGACGCCGACGGGATGAGTGCCATCGCGGTCTGGGTCCTGGCGCTCCGTGCGCTCGGCGTCGAGCCGGTGCGCTACGTCCCGTCGCGCCTGGCGGAGGGATATGGCCTCTCGACTGGCGGCCTGGATCGGCTTCGCGCGGCGGGGGTCGACCTCGTCATCACGGTCGACTGCGGGATCGTGAACCTCGCCGAGGTGGAGCACGCCAACGAGATCGGTCTTGACGTCATCGTGACCGATCACCACCTCCCGCTCGCCAGCCTCCCCGCCGCCGTCGCGGTCGTCGACCCGCACCGCCCCGACTGCGCGTACCCAGACCCCGACCTGACCGGCGCCGGCCTGTCGTACAAGCTCGCCTCCGCCCTTCTCGCGCGCCGCGGTCTCGCCGTGCCGGACCTCGCCGGCGTGGCGGCCATCGGCACCGTGTCGGACCTCGCGCCGATGACCGGCGAGTCGCGCGCCATCGTTCGTCTCGGGCTGGCCGAGCTCGCCGTCACCGAGCGCGCCGGCCTGCGAGCGCTGCTTGCGCGCGCCGCGGAGCATCCGGAGGCGCCCACCGCGCGCGACCTCGGCTTCGGGATCGCGCCGCGCATCAACGCCGCGGTGCGGATCGCGGAGGCGGAGCTCGCGATCTCGCTCATGATCGAGGAGGATCCCGCAGCCGCGGAGCGGATCGCCGACGAGCTCGAGGCGGTGCACCTCGAGCGCCGCGCGCTGACGACCACGGTGGTAGACCAGGCGCGCGCGCTCGTTGCCGGCAACGACGACACCAATCCTCTCGTCATCCGTGGCGACGACTGGGCGCCCGGCCTCCTGGGGCTCGTGGCCTCGCGACTCGTCGACGCGCTGGCGCGGCCGGTGGCCGTGGCCGCCCTCGTCGGTGACGAGGTCCGCGGCTCGGTCCGCGCCCCCGCCGATTTCCACGTGGCGGCGGCGCTCGAAGCGACCGCCGCCCACCTCCTGAAGCGCGGCGGCCACGCCGGCGCGGGTGGATTCTCCGCCCATCCCGCCGCCTGGGACGCCTTCGTCGTCGCCTTCAGCGCGCTTCCGCGACCGTGGCCCGGCGGCGACGTCCCCGCCGAGCGGCCGGGTCGCGTGGTGGTGGACCTCGTGCTGCCGGCCATGCATCTCGGCTGGAGCCTCGCCGACGAGCTGGATCGTCTTGCGCCGTATGGGCCGGGTCACGTCGAGCCGATGCTGGCGGTGACGGGCCTGCGCCTGGCGGACGCGCGGCGCGTCGGCGCCGACGGCCAGCACCTCGCCTTCCGCCTGCGACGTGGCCTCGAGGTCATCGACGCGATCGCGTTCGGGGTCGGTGCGGAGCGCGAGATTCCCGATGCCGGCGGATCGGTCGACCTGCTCGGCACCCTCGAGCGCGACACGTTCCAGGGCCTGCCGCGCCTCCGGATCCGGGTCGTGGACTTCGCCGACGCCTCGCTCAGCCCGCTCCAGCAGCGGCGCCTCGCCGCCGTCGGGCCGGGGATGCCGGTGGCCACCGGGTGAGCGTCGCCGCGCTCGATCGCCTCGCGGCCGGCGTCGAGCGGATCGGCGCGCCGCTCTGCCTGGGGATCGACCCGCATCCCGACGCGCTGCCGGACGGACTGCCGCGCGATGCGCGCGGCGTGGAGACGCTCGCCCGCGGCCTGCTGGAGGTCGCGGTCGAGGAGGCCGCCGCGGTGAAGGTGAACATCGGCTTCTTCGAGGCGTTCGGGTCGGCCGGCTGGGCGGCGCTCGAGCGGCTGCGGTCCGAGGTCCCGCCCGAGCTCGTCCTCATCGTGGATGCGAAGCGCGGCGACATCGGCAGCTCGGCCGAGCGGTACGCGGCGGCGATCCTTGGCCATCTCGGTGCGGACGGCATCACCGTGTCGCCATACCTCGGTGAGGATGGGGTGGCGCCGTTCGTGGACCACGGGTCGGCGATCGTCTACGTCCTCGCCCGGACCTCGAACCCGAGCGCCGGGACGCTCCAGGATCTCGTCGTCGACGGCGCCCCGCTCCACGAGCACGTCGCGCGTTGGGTGGGGCGGACGTGGCCGGACCCGCGGGTGGGCCTCGTCGTCGGGGCGACCGCCCCGGCCGAGCTGGCCCGCCTCCGCGACCTCGTCCCGCGCACGCCCTTCCTCGTCCCCGGCGTCGGCGCGCAGGGCGGCGATCTCGCGGCAGCGGTCCGCTCCTGCGCCGCGAGCGACGCGCCGGGCCTCGTGAATGTGTCGCGCGCGATCGCCGGCGCGTCCCGAGGCGCGGACTGGCAACGCGCCGCCCGGCATGCCGCGTCCAGGATCGCCCGGCAGATGCGGGAAGCGGCCGGTGCTACACTCGCCGAACAGCCTCGGGAAGCCGACGCCGCGGCACGGCGTCCATAACGGAGAATCGGCACGCGACATGGGACCCATCGGATGGCCTGAGCTCGTGATCCTGCTCGTGGTCGTGCTCATCGTGTTCGGACCGGGCAAGCTCCCGGACATCGGCAACGCCATCGGTCGCGGCGTCCGCGAGTTCCGCAAGGCCTCGAACGACCTCGAGGAGTCGATCCGCGGCGACACGAAGCCGCCCGAGTCGACCTCCACGACCTCGTCGACGACGCCCCCGACCGACCCGAAGTAGCCGCCGAGTCATCGGCGGCGCGGGGGTTCGCCGCGCGACGCCCGCCGGCTGACCGCCCATGTCGGATCCGGAGGATGCCAACCCCCCGGTCGTGATCGACCCGCCGCCGCCGGCGCCGGACGGCGGGCTGGCGATGACGCTCATCGAGCACCTCGCCGAGCTACGTCGCCGGCTGATCATCGTCGTCTCGGTCATCCTCGTCGGGGCTGTCGCCGGCTTCTTCGTCTCGAGCGGGATCCTCCGTCTCCTCGTCGACCTGCTGCCCGCCGCCTACCGGACCCTCTACTTCACCTCGCCGGCCGGCGCGTTCGGCGCCCAGCTGAAGATCGGCGGGTTCACCGGCCTCGCGATCGCGATGCCGGTGCTCCTGTTCCAGGCGTATCGGTTCATCACGCCGGGGCTCACGCGGCGAGAGCGGCGCATGGTGTGGCCCGGGCTCGTGGCGGCGCTGCTCCTCTTCGTGCTCGGGATCGGGCTCGGCTACCTCGTCATCCCGTACATGCTCCAGTTCCTGATCGGCGTGGCGCCGCCGGACATCACCTCGCCGCTCTTCACGATCGACGAGTACATCGGCTTTGTCACCACCACGCTGCTCGCCTTCGGCCTCGTGCTCGAGTTCCCGATCGTGCTCATCGTGCTGGCCCGGGTCGGGATCCTGAGCCACGCGTTCCTCGCCCGTCGGCGGCGCTGGGCGATCCTGTTCATCACCGTCACCGCCATCGTGCTGACGCCCGGCTCGGATCCCATCTCGCCCACGATCATGGGCCTCGTCATGTACGTCCTGTTCGAGGCGAGCCTCTTCATCATCAAGCGCATCCGTGGCTGAGGCAGCACCCGGCGTCCTGCTCATCACCTCCGACCGGACCGATGCCCATGCCGCCCCCGATCACCCCGAGCGCCCGGCGCGGCGGGTGGCCGCCGTGGAGGGCGTGCGGGACGCCGCAGCCGAGGCCGGCTCGCTCCTCGAGCGCGAGGCGCGAGCCGCGTCCGACGCCGAGCTGGAGCGCATCCACCCGCCCGCGCTGCTCGCCGCGCTCGACCGCGCGGCCATGGCCGGCGGCGGCTGGATCGATGCCGACACGTATCTGGCCGCGGGCTCGACGACAGCATTGCGCCTGGCCGCCGGCGCGACGATCGACGCGGCGCTCGCCGTGGCCCGCGGGGAGGCGCGCGTCGGATTCGCGGTCGTCCGGCCGCCCGGCCACCATGCGATGTCCGAGCGCCCCTCGGGCTTCTGCCTCGTGAACAACGTCGCCCTGGCCGCGGCCGCGGTGCGGGGCGAGACGGGTGTCACGCGGCTCGCGATCGTCGACTGGGACGTGCACCACGGCGACGGAACGCAGGCGATCTTCGACGCCGACCCGGCCCTCTGCTACGCCTCGACGCACCAGATGCCGCTCTTCCCGGGGACCGGCCTGCCGTCGGAGCGGGGGAGCGGTTCCGCGGCCGGGACGAAGCTCAACCACCCGCTCGCCGCGGGCGATGGCGACGCCGCGTTCGTCGCGGCCTGGACTTCGGAGCTGCTCCCGGCGGTGGAGGCGTTTCGACCCGACGCCATCCTCGTCTCGGCCGGCTACGACGCACACGCCGCCGACCTGCTCGCCAACCTCGAGGTCACCGAGCGCGGCTACGAGAACGTGGCGGTTGCACTTGGGGGTGTCGTCCGCCGGCTGGGGCTGCCGGGCGTGGCGCTCACGCTCGAGGGCGGCTACGACCTCGATGCCCTCCGCGCCTCGGTGGCGGCCACGGTACGTGGCCTGCTCGACGGCATGGCCGGCACCGAGATGCCGCCCGCCGAGGGGTGACGGCTATACTCCGGGCACGCACCACGGGCCGCCGATGACACGCACCACGACCGACGAGGCGACGCACGACCGTACCGGGCGCGAGCGGCAGGGGGCCGCGCGCGAGCCGGCGCCGGGAGCACGTGCGCCACACTCGGCAGCCGGATCGGTCATCGTCATCACCGGGCTGTCGGGCGCCGGCAAGAGCCAGGCCGCGAAGCTGTTCGAGGACCTCGGCTTCTACTGCGTCGACAACCTGCCGCCGGAGCTGCTCGATGGCTTCCTCCACCTCCGGGACACCGATCAGCCGCGCTACCGCAACGTCGCCCTCGTGCTCGACATCCGGGCCGGCGATCCGGCCCCAGCCATCGAGCGGGCGCGCGACGCCCTCGCCGCCGGCGAGGTTCCGCTCCACGTCCTGTACCTCGAGGCATCCGAGGCGAGCCTCGTCTCGCGCTTCAGCGAGACGCGTCATCGTCACCCGCTCCAGGAGCACGGCGGCGTGCAGGGCGGCATCCGGGAGGAGCAGCGCCGGCTTGCGCGGACCCGCGACCTCGCCGACGAGGTCGTCGACACGAGTGGCTTCTCGATCGGTCAGCTGAAGGAGCGACTCTTCACGCTCGTCCCGTCAGAAGCGGCCGCCGGCGAGCTCCAGATCGACATCATCACGTTCGGCTTCAAGTACGGCGTTCCGCTCGACGCGGACCTCGTCTTCGACGTCCGCTTTCTGACCAACCCGTACTGGGTGCCGGACCTCAAGCCGCTCTCCGGCCTGACGCACCCGGTGCGCGAGTACGTGCTCGCCCAGCCCGCCGCCGGCAGGTTCCTCGACCTGGTGACCGAGCTGCTCGAGCTGACGATGCCCGCCTACCACGCGGAGGGAAAGTCACGCCTCACCCTGGCGCTCGGCTGCACCGGCGGCTATCACCGCTCGATCGCGCTGGCCGAGGAGCTTGCCCGCCGCCTGCGCGAGTCCGGTGACGGGGCGGTGGCGGTCTTCCACCGGGAGCTCGAGCGATGAGGCCGCACGTCCCGCGCTGGCTCTACCCGGGCATGCACCTCAAGCGCTGGCTGCTGCTCGTGTTCCTCGGGATCGTGATCCTCGGGCTGGGCGGCGCCGTGTTCCTGCTCGATCTGTACCGCGGCCGCCAGCTCGCCGAGGAGCCGTTCTTCTTCTACCTCACCGGTGCGTGGCTCGACCGGCCGGTGCGCGCCGCCATCCTCGGTGGCCTCGGGCTGACGCTCACCGCCCTCGGCGTCTGGGGCCTGATGCGCAGCGTGGTGTCGCCGTTCGTCCAGCGTGGCAACAGCGTGATGGAGGTCCTCTACACGAAGCGCTAC
>JBBQMC010000055.1:0-13527 GCA_038328565.1 Candidatus Limnocylindria bacterium
GCGCCTGGAAGCAGGAGCACGGCACCGTCGTCGGCTTCCCGCGCGCCGACGGGGTGACGAACCGGGAGATCCTCGAGCTCGACTGCGACATCCTCGTCCCGGCAGCGCTCGAGAACCAGATCACGCGCGAGAACGCACCGCGCATTCGGGCGCGCGTCATCGCCGAGGCGGCAAACGGCCCCACCACGCCCGAGGCGGACCAGATCCTCTTCGAGAAGGGCGTCTTCCTGATCCCGGACATCCTCTGCAACGCCGGCGGCGTCACCGTCAGCTACTTCGAGTGGGTCCAGGACATGCAGAGCTTCTTCTGGAGCGAGGACCGCATCAACGAGAGCCTGCGCGAGATCATGGACCGCGCCTTCGAGGCGGTCCACTCGATGAGCACGAAGCACGGCGTCGACATGCGAACCGCGGCCTACATGGTGGCGGTGGCCCGGGTCGCGGAGGCGACGATGCTGCGCGGCCTCTATCCATAAGCCGAAGGGCGGCTGTCGCCGCCGATCGAAGACCGATGCGGGCGCCGGGGCTACCGGCGCCCGTTCGCATCGGTGCATGATGCGCACACGCATCGACCCCGGAGGCCGCTGACCCGACATGCTCGACCACGAAGAGCGCTTCCTCTTCCGCGAAGAGATCCTGAACCTCGCCACGGCGCTGGCCGACGTGAACGCGCTGGACAACGTGGAGGACCTCCTCGCCGAGGTGACGACCTCGCCGCGCTTCGACTCGGACGTGTTCACGCTCGAGCGGTCGCTGCAGGTCATGCTCGGCGGCCGCGCCGGCTCGACGCTCGTCGGGCTGCTCACCGTCGACCGCGACGTCTTCGAGGAGATCGGCGAGATGGGGCTGACGGCCGAGGTCCAGGAGCGGATCGTGGGCTGGCGCGCCCGCTTCGGGCTGGCGATCGACAACGCGCTGAACTTCCTGAACAACCCGGATGGGATCCAGGGCCATAACTTCGGCACCCAGGTCTCGCACACCGAGAACGGCACGACCCTCCAGGGGCGCCTGACGCTGGTGCGCTACAACAACGAGCCGCAGTTCTTCATCGCCGATGTCGACGTCCTGCTCTCGGTGGCGGCCGACATGATGGAGCGCCTCGGCGAGCACCTCGCGCCGGAGATGGTCGAGCGCGAGCTGGTGACCCGCCTCCGCGAGGGCGTGGAGCTCATCGAGCGCCGCTCCACCAGCCGCGGCGGATCCGCCGGCTAGCGCGGGTGGGCGCGCGGCGCATCTTCCTGGCCGCCACCGGCCAGAACCGGGGCAAGACGACCGCCAGCCTCGGCCTCATCGCCGCGATCCAGCAGCGCGGGTACACGACCGGCTTCATGAAGCCGGTCGGACAGCGCACGCTCGTCGTCGAGGGCGTGCGCGCCGACGAGGACGCCGTGCTCATGAAAGAGGTCTTCGAGCTCCCCGACGCGCTGAACGACATGAGTCCCGTCACGCTGCCGCGCCACTTCACGACCGACTACGTGATGGGCCGGGTTGACGGCGATCTCGGCGCGCAGGTCGTCGCCGCGCATGCCCGTGTTGCCATCGGCAAGGATCTCGTCGTCGTGGAGGGCACCGGGCATGCCGGGGTCGGCGCGGTGATCGGCCTGTCGAACGCGCGCGCGGCGTCCCTGCTCGCGGCGCCGGTCGTGATCGTCAGCGAGGGCGGCGTCGGCCGGCCGATCGACGAGATCGCGCTCAACGCGGCGTTATTCGCGCGCCACCGCGTGCCGGTGCTCGGTGCGATCGTGAACAAGGTCGACATCGTCGGCCGCCCGGAGCTGCCGGAGATCCTCGAGCGCGGCCTGGCCCAGCAGGACGTGGCGCTGCTCGGCTGTGTCGGGTTCAGCGAGTTCCTCGCCAACCCATCGCTCGAGCTGATCGACACGCATCTCGACGGGGAGCTGCTGGCCGGGGAGGCGGCACCGAACCGCACCATCGGGCAGGTCGCCATCGGCGCCATGCAGGCCGGCCACGCCATGGAGTTGCTGCGCGACCGGACCCTGCTCATCACGCCCGGCGACCGCGAGGACCTGCTCCGCGCCGCAGTTGCCGCGAACCGCGCGGCGGTGGGCGCGCCGAAGGTGACCGGCGTGATCCTGACCGGTGGCTTCCGTCCGTCGCCGGCGGTCATCGATCAGCTGCGCGCGGCCGACGTCTTCACCTACCTCGTCGCATCCGACACGTATCGGACGGCGCGGGCGGTCGACGAGATCCTGGTGAAGACCCACCCGTCCGACATGGAGAAGATCGCGACGATCATCGACCTGGTGGCGCAGGCGATCGACATCGAGGCGTTGCTGGCACGACTCTAGACGGCAGCCGGCCGCGTGGCTCGGGGCAAGAAGAAGGGGAGGCCGAGCGCGGGCACTCGCCGGCCTCCCCGCTGACCGCGACCCGCCCGGTACGGCTGACCGGGGTCGCGGTGACAGAAGGGAGAATAGAGAACCGGCGCGCGCCGTCAGTAGTACTTTTGCGCGCCGCTCGGCGGGCGTGCGATGCCGGCCTCGTGCCGGTCCAGGCTAGCCCGTCTCCCAGTCGAGGGGCATCGTGTCGGTGAGGCGGGTACGACCGATCCAGGCCGCGATCATCGCGATGGCGGGGCCTGTCACGCGCTGGAGCTCGGCGAGGGTCCCAGCGTCCGCCACGGACACGTAGTCGGGGCGCGCCATCGGCTCGGCGGCGAGGATGTCGGTCATGCGCGCGCGGAGCACCTCGGCCGAGCGTTCACCGCGATCGTAGGCGTGGCGCGCCGCGTTGACCGCCGCGTGCAGACACGTGGCCGCGTGCCGCTCCTCGATCGAGAGCCGCGCGTTCGCGCTCGACAGCGCGAGCCCATCCGGATCGCGCACCGTGGCGCAGGCGACGACGTCGACGTTGAGGAAGAGGTCGCGGATCATGCGGCGCAGCACGACGACCTGCTGGGCATGCTTCTGGCCGAGGAACACGTGCGCCGGCCCGCTGAGGTGGATGAGCTTGAGCATGATCGTCGTCAGCCCATCGAGATGACCGGGCCGCGATGCCCCCTCGAGCTGGCGCGTCAGCCCTTCCACGGTGACACGGGTCAGGTCGTCGGGCGGATAGAGGGTCGTCACCGAGGCGACGAACGCGATATCCGCACCCGCCGAGGTGAGCAGCGCCAGGTCGCGCGCGCGATCGCGCGGACCGTCGGCCCCCTCGTCGAGCGTCCGCCACTGTGCGGGGTCGCGGAACATCGACACCACCACGCAGCCGTCGAGCTCACGGGCGCGGCGGACGAGGGCGAGCTGGCCGTCGTGGATGGCGCCCATCGTCGGCACGAAGCCGACCGAGTCGCCCGCGATGCGCCGCTCGAGGATCGCGGCGCGTAGCGCGTCGACGTCCTCGACAACCCTCATCGACGGCGGCTCCGTCGCGCGCTGCCGCCGGCCGGAGCCTGGGGACGGGCTGCCCGCCAGCGGTCGGCGATTAGGTCCCACAGGCGCTCGGCGACCTGGCGCTTCGGCAGCATCGGCCAGTCCGTGAGCGAGCCCTCGGCACCGAAGACCGTCACCTTGTTCTCGTCGGAGCCGATCGCGTCGAACGGCCCGCCGACGACGTTGCCCACGATCAGGTCGAGCCCCTTGTCGCGCAGCTTGGCGGCCGCGTTTGCCTCCAGCTCGTCGCTCTCGGCCGCGAAGCCGATGAGGAACGGTCGCACGTCATCGGGCATCTCGCCGACCTCGGCGATGATGTCCGGGTTCGGCACCAGGGTAATCTCGAGCGCGGATCCGTCGCGCTTGATCTTCCGGCCTGACGCGCGCTGCGGCGCGAAGTCGGCGACCGCGGCGGCCATGACGAGGATGTCGGCGGTCGGCGCGTGGCGCAGGATCGCCTCGCGCATCGCGGCCGCCGTGGTCGCGGTCAGGGTCTCGACCCCGCGCGGCGGGGTGACGCTCATCGCACCGGCGACGAGCGTGACGGCCGCGCCCCGGTCGCGCGCCGCCTCGGCGATCGCGACGCCCATCTTTCCGCTCGAGCGGTTGCCGATGAATCGCACCGGGTCGATCGGCTCGCGCGTCCCACCGGCGCTCACGACGATCCGGACGCCGTCGAGATCACCGGCACGTGCGAAGAGCCGCTCCACCGTGTCGACGATCGTGGGCGGCTCGGCGAGGCGCCCGACGCCCGTGAGGCCGCTGGCGAGCGCGCCGACCTCGGGCTCGACGATCCGGTAGCCGAAGCCACGCAGCGTCTCGATGTTGCGCTGCGTCGCGGGGTGCGTCCACATCCCGGCGTCCATGGCCGGCGCCACGACGACCGGGGCGCGCGACGCGCAGGCGACGGCGCTGACAGCATCCTGGACCAGCCCCGCGGCGAGGACCGCGAGCAGGTTCGCGGTGGCCGGCGCGATGACGATCGCGTCGGCGGCCTCGGCCAGCTCGATGTGGGCGATCTGCTGGTCGCCGTCGAGCTCGAGGACGTCGGCGACCACGGGGCGGTGGGTGAGGCTCTCGAAGGTGAGCGGTCCGACGAAGCTGGTCGCCGACGGGGTCATCGCCACGTCGACCACCGCGCCGCGTTCGGCGAGCAGGCGCACCACGGCCACCGCCTTGTAGGCGGCGATGCTCCCCGACACCCCGACCACGACCCGCCTTCCGGCGAGGGTGCCATGCGTGTCGGTCATGGACGCTCCTCCTCGCGACGGCCGGCGACGGCCGCAGCGCGCCGCGCCTGCCATGCGTAGGCGATGCCGCGCAGCGTCAGGTCGGGCTCGACGGCGTCGATGCCGGGCACCTCCGCCAGCCACGGCTCGAACGTGTACCCGCCGGTCGCGATGACGGTGACCCGGGCGTCCGCGGGCGACTGCTCGGTCAGCTCCCCGCGGAGGGCGGTCAGGAGGCCGCTCACGAGGCCGATATAGCCGAGCACGGCGCCCGACTGCATGGCGTGCACCGTGTTCGCGCCGATCGCGGTCGGCGGCCGGCGCAGCTCGATGCGTGGCAGCTTGCTCGCCCGTCCGACGAGGGCCTCGAGGCTGAGTCCCATGCCGGGGGCGATGGCGCCGCCGATATACGCACCGTCGTGGCTGACGAGGTCGAAGTTCGTGCTCGTGCCGAGGTCGATCACGATCGCCGGGCCGCCGAACTCGGTCTTCGCAGCGAGCGCATTCGCCAACCGGTCCGCTCCCGCCTCGGCAGGGCGGTCGATGCGGATCTCGAGCACGTCGCGCAGGGCGGCCGCATCGACGATCATCGGTTCCACCCCGAGCCGCTCGCGCGCCAGCCGCTCGACGGTGGCGGTGAGGGTGGGGACGACCGACGCGATGGCGACCGCGTCGAGTTCGGTCAGGCGCCGGCCGTCCAGCGCGAGGAGCCCGCTGATCGTGACCGCAAGCTCATCGGTCGTGGCCGTCGCCCGGCTCGTGGCGCGCCACGAGCCCGCGAGCGGCCCGTCCTCGAAGAGGCCGAGCGTCAGGTTCGTGTTGCCGATATCGGCCGCGAGAAGCTGCACAGCAGCGCCATCCTAGCCCGAACCACGCGGGGCGCATATGCCTCGCACGTCCGGTGCTAGACTCGCCCGCACCCATGACCGAGCCGCGTGCCAAGCTCTACATCAATACCGGCGTCGTCACGAATCGCGGAGATATCTACAACATCCTCCGCCCCCTGCTGAAGCAGACGGTCAGCTACGCCTACTACCGCGGCAGTACCGTGACGAGCAGCGGCACCGGCTGGGTGGAGCGCATCGTGGTCGACCACCCGGAGACCGCGAGCTATTTCACGCCGCTGTCGATCTGCCTCAACCTCGACAGTTTCGACTATCTGCAGTTCGACACGACCTCCGAGCAGCTCCTCGTCTACACGCTCGTCATCGGCAACGAGCGGGTCGTGATCGAGTTCGCGAACAGCCTTCCCCACCTCACCGATGGCGAGGAGGCGACCAGCGCTCGTCCCCTGCCCCGCACGGCGGCCGAGCTCGCGCGCGACCTGCGGTACATCCAGATGGAGCTGCTCATGACGCCGGACGGGGCTGAAGGGACCGACGAGGACGAGGACGCCTAGCGTGGCGGCCGCGGCGCCGCCCCGGCGCGGGACCGGATCCCGTCGGGCGCGCCTCCCGTACGAGCGGACCGTGCTGCGCAACGGCCTGCGCGTCGTGTCGCAGCCGATGCCGCACGCTCGATCGGTGTCGGTTGGGCTCTTCGTCGGCGTCGGCTCGCGGCACGAGGATGCCTCGCACGCCGGCCTCTCGCACCTGCTCGAGCACCTCGTCTTCAAGGGGACCCGCGCGTACCCGGCACCGGGCGCCCTGTCGGAGGCGATCGAGTCGGTGGGCGGCTCGGTCAATGCGAGCACGGACCGCGAGCTCACCGTCTACACCTCGAAGGTGCCTGCCGCGCACGCGGAGCGCGCGATGGAGGTGGTCAGCGAGCTCGTCGCGCAGCCGCTCCTCCGCCACCGCGACCTGTCGGCCGAGAAGCCGGTGATCGTCGACGAGATCCGCATGTACGTCGACTCGCCCGGCGACCACGTCTTCACGATGTTCGACGAGCTCCTCTTCGGCGAGCATCCACTGGGCCGCGAGATCGCCGGCACGCCGCGATCCGTGCGCCGCGCAAGCGTCGAGGGCGTTCGTGGCCACTGGGCCGGCTGGTATCGCCCGGAACGGATCGTCCTGTCCGTGGCCGGTGCGATCGACCACGCCACGGCGCTCGCGCATGCCGCCGCCTGGTGGCCCGATGACGCCGCCACGCCCGTCCACCATCGCCTCATCCCGTTCGGCCGCCCCAGGCCGGTGGCGGCGGGGGCGATGCGCGTCCTCCACCGCGACCTCTCGCAGGGAAACCTGTGCCTCGGGATGCCCGGCGTGTCGCGTGCCCACGAGGACCGATGGGCGCTCGACCTCCTCGGCGCGATCCTGGGCGACGGGATGAGCAGCCGCCTCTTCCTGGAGCTCCGCGAGCGGCGCTCGCTTGCGTACGACGTATCGACGTTTGCCGCCAGCTATGCCGATTGCGGCACGTTCGGGGTCCACGCCGGCTTCGACCCGGACCAGGCCGAGGAGGTGCTGGCCGCCATCGGTCGTGAGCTCGAGCTCATCTGCAGTGAGCCGGTCGCGCCGCACGAGCTCGAGCGGGCACGGGCGTACACCCGGGGTCGTCTCGAGCTGCGCATGGAGGACACCGCCGCGGTGGCCGCGTGGCTCGGGTCCGGGGAGAGCCTGCTGCCGCGGATCATGACCGTCGACGAGGTCGTCGCCCACCTCGACGCAGTCACCCCGGCCGACCTCCTGCAGGTGGCACGGCGCTGGATCCGTCCCGACCTCGTGCGCCTCGCCGTGCTCGGGCCATTCCGCGGCCGCTCCCGGTTCACGCGCGCGCTCAGCCCGTGGTGGCGCGCGTGAGCGACGACCACGACGATCTCGACCTCATCGCCGACGACCTCGCGTTGGCGCGCGCACAGCTCGCCGGTGGCCTCGCGCCACTTGCCGAGGCGACGCTGCGGCATCGGATGGCCGAGATCGAGGTCGACGGCGGCTCGCGCGACGAGCTCGATGCGGCCCACGCCCTGCTCGCCGAGGCGCTGTGGCGCCAGGGACGGCCGCGGGCCGCGGGAGCCGAGCTGCGGGCGATCCGTCCCTCGAGCCTCGAGCGGCGTCGGCCGCTCGTCGCGATCATCGAGGCGGAGGCCGCGCAGGCCGAAGGGGATCCGGATCGGTCAATGGCCCTCGCCGAGGCGGTGCTCGACTCGACCGGGATCGACGAGGTATGGCGGCTGCGGGGTGGCGTCCCGGGCCTCGTCGCGTGGCCGGTGCCGCCGTCGATGCGCCCGTCCACGCGCCGCGCGTCCGGCACGGCGACGGAGTCGACGGCCGACAGCCCCGAGCGGATCGCCGATGCGCATCGCCGCCTCGAGGCGGCGCGCGCGGCGTATGGCATCGGGGAGCTGGGGCGTGGGGACGCGGAGCTGTCGATCGCCCTGCGCCTCGACCCGCGGGTCGCCGTCGCGGGCCTGGAGCTGCTCGAGACCGGCCTCGGCCGCGAGCCCGGCGCGGACCGTCTGGTACTCTACGGCGACCTCCTCCGGGCCGCCGGCCGAGGCGCCGAGGCGTCGGCCGCCTACGATCGCGCCGCCCGGGCCTGAGGCCCAGCTCGAACCACGACCCCGTCCTGCCGCGCCGCGCCACTGCGGCACGAGTCGGGTGAGCCACTCACGAAGGAGTAGTCACCGTCCCATGGAGCGCACCCTCGTCCTGGTCAAGCCCGATGGCGTCCAGCGCGGCCTGGTGGGGGAGATCCTCGGCCGCTTCGAGCGCAAGGGCCTCAAGCTCGCCGGCCTGCGGCTTCTGTCCGTCGACCACGATCTCGCCGAGCGCCACTACGCCGTGCATGCCGGCAAGCACTTCTACCCCGGCCTGATCGAGTTCATCACCTCCGGCCCGGTCGCCGCCATGGCGCTCGAGGGACCGGACGCGATCGCCATCGTGCGCCGCATGGTCGGCAAGACGATGCCGAACGAGGCCGAGCCCGGCACGATCCGCGGCGACCTCGGCATCAGCGGGCTTCGAAACCTGATCCACGCATCGGATGCGCCGGAGACCGCGACGAGCGAGCTCGGGCTCTGGTTCGCGGCCGACGCGCTCGTCGACTACGAGCGCGCGATCGACGCCTGGATCGTCGCCGAGGAGCCGGCGAGGAGTTAGGGGGCGCGGGCCAGCGCGGGAGCGCGCAGCGCCCCGGACGTGGCGCCGCCCTCGAGGCCCGGATAGCCGCCCGCCGGGCGGCCGACGAGGCCGACCCGGTCGAGGGGGAAGTAGCGCAGCCAGGCGCGGCCGATGATCGTCGTCCGCGCGATCGGTCCGAAGACCCGCGAGTCCTGGCTCGCCTCGCGGTTGTCGCCCATGACGAAGTAGTCGCCGTCGGGGACCGTCCACTCGGCGGTGCAGTCGGGCGTCTTGCAGGTGGTGGGCACCGGCTCGCCGCCGGCCTGGGCGATGTATGGCTCGTCGAGCTCGGTGGCGACCCCGCTGGCCGGCGTGATCCAGACCCTGCCGTTGATGAGCTTGACCGCGTCGCCCGGCAGCCCGATCACGCGCTTGATGAACGGGATGTCGCCCTGCTCGTAGCCCGATGGCGGGGTGAAGACGATGATGTCGCCGCGCTTGTAGTCCGAGAAGCGCGGGCTGATCTTGTCGATCAGGACGTACTCGTGCTCGACGATCGTCGGCAGCATCGAGCTCATGCGGACCTCGAACGGCTGCGCGACGAAGTTGTGGATCACGAGGTAGATGACGAGGGTCAGGACGAGCGTCTCGACGATCTCGAACGCACAACCCAGGCCGCGACGGGTCGGTGCCGGCACTTCCTCTGGGGCATCGCGCTCCGGCGCGGCAGGGACGTAGGTCATCGAGGCTCCATGGGCAGCGCAAACATCGCGTCGGGCGGCGCACAGCATAGCGCAGGACCCGGATCGCGACGGATCGGCCCGGGAGGGTTCTCCACCGGTGTTGCGTAGACTGCGCGGGTGGGATCCCTCTTCCTCGTGCGCCACGCCACCACGGATGCCAGCGCCTCCGGCCGCAACCTCGGCGGCACGACCGATATGCCGCTCTCCGCTGCCGGTCATCGGCTGGCGGAGACGCTCGCGCAGACCCTGCGAGCGGAGCTCGCCGAGCTTCCGCACGATGAGGTGCGGCTCGTCAGCAGCCCGGCGCGGCGCTGCCGCGAGACGATCGCCCCGGTGGCGGCCATGCTCGGCCGTGCGGGCGACGAGGTGATCGCGGAGGCGGGGCTCCTCGAGATCGATTACGGAGCATGGGACGGGCTGACGCCCGAGGAGTGCCTCGTGCGCGACCCCGAGCTCCGGCGCGCCTGGCTCGCCGATCCATTCGCGACGCGGTGCCCGAATGGGGAGAGCGGTGCCGACGTCGCCGCGCGCGCCTTCCCGATCCTCGACCGCATCACCGCCTGGCTGGGCGAGGACCGGGCACGATGTGCGGTCGTCGTCGCCCACAACCACGTCAACCGGGTCGCGCTCGCCCGCATCATGGGCTGGCCGATGGCCGACTATCGACGACGCGTCACCCAGGACCCGGCCGGGTACAGCATCGTCACCTATGGGGACGAGACGCCGGTCGTCCGTCGCGTCAATGCACCGGCGGCACCGGAGGCCGCCGAGGGCTGATCGTGCGGCGCCCCGTATAATCGGCGCCCCACCGTCGACCATCGGCGGCCAGCCCCGCGAGGATCCATGTCGATCGAGCTCAACCAGCAGCTGCAGCCGGCCATGCAGGTCAAGGTGACGCCGAAGCAGATCGCCGCGAACTACATCCTGCAGATGAGCTCGATGGCGCTCCAGGAGGCGATCAGCGAGGAGCTGGACGAGAACCCGGCCCTCGAGATGCTCGAGACGAGCGCCTGCCCGATCTGCGGCGCGCCGGTGAGCGGCAACTACTGCACCGAGTGCATGCCGCGCAAGGAGTCGGCCAACGACGAGACGATCGCCGCCGTCGACGAGCTTCCGGCCGACGGCCCCCCGCGCCTTCGGGACGAGGCGGACGAGTTCGACCCGATCGCCCGCGCGGAGGCCGAGTTCACGCTCGACGAGCATCTGACCTGGAACCTCCACGCCATCCTGCCCCGCGACCTGCACGAGGTTGCGGACCACGTGATCGGCGCGCTCGACGAGAACGGCTTCCTGACCGAGACCGATGCGGAGGTCGCCGCCGCGACCGGGCACACGGTCGACGAGGTGGCGCAGGTGCTGGCCGCGATGCGCGGCGTCGAGCCGATCGGCATCGGTTCGCGCTCGATCGTCGAGAGCCTCCTCGCGCAGCTCGCCTGGCTGCGGGAGGGCGGCGAGGTCAACGTGCCGGAGATCGCCGAGGCGGTCGTGGGCGAGCATCTCGCCGAGCTCGGTGAGCGGAAGTTCCGGGAGGTGGCGCTCGCGCTCGGGGTCGACCAGCGGAGCATCATCGCGACCTGGGAGTTCGTGAAGGCGAACCTCAACCCGTATCCCACCGCGGCCTTCACCGCGGCGGTCAGCGGGCGCGGCCAGCGCACGCTCATCCGGCCCGACGTGCTGATCCGTGAGATCGACGATGCACTCGAGGTGGAGGTCGTCGAGTCGCGGCGCTTCAGCCTGCGCGTGACACCGATCTACTCGTCGCTGTCGAGCCAGCTGCGCGCCAGCGAGGCGACCGAGCAGGACAAGCAGCACGTCCGCGACTACGTCGGGCGCGCGAAGTTCTTCATCGACAACATCAACCGGCGGCGCGCGACGATCCAGCGCATCGCCGAGTGCCTCGCGGAGCGGCAGCGCGACTACCTGCTCCACGGCGTTCAGCACCTCGTACCGCTCACCCGCGCCGAGGTCGGTGACCTGATCGGGATGCACGAGTCGACCGTGAGCCGGGCGACCGCCGACAAGTTCGTCGTGATCCCGTCCGGAGAGGTCGTCCCATTCAGCCACTTCTTCACCGCCTCGCTCGGCGTGAAGGACCACATCCGCAAGCTCATCGAGGCGGAGCAGCCGCGCAACCCGCTCTCCGACCAGGAGATCGCCGATCAGCTGGCCGAGGACGGGATCGCGATCGCGCGCCGGACCGTCGCGAAGTATCGCGACGAGCTCCACATCCTCCCCGCCCGCCTGCGCCACCACTAGGCGCGCGCTCTTCGTGCGCGGGGTCATCCTCCGGTCGCTGGCCGTCCTCCTCGCCGGCGGCGCGGTGCTGGCCGGCATCCTCTACGTCGCGAGCACGGTGGACTCGCGACCGCCGCTCGTGACCGACCTGGAGCTGACCCAGCACCTCGCCGCCGACGCATCGGTGGCCCTCACGACGACGAGCATCGTCGTCACCTTCTCCGAGGCGGTCGACCATGCATCCGCCGAGGGGGCGTTCACCACCGACCCGGCGATCGACGGCTCCTTCTCGTGGAGCGGCACGACGCTGACGTTCACGCCGGCAGGGCCGCTTCCGCTCGACGCCCAGTTCCGGGTCGTCGTGCGGCCGGGCGCGCGCGATCGGGCCGGCAACGTGATGTCGGATGCGGCACAGCCGTTCGCCTTCGCCACCGTCGGCTCGCCGCGCGTCGTGGCCACCGATCCTGCCGCCGAGGCGACCGACGTGCCACTCGACACCTCGATCGGCATCACCTTCTCGACCCTGATGGACACCGCGTCGGTCGAGGCGGCGATCACCGTGCGCCCCGCCATGCCGTACAAGCTGCGCTGGAGCGGCGAGCGCCTGGCCCTCGTCCCCGACGACCCGCTCCCGGCCGGCACCACGGTGCGCGTCGGGATCGGGGCCGGCGCGCACGACCTGGGTGGGACGCGGCTCCATGCCCCGCTCGTGCTCGCCTTCAGCACGGTGCGCGCCGGCCTCGAGGCGCACCTGCTGCTGCCCGCGGACGGCGCGGAAGGGATCGCGGTGACGAGCGCCATCGGCGTCGTGTTCAATGTCGCGCTCAACCCCGACTCGGTCGCTCCGGAGGTATTGACGATCACCCCGTCCGTGGCGGGCTCGCTCCAGGCCGTCGCGCTGCCTGGCGCCGCGGGCATGACCGACCACGGTGCCCGGCTGCTCCAGTTCGTGCCGTCCGCTCCGCTGCCGGCGAACACGACGTTCGAGATCGCCGTCGGCCGCGACCTGCAATCGACCGATGGCGTCCAGCTCGCGACCGAGCTGGCGTGGAGCTTCACCACCGGGTCGCCGAGTACGACGCTCTCGAACCAGATCGTCTTCCTCTCAGATCGTGCCGGCGTGGGGAACGTGTGGGCCATGAACCCCGATGGCTCGAACCAGCGCCAGGTGAGCACCGAGGTCTCGCCGGTGACGGACTTCGCGGTCGCGCCCGACGGGCGCTCGCTCGTCGTGGGCGACGGCGCACAGCTCGTCGAGCTGCTTGCCGACGGCCGGGACCGCCGCGTCCTGACCGATGCGGGCGCGATCGAGTTCGACCCCGCCTACAGTCCCGACGGCCGCTCGATCGCCTTCGCTCGCGCCGACGCCGCCACCGGCGGCGGGCTCGGCATCTGGCAGCGCGTGGTCGCCGGCGGCGACGCCACGCAGCTTCCGACCGATGCGTCCGGCCAGCCGTCGGCGAGCGCGTCGACCAGCCCATCGGCGAGTGCCGAGCCGGCGCCGCTCCTCCGCGAGCCCACCTATGCGCCCGACGGCTCGGCGATCGCGTACGTCGACACGGCGGGGGCCGTCGCCATCGTCGACCTCGATGGCAACCAGAGGACCGCCGTCACATTCGATTCCAGCGGCCCGCCGGCATGGGTGCCGGATGCGATTGAAGTCCTGCTTACCGGCACCTCTCGCCGCCTGCCGCCGGATGCGGTTGCAGCGCCGCGTCATCCGGCCGGGGCGCCGGTGCTCCCCCTCGCGCCGTCGTACGGCGTCCGCCCCGCCGGGTATCGATGGGTGCGTGACGCGGCCTCGGTGACCCCGACCACCTTCGCGGTCGGGGCCCGCTCGTTCGCCGTCGACGGCGCCGGTCGCGTGGCCTACGTGACGGCCGGCTCGGACAAGCCGTCCGGTCCGGTCTGGATCTCCGACGGCGGAAGG
>JBBQMC010000056.1:0-13284 GCA_038328565.1 Candidatus Limnocylindria bacterium
AGGGCATCGTCGCCCTCAAGGAGCTCGACGACCCGCCGGCGGCGGGGACCGAGGTGTGGCACGAGTTCATGGCCCCGCCCGGGGTCGAGACGAAGATCGGCGACGACGGTGCCGCCCTTCCGTCGCTCCGGCCCACGGACCTCGCATTCCCCCGCGCCCACGACGACTGAGGGGCGGGTGGGGCTGGACTGGCGGGCGCTCGCGTATGCGCTCGCGCGTCCCATCCTGTTCCGCTTCGATCCGGAGCGGATCCATCGGCTGACGATCCGCCTGCTGGCCGGGACCGGCACGCATCCAGCCGGTCGCGCGATCGCTGCCCTCGCCGGTGGGGTCGATCGCCAACCGGCGCCGCCGATCGAGCTCGTCGGCCTGCGGTTCCGCAACCGCATCGGCGTGGGCGCCGGCTTCGACAAGGACGCGATCGCCGTCGCGGGCTGGGCGGCCCTCGGGCTCGGCTTCATCGAGGTCGGCACCGTGACGCCCGTCGCGCAGGCGGGCAACCCGCAGCCGCGTCTCTTCCGACTTCCGGACGACGAGGCGCTCGTCAACCGGATGGGGTTCAACAACCACGGGGCGGCGGCGCTCGCGCGGCGGGTCATGCTGGCTCGCCGGTACCTGCCACCCGACGTCGTGATCGGCGTGAACATCGGTCGCGCAACGGAGACCGATGCCGGCCATGCGGTCGACGACTACCTCGCCTGCCACCGGCTCGTCGCGCCCGTCGCCGACTACCTCGCGATCAACGTCAGCAGCCCGAACACGCCGGGATTGCGAGACCTCCAGACGCCAGCCGTCCTCGCCGATCTCCTCGTGCGCCTCCACGAGGCTGGGATCCAGGGCGGCGCGCGGCCGCCGCTGTTCGTGAAGCTCGCCCCGGACCTCGATCCCCATGCCCTCGACGCCCTCGTGACCGCCCTCCTCGACACGCCGGCGGCCGGGCTGATCCTATCGAACACGACCACCACGCGCGGTGACCTGCGCAGCCCACCGACCGCGGTCGCGGAAGGCGGCGGCCTCTCCGGTGCGCCACTCCTCGCCGCCACCCTCGATGCCGTCGAGCGTGCCCGCCGCATCGCCGGGGCGGGGCTCGTCATCGTCGCGTCGGGCGGCATCGGCTCGGCGGCGGCGACGCGAGCGGCGCTCGATGCCGGCGCGGACCTCGTCCAGCTGTGGACGGGCCTCGTGTACCGCGGCCCCGGGCTCGTCGGCGAGGCGGTGCGGGCAAGCGCCTGATCTCCGGCGCGAGGGGTTGCGGAGCGGCCGGAGACGGCTGCTACCATGGCGACGCATTTAGCCAGGGGCGCGGGCAGGACGCGCCGCTCCGATTCGGAGTGCATGGTTATGACCACCCAGACGACCACCTCGGTTGCGGCTGCCCGGCGAACGGGCGCCCCGCGGATCGTCACCGAGCTGCCCGGCCCCAGGGCGCGCGCCCTCATCGCGCGCGACGTCGCCGTCGCAAGCCCCTCGCTCACGCGCGCCTATCCCCTCGTTGCCGAGTCCGGTGCCGGCATGACGGTGACCGATGTCGACGGCAACGTCTTCCTCGACTTCGCCGCCGGCATCGCGGTCTGCTCGACCGGCCACTCGCACCCCGCCGTCGTGGCCGCGATCAAGGCTCAGGCGGATCGGCTGATCCACATCGCCGCCACCGACTTCTTCGAGCCGCGCTACCTCGAGTTCATGGAGCGCCTCGCGGCCATCGCGCCGTTCAAGGAGAAGGCACGCGTCTTCCTCACCAACTCCGGCACGGAGGCGATCGAGGGCGCCATCAAGCTCGCCCGCTACCACACCCATCGGGCCGGGATCATCGCCTTCGAGGGTGGCTTCCACGGTCGCACGATGGGCGCCCTGTCGCTTACGAACTCGAAGGTGAAACAGCGGGCCGGTTTCGGGCCGCTGCTGCCGATGGTCCATCACGCCCCGTTCCCGCGCGTCCGCGCCTGGCGCGAGGACTCCGGCGGCGACGGGTCCGCCGAGCTGGAGGTGCTGCAACGCGCGATCCTCGGGCGCCTCATCGCGCCGTCGGACGTGGCGGCGATCGTGGTGGAGCCGGTGCAGGGCGAGGGCGGCTACTTCCCGGCCCCGCCGGCGTTCCTTCGCGGCCTGCGCGAGATCTGCGACGAGCACGGCATCCTGCTCGTTGCCGACGAGATCCAGTCGGGCATGGGCCGCACCGGCACGTGGTGGGCGATCGAGCAGGCCGGGATCGAGCCGGACATCGTCACCACGGCCAAGGGCATCGCGTCCGGCATGCCGATCGGCGCGTTCATCGCACGCGAATCGGTCTGGACCTGGCCGCCCGGGGCCCACGGCTCGACGTTCGCCGGCAATCCGGTATGCGCCGCCGCCGGCCTCGCGACGCTGGAGCTGATCGACGGCGAGCTGCGCGAGAACGCGGGCCGCATGGGCGCACGGCTGCGCGCCGGCCTCGAGGAGGCGGCGGCAGGGACCGATGCGATCCGCGACATCCGCGGGCTCGGTCTCATGCTCGGCGTGGAGTTCGCCTCGCATGATGCCGCGCAGGCAGTCCAGCAGGCTGCCTTCGAGCGTGGCCTGCTCGTGCTCGAGTGCGGCGAGGCCTCGCTGCGCTTCTCCCCGCCGCTCATCGTCGGCGAGGACGACATCGCCACCGCGCTTGGCATCTTCGTTGAGGCGCTGGCCGCCGCCACGAAGATCGGTGCGGGGATCGATGAGGTCGGCGGCTAGGCCGAGCCATTGGCCGTGGGCCGGCGACGGCCCCCGGCGCCGCCGTCAGCGCCCGCGCGCGTCCTCGACGGTTCGTATGACGTCCGCCGTCTCGAGCGAGTGCGGCTCGCACGCCGACTCGAGCCCGTCGATGGCACCGTCGACGTCGGCCTTCGAGCGGTTCTGGCTCAGCTTCAGCTTCGCCTCGATGCGCGTGATGACGACCTCGACGCCCACGATCGCCCGCAGCTGTCCCTCGACGTACCTGACCGGTGCGTCGTCAACCGACCATGGCGACGGCCGTCCCGCCTCGTGGCGCGCGAGGAGTGCGCGGACGTTGCGGTCGATCCAGTCCGGCTCCTGGTGGACGACGAACCGGCCGTGGAGGTGGGCCGTCACGTAGTTCCAGGTCGGCACGACGCGGCCGTGCTCGCGCTTCGTCGCGTACCAGGCAGGCGAGACGTAGGCATCGGGCCCGCGGACGATCACGAGTGCCTCTCCGGTCACCGGGGTCTTCCACTGGCGGTTGTTCCGGGCCACGTGGCCCATGAGCCGGCCGTGCTCGCCGGCCTCGGGCGAGGCACCGGCGGGCTCGTGGATCAGCGGCAGGAACGTGGCGAGCAGGCCGTCGGCCGTGGGCGTGATCAGGTCGGCGGCGCCGAGGTTCGCCAGCAGGGCGCGCACCTCGTCGTCCGTCGGTCGGAAGTGATCGGGAACGTACACCTCGTCAGGATGCCATCCGCAGGGCGTACGGCCTAGTTGCCGTCGAGCAGGTCGGACAGGCTCGAGACGACGAGGCCACGCTGGCGCAGGCCGGGGACGATGAGCTTCACCGCGTCGAGCGTGTTGTAGCCGCCAAGGTGGAAGAGGACGTTCGAGCCACCCTGTGCGTTCGTGATCACCTTCGCCGCGATCTGCTGCGCGCTCGGGCCGCCCTGGGACTCCGGCTTCCAGTCGATCGTGTCGATGTCCCACAGGAACGTTTTCGTATAGCCCACGCTCGCGGCGGCGGCGGTGACCGCGGCGTTGATGGACCCATACGGTGGGCGCCAGTACGGCAGGGGGTCCTGCCCGGTGCCGGCGCGCAGGATGGCCTCCGCATCGGTCAGCTGGCTGCGGATGAATGACGCGGTCGGCGGGCCGCCGGTGGCGCACGGCGCGGTGGTCGGCGAGCCGCCGCCGCCATGCACGAGATCGCAATGCGCCATCGTATGGTTCGCGATCTCGAACTGCCCCGGATGGGCGCGGATGATCGCGAGCACCTGCTGACCGATGGGCGTGCTGCTCATGGCGCCGGTGGCGAAGATCGTGGCGCACACCCTGTTCGCGACGAGGAAGGCCATGATGTCGAGGGCGGGATCCACGCGGCCGCCCATGTCGAACGTGAGGGCGACCTCGTTCCCGGCGTTCGGGATGCGCGCGTAGGTCGCCGTGCCGCCGGCGGCGCGATTCCCGGCGCGGCACGGAAGGTCGCCGACCGGCGGCGGGACCGATGGCCGGGGGGTTGCGGGCGGTGTGGGCTGGACCGTCGGCTGCGGCGTCACGCCCGGCTGCTGCGCGACGACGAGCTCCCAGCCCGCCTCGAGCGTGCCCGGATCGTCCACGAGCGACGGGTGGCGTGCCGCGTTCCACGCCTGGAGCTCTGCCGGCGTCGCCCCGAAGCGACGCGCGATCCCGAACAGCGTGTCCCCGCCCTGGACGACGTAGGTCGTGACGGCGACGCTCGGCACGACCGTCGGGGTCGGGCTCGCCGACGGCGATGCGGAGCCCCTCGACGAGGCGGAGCCGCTGCCGTCCCCGCTCGACGACGAGAGGGGTGACGGCGTGGCGGACGGCGACGCGCACGCCGCAAGGAGGACGAGGAGGCCGAGCGCGGCGGCTCGGTGGCGGCGCGGGGAACGCATGGTGGCCGTCAGTTCGGGTGGTAGGAGAGGTCGGTCGTGCTGACCGGCGGCATCGCGCCGTCGGCCAGGAGGCGCGACTCGCGTTCCAGCAGCGCCAGCTCGGCCCGCAGCCGGGTACCCGCATCAGGCAGCTCGAGGAGCTGCTGCTTGCGCGACAGCTCGATCTGGAGCACGCCGCCGACCGCGTAGCTCGCGGCAAGCGCGTCGTCGGGGAGCGCGATCGGCTTGAGCACCTCGTCCAATGAGCGGGCCACCTGTTGCACCTCGTCAGCGTCGTGGCCTATGGACGCCGCGGTGGCCACGAAGCGTTTCACGGTGGCCATGTAGCCGTCGAGCGCGGCCTGCACGCGGGGCAGCAGCCACGGCTCGACCGAGCCGTCGACCTCGGGCAGCTCCTCGACGTCCACCAGCGCATACGGCCCGCTGCGGTCGACGCTGCCGAGCGCGGCCCGCGCCACGCCCACCGCGAGGAGCACCCAGCGGCCATCGGGGAGCTGCTCGGCGGTCCGGACCTCGCAGATCGTGCCCACCCCGCGGCCGATCGCGCTGTCGTCACCGGCCTCCTGGCCGGAGGTGAGCATCGACACGACGAAGCGGCCGTCGAACGGCGAACCGTCGGCGAGGATGTCACGCGTCATCGCCCGATACCGCTCCTCGAAGATGTTCAGCGGGAGCGGCAGGTGCGGGAAGGCGACCAGGTGCAGGGGAAAGAACGGCAGGCGCATCGGTCAGCCTAGGCTGGCATGCGGCTTCCCCCCGCGCAACTGATGGCCGCTACTGCTCGTCGGCGAAGGTCATGTCGATCTGCGCCCGCTGGAGCTTGCCGGAGTAGTCGATGTAGACGCTCTTCCACTCGCTGAAGAAGTCGAGCGCCGCCTGGCCAACCTCGCGGTGGCCGTTGCCGGTCGCCTTGACCCCGCCGAACGGGAGGTGCGCCTCCGCGCCGATGGTGCCGTGGTTCACGTAGCCGAGCCCGGAGTCGAAGTCGCGGATGCTCCGGAAGGCGAGGTTGATGTCGCGCGTGAAGAGCGATGTCGAGAGGCCGTACTTCACGCCGTTGACGATGCGCAGCGTCTCATCCCAGTCGGTGACCGGGATGACCGATGCCACCGGCCCGAAGATCTCCTCCTGCGCGATCCGCGCGTCGGGCCGCACCTCGGTGAAGATCGTGGGCTGGAAGAAGCTGCCCCTGGCGAGCTTCCCGTCGCGGGCAGGCTCGCCGCCGATGACGAGCTCCGCCTCGCCGCGGCCGATGACGGCGTACGAGGCGATCCGCTCAACCGCGCGGTCGTTGATCACCGGCCCGATGTCGGTGGCGTCGTCGAGCCCGTCGCCCAGGACGAGCTTCGCGACCCGATCACGCAGCCTGCCGACGAACGCGTCGTGCACGGACCGATGGACGATGAGCCGCGACGCCGCGGTGCAGCGCTGGCCGCTCGTGCCGAATGCCGACCATATGACCGAGTCGAGCGCGAGGTCGAGGTCGGCATCCTCCCAGATCACGATCGGGTTCTTGCCGCCGAGCTCGAGGCTGACGCGCTTCAGCGTCTTCGCCGCACGGATGCTGATCTCGACGCCGGTATCGGTATGGCCGGTGAAGGAGATGACCCGCACGTCCGGGTGCTCGACGATCGCGTTGCCGACCTCCGCGCCGGAGCCGGTCACGACGTTGACGACGCCGTCCGGGATGCCGCCCTCGCTGAGCAGCTCCACGAAGCGGACCAGGCAGGCCGGCGTGTCGGACGCGGGCTTGATGACCGCCGTATTGCCGCAGATGAGGGCCGGGAAGAGCTTCCAGCCCGGGATCGCAACCGGGAAGTTCCAGGGCGTGATGATGCCCACCACGCCGATCGGGCGGCGAATCGCCATCGCGAACTTGTCCGGCATCTCCGACGGGACGGTCTGGCCGAAGAGGCGGCGACCCTCGCCCGCCATGTAGTAGGCGACGTCGATCGCCTCCTGCACGTCGCCGCGCGCCTCAGTGAGCACCTTGCCCATCTCGCGGGTCATGAGGCGCGACAGCTCCTCCTTGTGCTCGGCGAGGAGCCGCGCCACCCGGAAGAGGATCTCGCCGCGCTTCGGTGCGGGCATGCCGCTCCACGCCGGGAAAGCCTTCACGGCGGCCGCCACCGCCGCCTCGACGTCCTCCGGCCCGGAGGCGGCGAACTCGCCGACCACGTCATCGTGGTCAGCCGGGCTGACGGACGTGAACGTGCGGCCGGAGGCGGCATCCCGCCACTCCCCGGCGATCAGGTTGCGGTACGTGGTGGGCACGTCGGTCGGTCTCCTCGAACTCAAAGCGGGCGCTCATCGCGCTGGCGCGCATCGGTGCCTTTCTTGCCGGAGGACCGATGCGGCGGGTGGGTAGCTCAGCCTCGATTGTACGCGGCCGCAGAATCCCGACCGGGCCGGGACATCTGTCACTACCCGGCCGCCCCGAAGCCGGCGAGGATGGGCGAACAAGTGAAGACCGTCGCGGCGGGTCTTATGAATCGTTTCGTAGTGATACGGGGCTGAAGTAGTGGCACTCCCGTCGCGATGGATCAGCGGTGATGCCGGCTCGGAAACGGGCCGGCATCGTCGTGCCGGCGCGGTTCACTCCGGCGGGCGGGTCATCCCCAGCACGTCGAGCGCCGCGTCGAGCTGCGTCTCGGTGAGTTTCCCGTCGCGGACATGGCCGCGCTCGACCACGACCTCGCGGATCGTCTTCCGCTCGCTGAGCGCCTGTTTGGCGACCTTCGCAGCCTCCTCGTAGCCGAGGTACCGAGTGAGCGGCGTGACGATGCTCGCCGACCCCTCCGCATACTCGCGCGCGCGCCCGACGTTCGCGGTGATGCCCCTGACGCAGCGGTCCGCGAAGAGGCGCGTCGCGGTTGCGAGCAGCCGGATCGACTCGAGAACGCTGCGGCCGAGCATGGGGAGCATGACGTTGAGCTCGAAGTTGCCGGCGGCGCCGCCCCACGCCACCGCCGCGTCGTAGCCGACGACCTGCGCGCAGACCATGAGCAGCGCCTCGGCGAGCACGGGGTTCACCTTGCCGGGCATGATGCTGCTCCCCGGCTGGAGGTCCGGCAGGCTGATCTCCGCCAGGCCGGCGCGTGGTCCGGAGCCCATCCAGCGGATGTCGTTGGCGATCTTCGTGAGGCTGACCGCGATCGTGCGCATCTGTCCGGACAGCTCCACCAGCCCGTCGCGCGCGCCCTGCGCCTCGAAGTGGTCGCGTGCCTCGGAGAGCGGCAGCCCGGTCGCGTCGCGCAGCTCGTCGATCACGGCGGCCGCGAAACCGGCGGGGGCGTTGATGCCGGTCCCGACCGCAGTCCCGCCCAGCGGCAGCTCGCCCACCCGCGGCAGCGTGGCCTCGAGGCGCTCGATGCCGCGGCGCACCTGCGCCGCATAGCCGCCGAACTCCTGGCCGAGGGTCACCGGCGTGGCGTCCATGAGATGCGTGCGCCCGGACTTCACGACGCTCCCGAACTCCGCCGCCTTCGCCTCGAGTTCGGCGGCGAGCGCGTCGAGGGCCGGCACGAGGTCCCGAACCACCGCCTCGGTGGCGGCCAGGTGGATGCTCGACGGGAAGACGTCGTTGCTCGACTGGCTGGCGTTGACGTGGTCGTTCGGATGGACCAGCCGGCCCAGCCGCTCGGAGGCAAGCGAGGCGATGACCTCGTTGGCGTTCATGTTCGAGCTCGTCCCCGAACCGGTCTGGTAGACGTCGATCGGGAACTCGGCGTCGTGGTCGCCGCGGGCCACCTCGTCCGCGGCGGCGGCGATCGCGGCGGCCACCTCGGGATCGACGACGCCGAGCGCCCCGTTCACCTTCGCCGCCGCGGCCTTGATGCGCCCGAGCGCGCCGATCTGGGCTCGCTCCAGGCGCAGCCCGGAGATCGGGAAGTTCTCGACCGCGCGCTGCGTCTGGGCGCCCCAGCGCGCCCCGCCCGGCACGCGCACCTCGCCCATCGAGTCGTGCTCCATGCGTGTCCCGCTCATCGGTGCGGGTGCGGCTGCTCCGCGACCTCGACCTCCTTGATGACCGGCGGGATGAGGTACGGGAGCTCGCCCGCCCGCAGGTCGTCGAGGATGCGCCCGCCGGTCCCGACCAGCTCGTTCACGACGATCCCGCCATGCGCCGGCACGTATGGGGCCAGCTGCGCGAGGCCCTCGCCGAGCTTGTTCATCGCGCCCCGCCGGTTGCGTCGCCCGAGGTGGAGGAGCCCCGCCGCAACCTTGATGAGGCCCTGGTAGAAGTCGCGATCGTCGTCGGCGGCGGACCGCCAGAGCGACTCCCACGCCTCGTGGGCGTGCCAGTAGCGGGCGCCGTTGAAATGCGCGACCCCCTGCCAGAAGAGGCGATCCGCCTCTCGCTGGTCGAGGGCGGGAAGGCGCCCGCGCGGCGGCTCGGGCGGGGCGGGTGGCGTCGCGGCGGTCTGGTCGGACATCGGCGCGCACGATCGTAGCAGGCGACGGCACGCGCCCGCGGTCCGGCGGTCTAGCCTTTGCCGATGCACGTCACGCCTCCCCGCTGGTGGCAGACCGCCGTCGTCTACGAGATCTACCCCCGCTCCTTCGCCGATGCGAACGGCGACGGGGTGGGCGACCTGGCCGGGATCACGGCACGCCTCGACTACCTCGCCTGGCTCGGGGTCGATGCGATCTGGATCGCGCCGTTCTACCCGTCCCCGATGGCCGACTTCGGCTACGACGTGACCGACTACACCGATGTCCACCCGATGTTCGGCAGCCTCGGCGATGTCGATGCCCTGCTCGAGGCCGCGCACGTCCGCGACCTCCGCCTCCTCGTCGACTACGTCCCGAACCACACCTCGATCGAACATCCGTGGTTCGTCGAGTCGCGCTCGTCGCGCGCGAGCCGGAGACGCGACTGGTACACGTGGCGCGACCCTGCCCCGGGCGGCGGTCCGCCGAACAACTGGATCAGCATGTTCAACGGCCCAGCCTGGGACCTTGACCCGACGGGCGGCCAGTACTACCTCCACACGTTCCTGCCCGAGCAGCCCGACCTGAACTGGCGGAATCCCGAGGTGCGCGACGCGATGTTCGACGTGGCGCGCTTCTGGCTCGACCGCGGCGTCGACGGTTTCCGGATCGACGTGGCGCCGATGGTCATGAAGGACCCGCTCCTGCGGGACAACCCGCCGAATCCATCGGGTGAGGAGTTCATGCGTCTCGGGGCGTGGAGCCGGCAGCTCCACCTCCACGACCACGCCCACCCGGACATGCACGAGCTGTATCGGTCCTTCCGTCGGCTGCTTGACGGATACGGCGAGCGGACCGGTCGCGAGCCGATGAGCGTCGGCGAGCTCCACCACCCCGACTTCGACGTCTGGGCCGGCTACTACGGCGAGCAGCAGGACGAGATCCACGTCCCCTTCAACTTCCACCTCCTCAACGCGCCGTGGACGTCGGACGGCGTCCGCCATGCGATCGAGGGCGTCGAGCGGGTGCTCCCCGATGGGGCGTGGGCGTCGTGGGTGCTCGGCAACCACGACCAGCCGCGCTTCGCCACGCGCGCCGGCCGCGCACAGGCGGCAGCCGGGATGCTGCTCCTGCTCACGCTGCGGGGCACGCCCACCCTCTACTACGGGGACGAGATCGGCATGGTCGACGTGCCGCTCCCGCACGACCGGGCGCGCGACCCGTGGGAGGCGCGCGAGCCGGGCAAGGGGCGCGACGCGGAGCGCTCGCCGATGCAGTGGGACGCGTCGCCCAACGCCGGCTTCTGCCCACCCGAGTCGGAGCCGTGGCTCCCCCTTGCGCCGGACGCCGACCACGTGAACGTCGCGGGGCAGGCGGAGGACCCCGGCTCGTTGCTCAGCCTTACGCGCCGCCTCATCACCCTGCGCCGCACCCACCCCGCACTTGCGCTCGGCGACTTCGCGGCGTTCGGCCCGACGCCGGATGGAACCTACGCCTTCCGCCGCCTCGCGCCGGTGAGCGGCGCGGTCACGGTGGCGCTCAACCTGACCGATGCGCCGGCCCGGCTGGCCGGCGTCCGTCCCGGGCACGTGCTCATCGGGACGCGTCCCGACCGTGACGGCGCATCAGTCGACGGCGAGCTCGAGCTCGGTCCGAACGAGGCGGTGGTCGTCGAGGAGTCCTGACGACCGCTCACCGCTCCTGCGGCGGTCCCGCCTCGATGCGGCGGCGCTGGTCATCGACGGACCAGGTCGACCAGTTGGACTCGATCCACCACGTGGCGCCCGCCTCGCGAAATGGCTGCACCTCGGCCCTCGCCGCGGCCGGATCGTCGCCCGGCGTGACGGCGCGCCTGTGACGGCTCGTGATCGACGAGGTTCAGCCGGTCGGCGGCGTCCCTGCGATGTTTACCATCCAGTCAGTCCCGAACCGGTCCTTGACCATCCCGAACTGGTCGCCCCACGGCGCCTTCTCGAGCGGCATCGTGACCGTGCCGCCATCGACGAGGCCCTCCCAGTAGCCGGTCAGCTCCGCCTCGTCGTCGCCACTCAGCGAGATGCTGACCGACGAGCCGGCCGGCGGCGTGCCCATTGCCGACGCACTGTCCGAGCCCATGAGCGTCATCCCGTTCGGCGCGTCGAGCTGCGCGTGCATGATCCGGTCGGTGTCGGCCGGGTCCTGCGCCAAGCCGCCCTCGCCGAACGTCTGCATCGTGAGCTCGCCGGCGAACACGCCGCGGTAGAACTCCATCGCCTCACGGGCATTGCCGTTGAAGGCGAGGTACGGATTGAGCTTGGATCCCACGTGGTGCTCCTTCCCTAGTCGGCGATCTTCGCCATGACGTGCTTCACGATCGTGTAGTCCTCGATGCTGTAGCTGCTCATGTCCTTCCCGTAGCCCGACTGCCCGAAGCCGCCGTGGGGCATTTCCGATGCGATCGTGAGGTGGTCGTTGATCCAGACCGTCCCGTACCGCAGGGCCTTGGCGGCGCGCAGGGCGCGCTTGACGTCCCTGGTCCAGACCGATGCGGCGAGCCCGTAGGGCACGCCGTTCGCCCAGCGGATCCCATCCTCCGGGTCGTCGAAGCGCTGGACCGTGACGACCGGCCCGAAGACCTCGGACTGCACGATTTCCGCGTCCTGGGCGACGCCGGTCACGACGGATGGCTGGTAGAAGAAGCCACGCTCGCCGCTCGTCGTGCCGCCGGTGGCGATCTCGGCGCCGTAGCCACGCGCCCGCTCGATGAAACCGGCGACGCGCTCCTGCTGGCCGCGGCTGACAAGCGGTCCCATGTCCAGCTCAGGGTCGGACGCGGGATCGCCGACCTTGATCGACTCGACCGCCGGCACGAGCGCCTCGAGCGCACGGTCGTAGCCGTCGCCCATGGCGATGATGCGGGTCGCCGCGGTGCAGTCCTGCCCGGAGTTGAAGAAGCCGGCGAGCTTGATCGTCTCGGCGAGGGCGTCCATGTCCGCGTCGTCGAAGACGAGCACCGGCGCCTTGCCACCCAGCTCGAGATGCACGCGCTTCACGGTCTGCGCGGCGGCGGCCGCGATCTCCTTGCCGGTCGCCGTGTCGCCGGTGAGGCTGATCATGTCGACCTCGGGATGGGTGATGAGCCGCTGCCCGACCACGCCGCCCGGCCCGGTGATGACGTTGAGCACGCCCTTGGGGAAGATGTCGGCCGCCAATTCGGCAAGGCGGAGTGCGGACAGCGGGGTGAGGGAGGCAGGCTTCAGGACGACCGTGCAGCCGGCCGCGAGCGCCGGGCACAGCTTCCAGATCGCCATCATGAGCGGGTAGTTCCACGGCGCCACCTGGCCCACGACGCCCGCCGGCTCGCGGCGGATCATGCTCGTATGGGTCGCGACGTACTCGCCGGCCGCCTTGCCCTCCACGACCCGCGCCGCGCCGGCGAAGAAGCGCACGTTGTCGACGGTGAACTCGACGTCGAAGTCTGCGGTGCCCTTGGGCTTGCCGACGTTCGCCTGCTCCAGCGCTGACAGCGTCGCCGCGTCCTGCTCGATCGCGTCCGCGAACGCCCACAGTGCCTTCGACCGATCCTGCGGCGTGGACTGCGACCACGTCCCGAATGCGGTCCGTGCCGCGGCGACAGCGCGATCGACGTCGGACGCGTCGCCCTTCGGGACCTGCGCGATCTCCTCCTCGGTGGCCGGGTTGATGACGGCGAGCGTCTCGCCGGAGACGGCGTCGGTCCAGGCGCCGTCGATGAACATCTGGTGGCGAGTAGCGGTGAGCGTCATGCGCGCGCGATCCTCAGCAACGAAGGGCTCGGGGGCACGCACCGGCGGGGGCCGGCGCGTCAGGGTCAACCGATCTGGACAGATTCTACCCGGGTCGGCAACGGAATCGGCGACGACCGATGGCCGGCGGCCGCGGAATCCGCTGCCTTCAGCGCTCGTGGAGCGGGAGGAAGCCGCCGTCGGCTGCGCGCGCCATCACGAAGAGCAGGTCCGCCGCGCGGTTGAGCCAATGGACGACCTGCGAGCCATCGGCCAGCTCCCCGGCGTCGAGGAGCGCGACCGCTCGCCGCTCGGCGCGCCGCACCGTGGTGCGCGCCACGTCGATCGCGGCGCCGGCGACCGTCTCGCCGGGCAGCACGAACTCCTTCGGCTGCGGCACCAGCAGCTCCAGCTCGTCGATGTCGCGCTCGAGGGCGGCGACCATCTCGGCGGTCACCAACGTCGTGCCCGCCACGAGTCGCGCGCGGCGCTCGGTGTGCGTCGCGAGCTCGGCC
>JBBQMC010000057.1:0-13077 GCA_038328565.1 Candidatus Limnocylindria bacterium
TACGGGGTGTCGGATATTCGGCCGGCAACCCTTTCGTTCCGCGAGCGCCTGATGGCCAGCGGTCGCATCATCAACGTCCGGAACACGAATAGCGGCGGCTTCAACGTCCAGGTGTCGACGAATGTCGGCGGCGGCCGCGGCGGCACGTGCTTCGGTGACTCCGGCGGCCCAATCCTCTGGGACGACAGCAACATCGTGCTTGCCGTCAACTCGTTCGTCGTCAACGGCAACTGCGCGGGCATCGGCTTCGGCTACCGTGTCGACACCCAGGCAGTTTACGATTGGATCGTGAGCGTCACCGGCGTGCATCTGCCGACCGCCACGCTGTAGGCACCCCGATTCGGAATGGACGAGGCCGCCGGCCCCTTGGTCGGCGGCCTCTGTTCATGCAGCAGCCGCTGGCGTACGCTGACCCACCCTGACCACCCTCATGCCGAGGGCCGGCCGAGCACCCGAAGGAGCCTGTAAGTCCAATGGCTGACCACCCCAACGCAGCAATCATCCGCGCCGCCTCGGAGGATATCGAGCGGACCGGCGACATGACCGGCTCGATGGACATGCTCGCCGACGACGTCGTCTGGCATGAGATCGGTTCGGACGAGCCCATTCGCGGCAGGCAGGCGCTCCAGGAGCGCTACCAGTCGATGCCTGAGGGCGCGAGCATCAAGACCCAGACCCACGACGTCCTCGCCAACGATGACCATTGCATCGCGCTCGTGACCGCCACCGCCACCATGGGCGACCAGTCGCTCGTGTATCGGACCGCGGAGATCTATCACATGAAGGACGGCAAGGTGACCGAGCGCTGGGCCTTCTCCGACGACACGGACCGCATCAACAAGTTCTTCGGCGGGATGTAGGCCCCGCAACGCCACGACCACGGCCGAACTCGCGCACACACTGAAAGTCGCCTCTTCCTGACCTGCCCCGATTGCGGCACGCGGGTTGCATTCGCGCCGCGGCATGATCCCTCGTTGGGGCGTTGTCGCCGCCATCTGCCTGTCGCTGGTGGGATGCAGCGGCATCACCCAGACGCCCTTCCAGCGCGCGGCCGGTGGAGCCGCCGGCACGCTTGCGGCCGCGGCGGAAACGCTCACCGCCCTCCGCGAGGGCCGGCTCTCCGAGGGCTACGCACGGGCGAGCTTCGTGTCGTTCACGGAGACGCTGCGCGGCGTCGGCGAGCAGCTGCCGGCTGAGGCGGGGGCACCCGATCCGGATACGGCCGCGCAGCTGGGCCGCAAGCTGACGGAGACCGAGCCGATCCTCGAGGCTCCCTGCCTGACCGATGCGGGGTGCGATGCATCGGCGCAGATCGCGCAGCTGAAGTCCCTCAGCGCGGACCTGCTCCAGGCGAGCGGGGGCTGAGCCGGCGGTGAAGAAGTGGCTGGCCATCGCGCTGGGCATCGTGACCGCCACGGGCGGCTTCGTGGACGTGGGCGCGATCACCACCGCCGGCGGCGCGGGCGCGGTCTTCGGGCTCGGACTCGTCTGGGCAATGGTGCTTGGCACGGTGGCGATCATGCTGCTGGTCGAGATGACGGGCCGCCTGGCGGCGGTCTCCGGCAAGACGTACGCGGAGGTCATTCGCGAGCGCTTCGGCCTCAAGTTCTACGTGGTGCCGCTCGGCAGCGAGCTCATTGCCAACGCCGTCCTGCTCGCCGCCGACCTGGGCGGAATCGCGATCGCGCTCGCCATCTTCACCGGCATCGACTGGCACAAGCTCGTCCCGGTCGCCGCGCTCGCCATCTTCCTCCTCAACTGGCGAGCGCCGTTCGGCCTCATCGAGAACGGCCCGGCGCTGCTGGGGCTGGTGACGCTCTCCTTCTGGGTCGGGATCGTGGCGCTCGGCGGTCCAGAGCCGCAGGTGGTCCAGACCCTCTGGCGACCCGAGGTCCCGTCCGGCGAGCTCGCCAATTACCTCTTCCTGGCGGCCGCCATCCTGGGGGCGGTGATCAGCCCGTACCTGCTCTACTTCTACTCATCCGGCGCGCGGGAGGAGCAGTGGTCGCGCCGCTCGCTGGGCGTCAACCGCGCGACCGCCGTGCTGGGCATGGGCTTCGGCAGCACGACCGCGATCGCGCTCATCGTCCTGTCGGCAATGGTGCTCGGGCCGCTCCACATCCAGGGCACGAGCCTGGCGGAGATCGGCCTGGGGATGAGTGCCGCGCTCGGGAACATGGGCGCCATGCTGTTTGCGTTCGCCCTGCTCGTCACCGCGACCGGCGCGGCCCTCGAGGTCTCGCTGTCGATGGGTTACAACGTCGCGCAGGGCTTCGGTTGGGAGTGGGGCGAGGAGAAGCTGCCGAGTGAGGCGCCGCGCTTCAACCTCGTGCTGATCGCCTATCTGCTCGGTGCGTTCGCGATCTCGATGATCGGCATCGATCCGCTCCAGCTGGCACTGCTGGGGTCGGCATTCACCGCGCTCGTCCTGCCGATCTCGCTCGCCCCGTTCCTGGTGGTCATGAACGACAAGGACTACCTGGGCGACAAGCGGAACGGCACGGTGACGAATGTGGCCACGATCGGCATCCTCGTCATCGCCTTCGTCGTCGCCGCCGTCTCGATCCCGCTGCTCCTCCTCTCGGGAGGCTGACGTGACCGACCTGCTCGTGATGCACGACATCCTCGACGTGCAGCTGGAGTCGAGCGACGAGCGCCGTGTCGGACGGGTCGCCGACCTCCTCTGCCGGCACGCCGCCGATGGCAGCCTCACCGCGGTCGCGCTGTCGATCGGCGCGGAGGCCGACCTGCGACGGATCGCGTCCAGCCTGGGGCGAGCCGCGCATCGCCGGCTGAAGGGGCGCTTCGAACGGACCGTCAGCATCGGCGAGGTCGTTGAATTCGGCGACAACCTGCGCCTGCGCGAGCGGGCGGCGGCCTACGACCTCGACGACGGCGACGCCTGGGCGGCGGGCATCCTGCGCTTCATTCCCGGCAGCGGAAACGGGACGGCGACTCCCGAAGCCACCGCGCGGGGCCGAGCGGCCTCGACGGAGCGTCCGCGGCGGAGTGCTGTCTGGATCTCGGATCTCATCGGTACGCACGTGGTTGATACCGATGGGCAGAAGCTCGGCCATGTCGTCGAGCTCCTGATCGGGAGACGGCACCACCGCGTGAACGCCATCCTGGCCGGCTCGTACGGGTGGATCGGGCGGTTCGGCATCAGCACGCTCGTCCATCGGCTCGGCTGGTGGGGCGGGCACCAGGAAATCGCGTGGGACCGCGTCAAGGAGGTGCATCGACGCCGGATCGTCGTCCAGCCGGAGCCGCGGTGAGCCGCCGGCCGACGGATCTGACGTGTGCGCCCCAGGAGCGACGCGGACCGCAACGCGGCTATGCCGTCGGTCAGTAGGTGAGGACCGGCGCTCCCTGCCGTTCGAACTCGGGCCGGTTGCGGGTAATGATGGTGGCGTGGAGGCGGGCGGCGACCGCAGCGATCAGCGCGTCGCCGAGCCCGAGCTTCCCGCCGTGGAGATCGGCAGGATTCTCGGTGCCCATTCGGCGCCGTTGACGATCTCATTCCGGTCCCAGCGTGCCCGGTCATCGAAGTCACAAATCAGTGCCCGCGCTCGCGGAGGACCGCGCTCCTTCAAGCGTCGCCCTTCACGGCGCGGGCGTGACCCGTTGGCGCTCGACGTGCCGCGGGTAATGCGTAAGGGTCACCCGCGAGGTTGCTCAAGGGGACCTTTTGACGAAGCAGCACTCGGATTACCATCGGGAACCCCTCGCTCCGACGTCTCCCGGTCACTCGGAGAGGCCGTCCGTCGATGGAGCCGGTCGTTGATCGTCACAAGGCTCGTCTGAGCAACCTCCGACAGCCCACGGAGACCGATACCGCCGGGACCAGGCAAGGCGGCTCGCAGCCGGGGTGATAATCGGTCCGTGCAGACCTGCCCGAGCTGCGGCACCGAGCCGCCAGCCGACGCCCGCTTCTGCGCGACCTGCGGCGCCGCGCTCGGCGTCGTGTGCCCGACCTGCGGCACGCCGCTGACGACCGGCGCCCAGTTCTGCGCGAGCTGTGGCACGCCGGTGAGCGGCACGGCGGAGGAGCGTCGGCTCGTGACGGTGCTCTTCGCCGACGTCACCGGCTCCACCGAGCTCGGCGAGCAGCTCGACGCGGAGCGGGTCCGCGCGACGCTCCAGCGCTACTTCGGGGCGATGTCGGCGGTCATCGGGGCGTGGAACGGGACCGTCGAGAAGTACATCGGTGACGCGATCATGGCCGTCTTCGGGATCCCGACCGCGCACGAGGACGATGCGCAGCGCGCCTGCAGCGCCGCGCTGGAGATGCTCGAGCGGCTGGGGCCGCTCAACGCGGAGCTCACCGAACGCTTCGGGGTCACTGTCCAGATCCGGATCGGCCTGAACTCCGGCGAGGTGGTGACGCCACTGGGCGCGGACGGACACGCGCCGGCCGCCGGCCAACTGCTCGTCTCGGGTGACGTCGTGAACGTCGCGTCCCGTCTCCAGGCCGCCGCGGAGCCGGGCGAGGTGGCCGTCGGGCCGCGGACCTACCTCGCCGCCCGCCACGCGTTCGCGTTCGGCGACGAGGAGCCGCTCGACCTCAAGGGCAAGGCGGCGCCAGTCGTCGCGCGGCGCCTGCTCCGGTCGCTGCCGGAAACGGAGCGCGGGGTACCCGGCCTCGAGGCGCCGATGATCGGGCGCGACCGCGAGCTCGACCTGCTCAGCGGCCTGCTCGACGAGGCGATCGAGGCGGACCGGCCGCGGCTCGTGACGATCTACGGCAACGCGGGGATCGGGAAGAGCCGGCTCGTACGCGAGCTCATCGGGCGGGTCGAGGGCCACGCGCCGCCGGTGACCGTCCTGCGCGGGCGCTGCCTGTCCGCAGGGCAGCGCGTCACGTTCTGGGCACTCACCGAATGGCTGCGGAGCGCGACCGGCACCTCGCTGGCGGACCACGACGAGGCGGCTACGGCACGCCTGAGCGAACGAGTGCGCGAGATCCTCGCCCCACTGGGCCTGCCGGAGGCGGAGGCGGCGGAGACGGTGGAGGCCGTGGCGCTGACGGCCGGCATCGGTCCCGGCCAGGGCGCGGCGGATGGACGCACCCCGGCCGAGGTCGCCGAGGCGATGGCCCGCGCCTGGCCGCGATTCGCCGCCGGTCTGGCGCGGCAGGGACCCGCACTGCTCGTGGTCGAGGACCTCCACTGGGCCGACGACGAGATGCTCGCCCTCCTGTCGCACATCGCGACCCGCGCCGAGGGCGCCATCCTGCTCGTGCTCACTGCCCGACCGGAATTCGCTGAGACGCACGCCGGCTTTGCCGCGAACGCGGACGCCACCGCCATCTCCCTCCGACCACTGACCGATGCCCAGGGCCGCGAGCTCGTCGAGGGGCTGCTCCACGTCGAGCAGCTCCCGCCCGCGCTGCGGGGCGAGATCCTTGCCCGCGCCGAGGGGAACCCGTTCTTCGTCGAGGAGCTGCTCCGCCGGCTCATCGACGAGGGCGCGATCGCCCGCCAGCAGGACCGATGGGTGGCGACGAGCGCGGCCACGCGAGTCTCGCTTCCCGACTCGATCCAGGCGCTCCTCGCCGCACGCCTCGATGGGCTGCCGCCCGAGGAGAAGCACGTTGTCCAGGAGGCTGCCGTGGTGGGACGCTTCTTCTGGCCGGGCGCATTGGGGGCGGTTGACGCGCGGCCGCAGCTCGAGGCGCTCGAGCGGCGCGGCCTCGTCATCGCGCGGCCCACGAGCAGCATGGCCGGCGAGCCGGAGTACGGCTTTCGCCATGCGCTCATTCGCGACGTGGCGTATGCGAGCGTCCCGAAGGCGCGCCGCGCGCGTGCGCACGCGTCGGTGGGCGCGTGGCTCGAGCGGATGGCGGGCAGCGGCGACGAGCTGGCCGAGGTGATCGCCTCGCACTACCAGGCCGCGGTCGCCGGTGAGGAGGCCGATCTCGCCTGGGTGGACGATCCGGCGGGACGCGAGGCCGCGCGGGCACGCGCCGTCACCACGCTCCTCCGCGCCGGCGACCGGCTGCGCCAGCGGAACGCGCTCGATCGCGCCCTGGAGCTCCATCGGCAGGCGCTGGCGCTGGCTGATGCCGCTGAGCGCGCCGCCGTCCTCGAGGCGATCGCCGAGGACGAGCGCTTCCGCTTCCACGGCGATGAGGCGGTGGAGGCATATCTCGCCGCTGCCGCTGCGCTGCCGGCCGGCCCGGAGGTCGCCGCGTCGCTCACGCGGATCGCGGGCCACGCGGCGATGATCGCGCAGCGTTTCGGGGCCTTCCAGCGACCGATTCCCGCCGACCAGGTCCAGGATCTCGTCCGTCGAGCGCTCACCCTGGCGACCGACGCGCCCACCCGGTCGCGGCTGCTCGCCGCGTACGGTGGCCTCGGACGGGCGTGGCTCGGCAGCCGGATGGGACGCCCGCTGACCATCACCCACAACGACCCACTGCCGATCTCCGAGCGCCTGGCGGCGGCCAACGAGGCGCTCGCCATCGCCGACGAGCTCGACGACCCCGAGCTCATCTACGTCGCGACCGATGCCCTCTCCATCCTCCTCTGGGACATGCGCGACCTCGATGGCTACCGGCACGTCGTGGGTCGGCAGCTCGAGATCCTCCCCCGCATCGCGAGCGTGCGGATGCAGTCCGACATCCTGTTCCTGGCCGGCATCGCGATGCTCGAGGCGGGCCGGCCGACCGAGTCGAAGGGCTATGCCTCGCGCGCGCTGGCGCTCGCCCGCGACCTCAGCCCGCACGACATGATGCACGCCAGCTACACCCTCATGCGCGCGTGCTTCGAGCTCGGCGAGTGGGACGAGGTGCTCGAGCTCTTCGGCCCCCATCGCGAGGCGGCGATCGGTGAGGGCGACATTCTCTGCACCGCGGTCCGGACCGGACCGATCGTCGGGGCCATCGTCATGGCCGAGCGCGGCCAGCGCGACGAGGCGATCCGCCTCCTGCCGCCCGATTCGTACTCGACCGACCGCACCGCGCTGTCCGCAGGGTGGGCCCTCATCGCGTACGCGCGGGCAATCGGCGACGACGCGATGCGGGAGCGCTGGGCGCGGGCGATCGTCACGACCGGCGCCGCGGTGGACCTTGACGCGGCGCAAGAGCTGACCACGAGCCTCGCCGAGAGCGGCGACTGGGAAACGCTGCGCCGCATCGTCGACGACATGCGCCCCGTGTCGGAGAGGCTCCCCCGCGCCCGCGCGGCGTTCGATCGCGCCGAGGGTCGGATGGTGGCCGAGCAGGGCGACGGGGCTCGTGGTGCGGCATTGATGCGCTCGGCGATCGAGGGCTTCGACGCGGCGCCATCGGTCCTCGAGGGCGCAATCACGCGGGAGTGGCTCGCCGAGATCGACCCCGTGGCGGCGCCCGGCCTGCTCGCCGAGGCGCTCGCCGTCTACGAGCGGCTGGGGGCGGAGCGGCGCGTGGCATCGGTCCGAGCCCGGCTCGACACCTGAGGAAGGCGCGGCAGGCTGCGTCTCGGTCCGGGAGTTGCAAGAGCATGGCGAATGGAGATCGCCGACCTCGCGCTGCTGTCCGACTGCCGCACGGCCGCGCTCGCCGATCGGGCCGGAACGATCCGATGGCTCTCGCCGGGCCGTTTCGACGGTCCCACCATCTTCGGCAGCCTTCTCGACCCTCACGCCGGTCACTGGACCATCCGCGTTCCAGGAGCCGCCACGACACGCCGCTATGTCGGGGCTGGTCCGGTGCTGGAGACCACGTTCCGCGTCGACGGCGGTGAAGCGACACTGACCGATGCGCTGGCGCTCGTCGCCGGCCGAACGGGCCATGCGATCTCCGGCGGCGAGGCGACGCACCTCGTCCGGCGGATGACCTGCCTGCGCGGCACCGTGACGGTCGATGCCGAGCTCTCGGCGCGCCCGGAGTACGGACTTGTCCACCCGCACGTGGTGGCCACGGCCGATGGTTGGGAGCTCATCGGCGGTCGCACCCCGCTGCGGCTGATCGCCGCCGCGCCGATGCAATCCGATGGCGATCGGCTGGTCGCCACGGCACAGCTGCGAGGGGGCGAATCCGCGGAGTGGGTGCTCGTCGCCGGCGCGCATGACGGACGGGATGCCGAGACCGCCATCGCCGACACGACCGCCGGGTGGCAATCGTGGGCGGACCTCCACGACACGCCCGCGGGGCCGCACGGGGCGGCGATGCGACGCAGCGCGATGGTGCTCCAGGCCCTGACCTACGCCCCCAGCGGGGTGGTGGTGGCTGCCCCGACCACCTCCCTGCCCGAGCGCATCGGGCAGGAATGGAACTGGGATTACCGCTTCGCCTGGCTGCGGGACCTGAGCTTCGTGGTCCGTGCGCTGTGGGTGGCGGCATGCCCCGACGAGCCGGCGCGCTACCTGGAATGGGTCGCACGGGCTCTGGGCCGCGTGGACGACGCGCGGGTGCAAATCATGTTTGGCGTCGACGGCGAGCGCGACCTCACCGAGCACACGCTCGGTCACCTCGCGGGCTATCGCGGCTCACGGCCGGTTCGCGTCGGAAATGACGCGTGGTCGCAGCGCCAGCTCGACGTCATGGGCGAGGTGCTCGACGGAGCCCATCTCATGCGCGACTACCTGGGGGACCCCGTCGCGTCGCCGGTTCGGGACACCCTGATCGGCCTCGCCGATCATGCCCTGGCTCGCTGGCGTGAGCCCGACTACGGCATGTGGGAGGCGCGCGATCGGGCGCGTCACTACCTGTCGTCAAAGGTCATGTGCTGGGTCGCGCTCGATCGGGCGGTGCGGCTCGCGCAGCTCCTCCATGCGCAGGACCGGGTGCCGGCGTGGTCCGCCGCACGCGACGCCATTCGCGCCGCCGTCCTGGATGAGGGCTGGAACGCGAGGGTGCGGGCGTTCACCGGCGCGCTGGGTTCGGACGAGCTGGACGCGTCGGTGCTCCTGATGCCGCTGGTGGGGATCGTCGACGGCGCCGATGACCGTATGCGCGCCACCGTGGAGCGCATCGAGGAGCGGCTCGCCACCGCGATCGGCGTCCAGCGCTGGGCCGACGAAGGGAGCGGGTTCCTCCTCTGCGGATTCTGGCTCGCCGAATGCCTTGCCCTGATGGGCGAGGGCGACCGGGCGCAGGAGCGGTTCGCGGCCACCGCGGCGTGCGCGAACGACCTCGGTCTCATGGCCGAGGAGGTGGCCCTCGACACCGGGGAGCCGCTCGGCAACGTCCCCCAGGCGTTCTCGCACGTGGGGCTCATCAACGCCGCCTATCGGCTCAGCAACGACAGGCCAATCGGAAGGAATACACCATGACCAAGCGACTCGACGGTCGCGTCGCCCTCGTGACCGGGTCCGATTCGGGCATCGGCCAGGCAAGTGCCATCGCATTCGCGCAAGAGGGCGCGAACGTGGTTATCACCTATCTCGAAGACGAGGCCGGCGCTCGGCACACGGTGGCCGGAGTCGAGGCTGTCGGGCAGCGCGCCCTGCTCCGCCACCTCGATGTGACGTCGGAGAGCGAGATCGAATCGGTCTTCGACGAGGCGATGCGCGAGTTCGGACAGATCGACATCCTCATGAACAACGCGTCGGTCGACTCGACCGGCAACGAGGTCGCGGAGATGTCGCTCGACGCGTGGGACCGTGCGTTGCGCACGAACCTCACGGGCGCGATGCTCTGCTGCCGGCGCTTCATCCGGGAGCGGCGCGCGGCCGGCGGCGGCGGCAGGATCATCAACGTGACGAGCGTGCATGACGAGATCCCGCGTGCCGGTGCCGCCGAGTACTGCGCGAGCAAGGGCGGCCTGCAGAACCTGTCGCGGACTCTCTCCCTCGAGCTGGCGCCCGATCACATCAACGTCAACAACATCGGCCCGGGCATGGTCCTCACGCCCATGAACCAGGAGGCGCTCGACGATCCGAAGGTGCGCGAGGAGCAGGTGCAGTCGATCCCGTGGAAGCGTGCCGCCCAGCCGGAGGAGATCGCCAAGCTGGCGGTATTCCTGGCTTCGGACGACGCTGCGTACGTGTCAGGGTCGACGTACTACATGGACGGCGCGCTCATGCAGAATCAGGGACAGGGGGCGTGACCCGCGGCCATCTCCGGAGAAGCCGCGAAGTATTGGCGACGATCTGGTTCGGTGAATGAGGAGAGGCAGGCATGCCAAGCGCGGCGTACGAGGTGACCATCCAGCGGCCGGTTGACGAGGTCTTCGCCTACGTCGCCGATGGCGAGAAGGGCCGGACATGGCGGCCGGGCGTCCTCGACATCCGGCGCGTGTCGGGTTCGGGGGTGGGCGAGCGGTACGCCCAGGGCGTCCGCGGACCGATGGGCCGGCGCATCGCGGCGGACTACGAGGTGACGGTCTTCGAGCCAAATCGGCAGATCGAGTTCCAGACCATCACCGGCCCGGCGCGACCCCATGGCCGCTACGACTTCGAGGCGGCCGACGGTGGCACGCGGCTCCGCTTCGCGCTCGATGCCGAGGTCGGCGGGCTGGCGGGCATCTTCATGAAGTCGGCCGTGCAGCGCACGATGGACGCCGAAGTGCGGACGCTCGACAACCTCAAACGGGTGCTCGAGGGCCGCTGACGCGGTCGAGGTGACAGCCGGGCCTTCATGGCCGATGATTGACGGTGCAACTGGTTTCACTCCAGGGCGACCCGATCCCCGTTGCACCGTTGAGGCACAACATCCCGTGAAAGGCGGTCCAGCTCGCTGCGCGGAGCGGCGCCTCGGTCATCGCGACTGCGCGGCCCGAGCAGGAGGCATTCGTGCGCGAGCTCGGGGCCGCGACGACGATCGACTACTCGGCGGGCAGCGTGACCGATGCGGTTCGCTCGGAGTTTCCCGATGGGGTCGCCGGGTTGATCGACCTCGTCACGCGCGGCGAGGCGTTCGGCGAGCTGGCGGCGCTGGTCCGCGACGGCGGGGCCGTGGCGTCACTGCTCGGTGCGGCGGACGCGGCGCTCGAGCCACGCGGCATCACCGCGACGAACGTGGGGGCCGCGCCCACGTCGGAGAAGCTCGCGGAGCTCGCACGCCTCGCCGTCCGCGGCGAGCTGCGAGTCGTGGTGCAGGCGACGTACGCGCTCGACGCGGTCGAGGACGCGCTGGCGGCATTCCGCGCCGGGACGCTGGGAAAGATCGTCCTGCGCATCTGAAGAGCTCCCGCTATGCAGGACCGGGATCGACCCGGCGGTAGCTGCCTAACCCCAGTCGATCGCCACGACTTCCACCGGAGCGGCGATCCCCTTCAGCTCCACGCTTCGCTTCGTGCCGAGCGCGAAGGCGTGGCGCGTGCCCTCGAGGATCGTAGGTTCGGCGGCATCGACCACGGCCCAATTGTGGGCCGGCTCCGCTGGCCAGTGGATTGCAAGGGCGGCTGGCCATGATGAAGCTGCTCCGCGACCACACCCTGGCGGCGGCGATGTTCGGCATCTTCGCCGCCACCGTCATCGGTCTGGCCTTCGTCGGCTGGGACACATACAACCACGAGCAGCTCGACCACGGCGAGGCGACCGTGGGCCTGTTGGGGTACCTCGGGACGCCGAACTTCGGCGAGGCGCTGTTCGAGAACTGGGAGAGCGAGTTCCTCCAGATGGGATCCTACGTGCTCCTGACCGCGTTTCTCGTCAGTCGTGGGTCGGCTGAGTCGAAGGATCCAGATGCCGGCGAACGGACCGATGACGACGCCGCGCACGTCGACCGTCGGCGGCGCGACCTTCCGTGGCCGGTGCGCCATGGCGGCGTGACGCTCCTTCTCTACGAGCACTCGCTGGCGATTGCGCTGCTCGGGATCTTCGTGCTGTCGTTCGCGCTCCACGCGGTGACCGGCGCCGGCGCGTACAGCGCCGAGCAGCTCGCCCACGGCGGAACGGCCGTGTCGGCAATCGAGTACCTCGGGACCTCGCAGTTCTGGTTCGAGTCGCTTCAGAACTGGCAGAGCGAGTTCCTGGCCGTCGGCGCGCTCGTCGTGCTGTCGATCTTCCTCCGCCAGCGCGGCTCGCCGGAGTCGAAGCCGGTCGCGGCGGCTGACGCCCAGACCGGCGAGTGACGCCGCTGGGCGATCAGTCGCGTTCGGCCACCACGCTGACGAGCGGCGCGCGCCACTGGAACGAGCCGGCGGGTAGGCGACGGAACCGGTCGAGCGCCGCGGCGCGGAGGTGCGCGGCCGCTTGGGCGTCGAGCGCTTCGAAGCGCTCGAGCTCCATCCAGTGCTCGAGCAGGTCGAGGTAGCTCTCCGGGCTGAACCAATGCTCGAGCAGCTCGGGCGCGGCGCGCACGTCACGGAACCCCGCGCGCCGGAAGTCCCGCGCCGCCGCCGCGACCGACGGCCACGGATCCGGCTCCGGGTGATCGTCCTCCACATCCGGCAGGTCGAGGTCGTCGAGCGCGCGCTCAAAGGCATCGTCCGGCTCGAACGGCCGCGGGTCGACCATCCAGCTGACGCACGCCACGATCCCACCGGGACGCAGGACGCGCCGGATCTCGCGCAGCATCGCGGCGCGGCTCGGGACGAGCTGGATCACGAACGAGGAGACCGCGACGTCCACGCTCCCATGCCCAACTGGGAGCCGACCCGCGTCGGCGGCGTCCAGCCGCAGCCGGGGGTCGTGGCCCAACGCGCGCGCCTCGCGTCGGGCGACGTCGAGCATGCCCTGCGAGGCGTCGACGCCGATGACCGACGCCGCGGGCCAGCGCGCGAGCGCCGCGAGCGCGAGCGCGCCAGTACCGGTGCCCACGTCGAGGATCGTCGGCGAGCCGGCGACCGCCGACGGCGGCACGCGATCCAGGAGCCGCACCGCGGCCGGCCGGATCATCGGTCCCCACCAGCGGAGATACGCCTCGGCGCGATCGTCGAAGAGCTCACGCATCGCGTCGTCGCTCATGCGACGGATCGCGGGATGGGTCGCGCGTCGCGCGCCAGCCGCTCGAGCAGGGCGACCGCATGACCGATGGGCGGCAGCGCCGCCATCGCGCCGGCGAACGCCCGGGCTTCGTCCAGTATCGGTCCTCGGCGAGCGCGAGCGGTACGAGAGAGTTGAAGTGCCCGGTGGCGGGGAGGGTCGTGAACTGGACGCGCACCGCGAGAGGATCGTGGGCGTCAAGCCCATCGGTCAATCCCGGTCTAG
>JBBQMC010000058.1:0-12962 GCA_038328565.1 Candidatus Limnocylindria bacterium
TGGCCCGGACGGAATTCCGATGTGGACTGGGGTGGCCTACGGGTTTCGAACCCGTAACCTTCGGAGCCACAATCCGATGCTCTGCCTGTTGAGCTAAGGCCACCACGCACGCCTCGCGCGCGCCCGAGCGGGCTCCGAGGCGAGGGCAGCCGGATTGTCCCATGCACCCTGTGGAGCGTCAAACCTGCTCAGGCGCCGCCGACGATGCAGCTTCAGACCCCGCTGATCTCGATTTCGTCGACGACCTGGTCGACGCCCGGCACGTCACCGATCAGGCCCACGATCTCCTCCGAGGTGTCGATCGAGTCGACGGCCCCGCGCACGAGGACCGTCGTCCCCTCGACGAGGATCCGGACCCACGCGCCGGAGGTAAGGTCGGAGGCTCGCAACGCGTCGAGGACGTCGGCCTCGAGCGCCCCGTCGCGGGGCGCGCCGGACGTCGCCTGGATCGCGTCATCCGCCTCGAGCCGGGCGTCATCGCTGCCCTCGTCGCCGGCGATCCGCTCGGTGGGCGGCGTGTACGGCAGCCCCTCCTCGCGCGCCACTAGGGCGTCATCGGTCACGCCGCTGGCCGGTTCCGCGGTGAGGTCACCGGTGTCCTCGCTCGGCAGCGGGAGGCGTGGCTCATCGGTCATGGACGTCGGGCGCCACCGCGGACCTGGCGCAGAAGCAGCAGCACGATCGCCGAGCCGATGACCGCGATCAGCAGCGCGCCGAGGAAGCCGCCCGCCTGGTTCTGGTGCAGCAGGCCGGTCCAGATCCAGCCACCGAGCAGGCCGCCCACGATGCCGATCAGCGTGGTGCCGATGCACCCGTTCCGCTCGCGGCCCGGCACGAACCAGCCGGCGATGGCGCCTGCCAGCAGGCCGATGATGATCCAGCCGATGAAGCTCATTCCCTCGGGCATCGTGGTCCTCGATCTTCGAATGGGTGGAGTGGTCCGTAGCAGCCAGCATGCCCGGTCGAGCCCTAGGCCGGCGCGCCTGGGCCGGATACCGGACGGGTGAGGTCGGCGATGACGCCTCCCTGGCTCACCGTGGCGGCGAACCGCTGGAGGGCCGGCTCGGCTCCTCCGCCGAGCGGCGTGCCGTCGAGTCCCCAGCGGCGCCCGCCGCAATCGGTCAGCTCGGTGCCGCCGGTGGCGACCGTGACGGCACACGGGTCGACGGGCGAGCGAGCGTTGAGGACCGCCACCTGGGATCCGGGGAGCTGCACGATGACGAGCGTCACCGCCACCCCGTTCGGCTGGGGCGCCTCGCCGAGCAGGCCGTGCGAGGCGGCGAGCAGGACCGGCCGCACGATCGGGCCGCTGCCGAGCTCGGTGACGCTCGCCACGCCGAGGTTCGCGTCGCCGCGCGGCGCGGCGACCGAGTAGATCGCGGGGCGGACGAGGAGGAGGATTGCCAGCAGGCCGATGAGGGCGAGCACGCCGCCGCCGATCCAGCGGCCGAGCGGCGGACCGGCGTCGGGATCCGGCCGAGTGGTCATGGCTGCGCCTCGCGCGCCACGAGCTCGACGACGGTGGCGCCGGTGCAGTTGTAGAGGAGCGTGCTGCCGTGCCACAGGCAGCGCGAGTCGAGCCCGCGCCGAACGAGCGCGGTGTGGCCGTGGAGCCAGAGTGGCGGGCGCAGCCGGTCGATCAGCCAGCGGAAGGCGGTGAAGCCACGATGGGCGTGGTCCGGCGCGTCGTTCAGCCCGCGCGGCGCGGCGTGGGTGATGACGAGGACCGGGCGCCGTGTGCGACCGACCAGGCGCGCGCACATGACACGCCACCACATGGCGAGGCCCGCGACCTGCATGGCGTCCCCGGCGTTGTACCGCGGCGAGCCGGAGAAGCCGAGCAGCGCGATCCCCTGCTCCTCCACGAGCCGCCCGTCGGGGAGCGGCTCGGGGAGCATGCCGCGCTCGTTGATGCGCCAGGCCGTGCCAACGTCGTGGTTGCCGCGGACGTAGCGCAGCGGGGCGCCGAAGGCATCGGCCACGAACGACAGATAGGGCGGCTCGAGATCGCCGGCGCCCACGATGAGGTCGATCGGCCCCATTGCGGCGCGGCTCTCTGCGAGGTCGAGCGACCGCGCCCGCTCGTCGGACACGGCGAGGATGCGGAACGGCCGGCCGTCGCGGGCTGCGAAGAGCGCCGGGTCCGGCCAGGCGACGCGGAGGCGGTGGCTCATCTCTGCAGGCCCTCGTCCGCGCCGTCGGCTTCGGGCGCCTCGACGCCCCCATCGGTCGACTCGGGGAACTCGAGCGCATCGGCGCCGCGCAGCAGGTCCGCGCGACGCACCGAATCGATCGCCGGCCGATGGATCGCGGTGCGTGACTGGCGCCCGACCGCCGCCTGGCGCAGCTCGTCGGCGGCCGCGACCGAGCCGGCCACCGAATGTGGCGTCTCCTCGCGCGACGCGACGCCGGGGAGCACGAGCTCGACGACGTCGGCGTCGATCGCCACCGAGCCATTGCGTCGCGCCGCGGCCACGCGGTTGTGGCCGTCGACGACCCAGTACTCGTCGCCGACCTGGAGCAGGTCGACCGGGGGCAGCGTGACGAGCTGCGACGTCGCGCGGTTGAGGCGCAGCCAGCGCGCCGCCCAGTTGCGGCCACGCAGACGCTGGAGGGGGAGGAAGTCGTCCGTGTTCTGCGACGGGTTGCGGGCGGTGCCCACGATGCGGTCGATTGGCACCACCCGCACGCCGAGCGGGCGTCGTGTCGCCGAGCCGGCGTGCGGGTGACGCTCGAAGAGGGAGGGCAGGATGCGCGGCCGGCCGAGGGCCAGGAGCCGGCGGCCGACCGAGCGTACGGGATCCATCGGTCTGCGTTCGCGCTCGTTCTCTGGACTGGACGTGGTGCGTACTATGATGCCCCGACCAGCGTTCGAGAGCGCAGCGCCCGACGTGAAGCGGCGTGGCCGTGGACCGCGCAACCGGCATGAGGATCAGAGGAGACCGATGGCGACCGTCACGTTCGACCACCTCACCAAGCGCTATGGCGACGAGTTCACCGCCGTCAAGGACCTGAACCTGGAGGTCAAGGACGGCGAGTTCCTCGTCCTCGTTGGCCCCTCCGGCTGCGGCAAGACGACCGCGCTCCGGTGCGTCGCGGGCCTCGAGGACATCACCGACGGCAAGTTGATGATCGGCGAGCGGGTGGTCAACAACATGGCCCCCAAGGATCGCGACATCGCGATGGTCTTCCAGAGCTATGCGCTCTATCCGCACATGACCGACTTCGACAACCTCGCCTTCGGCCTGAAGTTGCGGAAGATGAAGGCGGACGAGATCAAGAAGCGGGTCGACGACGCGGCGAAGATCCTCGGCCTCGAGAAGCTAATCGACATCAATCCGAAGGCCCTCTCCGGCGGCCAGCGCCAGCGCGTGGCGCTCGGCCGCGCGATCGTCCGCGAGCCGGCGGTGTTCCTCATGGACGAGCCGCTGTCGAACCTCGACGCGAAGCTGCGGGTCGAGACGCGGGCGAACATCGCGCGACTCCACCAGCGGCTCGGCACGACGACCATCTACGTCACCCACGACCAGGTCGAGGCGATGACGATGGGCGACCGCATTGCGGTCATGCGCGACGGCGTCCTCCAACAGGCCGGCTCGCCCCAGGAGCTCTACGACTTCCCGGTCAACGTGTTCGTGGCCGGCTTCATCGGCTCACCGTCGATGAACTTCGCGACCGCGAAGATCGACGGCGACAATCTCCAGGTCGGCAGCGCGACCCTCGCGCTGAGTGACCGACCCGCCCAGGTCGCCAAGGAGCGCAAGGATGGCTCCGAGGTGATGATCGGTTTCCGCCCCGAGCATCTCGAGCTCGCCAACGGCACCGGCAGCGGGGTCGCGCTGCTCCCGGCCAAGGTCGACGTGGTGGAGTACCTCGGCAACGAGGAGCTCCTCCACGCCGTGGTCGAGGGGAACGAGATCGTCGCGCTCGTGCCGTCGGATCGCAAGGTGAAGGTCGGCGCGTCCGTCGACTTCACCATCCCCATGGACAAGCTCCACGTGTTCGACCCCGAAACGGAGCGCAGCCTAACGGTCTGACGGTGTGAAACCGGCATGAACGTTGCCGTAATGCGCGGGGGTAAGATCCTTCACCAGGCTCAGTGTCCCAGGCCCACAGTCTCAGCAGACCGGAGGACTCGATGAACCGATTCCGCATGGCTGTCCCCATCGTCGCGCTCGCGCTCATGTTGACCGCGTGCCCGGCCGGGAACACCAGCACCACCCAGAACCCGAGCGCCAGCGCCGGCGGCACAGGCGGCGGCAACTCGGGCGCCACGATCGAGGTGACGTCCCTCTGGGGCGGCGCCGAGGCGGACGCCTTCCAGGCCGTCCTCGACGCGTTCACCGCGAAGACCGGCATCAAGGTCACGTACACATCCGTGCGGACCGACTACTCGACGGTGCTCAGCAACCGCATCGAGCAGCAGGATTCGCCCGACGTGGCGATCATCCCCGGCATCGGCTTCCTCCGCAGCTTCGCGGCTGACGGCAAGCTCGTCGCGCTCAAGGACCTCGGGATCGAGGATGCGGCGCTCCATGACGCCTACCTGCCGAACCTGGCCGACATGGGCACGAACGTCGGCACCGTCGACGGCACCGCCTACGCGGTCATGGTCAAGCTCAACAGCAAGTCGACCATCTGGTACGACCCCAGCCGCTTCACGGCGAACAACTGGCAGATCCCGACCGACTGGGACGGCCTCGTCGCGCTCACGGACCAGATCAAGTCGGCCGGCAAGGTTCCGTTCGGCCTGGGTGCCGGCGACAGCTGGACGTTGACCGACTGGTTCGAGAGCATCTACCTCCGCAACAGCGGCGAGGATGCCTACGACAAGCTGTTCAGCAAGGATGGCGACTGGACCGATCAGTCCGTCAAGGACGCGATCAAGATGATGCAGGACATCCTTACCAACGAGAACGTGGCCGGCGGCCTTGATGGCGCGCTCGCGACGGCGTTCGTGGATGGCATCGGCCTCGTCTTCAGCGCGAACCCGACCGCCGAGATGTACTACGAGGGCGGCTTCGTCGGCGGCATCGCCACCGGAGACGTGAACACCGACCTCAAGGTTGGCGAGACGATCGACTTCTTCGACTTCCCGGAGATCAACGGCAGCGGTGCCAAGATCACCATCGGTGGTGACGTGATGGCCGCGCTGACGAACAACCCGGGCGTCGGCGAGTTCATGAAGTACCTCGCCAGCGGTGAGGCCGGCAAGGTCTGGGTGGCCGGCAAGACGATCATCTCCCCGATGAACGGCGTGACGGCGGACGACTACCCCGATGCGACGAAGAAGGAGGCGACGCAGATCGTCAACTCCGACCTCGCGCGCTTCGACGGTTCGGACCTCCTGCCGGGTGGCCCCGACCTCGGTGCGGTGCTCCAGCAGGCGCTCCAGGACCCGTCGGGCGTCGACCAGTCGCTCAGCGACTTCCAGACCCAGGTGACGGACGCCTGGAACACCTGACGACGTAGGCATGAGCGGGCGGCCCCGACGGCCGCCCGCTCTCTCTTCACTGGAGGGTCTCCCCGATGACGGAAGCCACGGCCACGGTGGGAGCGCTTCAGCGATCGCGCAATGCGACGCCTGACCAGGGTGGGTGGAGCTGGACGGCGAGCCTGTTCCTTGCGCCCGCAATCCTGCTGCTCGCCGTCTTCCTCCTCTACCCGACGATCAGCACGATCATCCTCAGCTTCGAGAAGGGACTGGACAACTACCTGCGTCTCTTCACCAGAGACCCGAACTTCCTGAACCTTCGCCATTTCCCGCCTTCGGGCGCCTTCTGGAACAACATCCTGTGGGTCGTCTTCTATACCGGCGGCTGCGTCCTCTTCGGCCTCGTCATCGCCGTCATGGCGGCTCGCGTTCGCTACGAGGCGCTCGTGAAGGCCATCGTCTTCCTGCCCCAGGCGATCGCGGCCACCGCGCTCGGCGTCATCTGGCGCTTCATGTACTTCCCGAATCCGAAGACCGGTGCCCTCAACGCCGGGCTCGGCATCTTCGGCATCGACCCCATCGCATGGCTCGGCAGCCCCTCGTTCGTCAACGCCTCGCTCATCGTGGCCGGCATCTGGGGCTCGGTGGGCTTCGCGACCGTCATCCTCTCGGCCGCGCTGAAGGGCATCAGCAGCGAGATCCTCGAGGCGGCACGCGTCGATGGCGCGCGGGAGAGCCAGATCTTCTGGCGCATCCTCGTCCCGATGCTGTCGCTTCCGATCAGCGTGGTCGCGGTCACGCTCATCATCAACGTCGTGAAGCTCTTCGACCTCATCTTCGTCATGACGCGCGGCGGCCCGGGTGTCTCGAGCCGCACGATCGCGTTCACGATGTACCAGGAGGCGCTGGCCTCGCGCAACTTCAGCTACGGTGCGGCCGTGGCGGTCGTCATGCTGGTGGTGCTCACCCCGGTCATGGTGTTCAACGTGCGGCGCTTCCGCGCCGAGCGAGTGGTCCAATGACCGCCCTCGAGCCGGCGGTCAAGCCGCCACCGCGCAACGCCAGCGAGCGCCTCGCACGGGTCTTCGACAAGGCGCCCATTCACGTTGCACTCGCGCTCATCGCCCTCGTGTGGCTGCTGCCCACGATCGGCCTGCTCATCACGTCCTTCCGTCCGCGAAGCGAGATCCAGTCCAGCGGCTGGTGGAGCGTGTTTGCCGGCCACTTCGACTTCACGATCAACAACTACCAGCAGGTCCTCCAGCAGGGCAACATGCTGTCGGCGTTCTACAACAGCATCTCGATCGTCATCCCGGCGACGATCCTCCCGCTCATCCTGTCGTCGATGGCCGCCTTCGCCTTCGCCTGGATCAAGTTTCCGGGCCGCGACGTACTGTTCCTGAGCGTCATCGCGATGCTCCTCATCCCGGCGCAGATGACGTTCATCCCGCTATCGCGCCTCGTCGGACAGACGGGCCTCGGTGGGACGTTCCTCCCGATCTGGCTCGTGCATACCGCCTTCGCGCTCCCGTTCGGGATCTTCCTCCTGCGGAACTTCTTCATCACGCTGCCGAAGGACCTCATCGAGGCAGCACGCATCGACGGTGCCGGAAACGTCGATATCTTCCGGCGGATCGTGGTGCCGCTCTCGGTGCCGGCGCTCGCCAGCCTCGGGATCTTCCAGTTCCTGTGGACATGGAACGACCTGCTCATGGCGCTCGTCTTTGCGCCCCGCCAGGGACAGCCGATGACGGTGCAGATCACGAGCCTGCTCGGGACCTATGCGAGCGAGTGGTACATCCTTGCGGCGGCCTCGTTCCTCGTGATGATTGTGCCGCTGGCCGTCTTCTTCAGCCTCCAGCGTTACTTCGTCCAGGGCCTCCTGGCCGGCTCGGTGAAGTAACGATCGCCGCGTGAGCGACGATCATCGCGGTTGACGAAGGTCGCGGCCTCCGGGTCGCGACCTTCAACGTACGCGCCGCCATCGGTCCAAGACCCTTTCCCGACCGCTGGTGGCGCCGTTGCGATCCCGCGCGCCTCGAGCGGATCGCGGCCGTCATCGACGAGCTCGAGGCCGAGGTGGTCGGCCTCCAGGAGGTCGCGCTGCTGGCGCTCGATGGCGACGTCGTCGACCAGGCCGCGGAGCTGGCTCGGCTGACCGGCATGTCACATCGGTACGGGGCGGTCCGCATTTGGGTCGCGGACGAGGGTGACGGGGTTGCTGGCACGGGGCTGTTCGGGAACGCGCTCCTCGCCCGCGGGCCGCTCGACGAGCCGCGCGTGCTTGCCCTGCCGCAGGCGCCCGACGACGCGCTCATCGAGCCGGCAGGGACCGAGCGGGAAGGCGCGGGCGTCGCCTACCGCGATGCGCGCCCCACGATCCGCGAGCCGCGCTGCGCTATCCTGGCGACCGCGAGGACCGCCATGGGGCCGATGCGCGTCGCGAGCGCCCACCTCTCGCACGTCGGTTCCGGCGAGCGACGGCTCCAGGCGAGCGCGCTGGCGGCCAGTGGCGCGGCGCTCGTGCTCGGCGATATGAACGCCACGATCGACAGCCCCGAGCTCGCGCCGTTCGCCGGCTGGACCGATGCGTTCACGGCCGCCTCGGTCCCGGGGACGCCCGACGGCGTTCGACCGATGACGGCTGGCGGATCGACCAGGTCCTGCTCCGCGGCGCGTGGCACGTCGACGGCTGCGAGGTCGTGACCGCGGCGGGAGATGCGAGCGACCACTACCCCGTCGTCGCTACCCTGCGCCGATGAGAACGATCCACGTCGTCCCGCATACCCACTGGGACCGCGAGTGGTATCGGCCCTTCCAGAGCTTCCGGATACGGCTCGTCGACTGCGTCGACCAGGTGCTCGACATGATGGACGACGACCCGCGCTTCGCCTTCACCCTCGACGGACAGCTGGCGACGGTGGACGACTACCTCGAGATCCGGCCGGAGGGCGAGGCGCGCATCCGGGCCGCGGTCGCGCGCGGCGCGCTCGCCATCGGTCCGTGGCAGATCCTCATGGACGAGTTCCTCGTCAGTGGCGAGAACATGATCCGCAACCTCCAGCTCGGCTGGCGGCGGGCGGAGGAGCTCGGCACGCCCATGCCGCTCGGCTACCTGCCGGACATGTTCGGCCACGTCGCGCAGATGCCGCAGATCCTGCGCCGCGCCGGGATCGACGCCGCCATGGTGTGGCGCGGCGTGCCGTCCACCGTCGACCGCCACCTCTTCCGCTGGGAGGCGCCGGATGGCTCGGCGGTCACGGCGCACTACCTGAACGAGGGCTACGGGAGCGGTGCGTACCTGCTCTCGGTGCCAGACGACATGGCCGCCAAGCTCGAGCCCTTCGCGACCGCCATGCGGCCGTATTTCGGCAACGACGCGCTGCTGGCGATGTACGGCACCGACCACATGCTCCCCGATCTCACGCTCCTGGCGCACCTCGACGGGGTGAACCGCGCCCAGCCGGAGTACCACCTCCAGACCGATACGCTGCGCGCCTACCTCGAGGCGACCGCAGACGAGGCCGCCGGCCCGATGCCGACCGTCGTCGGCGAGATGCGCTCGAGCGCGCGCGCGAACATCCTCATGGGCGTCACCTCGGCGCGCATCGACCTCAAGGCCGCGTGCGGCCGCGCGGAACGAGCCCTCGAGCGCTACGCGGAGCCGCTGACCGCCCTGTGGGGCGCGCCGGGTGCCGCCGGTTGGCCGGAGGCGTACCTGCGCCTCGCGTGGCGCCGCGTGATCGAGAACAGCGCGCACGACTCGATCTGCGGCTGCAGCCTCGATGCCGTCGTCGCCCAGGTGCTCGTCCGCTTCGCGGAGGCGGAGCAGCTCGCCGACGACCTCGCCCGGCGCGCGGCGGCGCGGCTCGCCGCCGACGTGCCACGCGGTGGGATCGCCGTGCTCTCCCCCACTCCCGCGGCGCGCATTGGGCAGGTTGAGCTGTCGCTGCCGATCCCCGAGGACTGGCCGTCGGTCGTGCTCGAGGACGCCGGCGGCATGCGGCTCGCGACCCAGGAGCTCGAGCGAGCGGAGCGGCTCGTGTTCGCGGAATCGATGGCCGGGCGCGAGATCGGCATCCTGCTCGACCGCCGCACCCATGGCCGCGAGCTCTTCGGCCGATATCTCACCGGCTGGGTGATCGGGAGCCGGGAGGTGATCCTGGAGGTGGATGCGGAGGAGGACCCGGCGTGGCTCGACGTCGACGGCATGCGGCGCGAGATCGGGATGTCGATCGCCGGCGATCCGGACGCCGCCTGGGACCTGCGCGTCGTGTCGGCGGCGCGCCGCCGCCTCATCGCCGAGGTCACCACGCCGCCGCTCGGCTGGATCGCGTTGCGGCCACTCGCCGGCCGCGCGGATCCCACCGCCGGGCCGGTGCGCGCGAGCGAGCGGGAGCTGGCGAATGACCTTCTCACCGTCACGGTCGACGACAGCGGGGAGCTGACCCTGCTCGCCGCCGACGGGTCGCGCCTCGCCGGGGTCGGCCGCGTCGTGGACGGCGGAGACCACGGCGACTCCTACAACTACGGCCCGCCTGCCGAGGATCTGCTCGTCGCCACGCCGCGCGACGTGCAGATCGCCACGACGCTCGCCGGCCCGCTGCGCAGCGCACTCGAGGTGAGCCGCACCTACGGCTGGCCCGTCGGCCTGGAGGGCGGCGGCCGATCCGCGCAGACCGTGCCGACCGAGGTCGTCACCCGCGTCGAGCTGCGGAGCGGCGAGCCCTTCGCGCGGCTCGAGGTCCGATTCGAGAACCGCAGCGACGACCACCGCGTCCGGTTCGCGATTCCGCTCGCCCGCCCCGCGGACCGCTCGTTCGCGGAGGGTCAGCTCGCGGTCGTGGAGCGCCCCGCCGAACCCGCCGAGGCCGGGCATGGCGAGGTGCCGCTGCCGACCCATCCCGCCCGCTCGTTCGTCGACGCGGGCGGCGCGGCGGTGCTTGCCCGGCACATCGTCGAGTACGAGCTCGCGACCGGCGAGCGCGGGGACGAGCTGCTCATCACGCTCCTGCGCGCCACCGGGCTGATCAGCCGCAACGACAACCCGTACCGCGAGGACCCGGCCGGGCCGCAGATCGAGATCCCGGACGCGCAGATGCGCGGTCGCTGGTCGATCGCGTTCGGGCTGATGCCACATCCCGGCGACTGGCATGCCGGCTGCGTCGCGACCGCCGCCGAGGCCTACCGGCACGATCTGCTCGTGGCACCGGGACGTGCCGCGCCCGACGAGCCGCTGCCGACCGGCGCCGCGGGGCTCGAGATCAGCGGCGGTGCGCTGTCCGCGCTCCTCCGCGTCGGCGGCGAGCTCGAGCTGCGGGTCCTGCGCCAGGCGCCCGACGACGGCGAGGTCGTCATCCGTGGCCCGTTCGCAGCGGCGCGCGAGGTCGACCTCCTCGGCCGTGACCGTGGCGGCCTCGACACCAAACCCGGGGAGCTGCGGCTCGCAATGGGCGCCTGGGAGTTCCGGACCGTTCGGCTGCGCTGAACCCGGGCGCGGCAACCCCCGCACCGGGGCAGGAGCGTTCAGCCGAGGCGAGTGAGGATCTGCTCCCGCTCGAAGGCCCACGAGCCAACGACCAGCGCCAGCCCGATCAGCGCGGCCACGAGGAGGTCGCCCACGACCACCTGGTCGCGGCTGAACGTCGCCTGGCCGCCGAAGAACTGCGCCACTGCGACGGCGATGATCGGGATGACCACGAAACCGCCGATCTGCTGCGCGCTGCGCGGGTCGGAGACGCGCGAGCTGACGATGATGCCCAGCAGGACCGAGAAGCAGCAGATGAGCGGCACCAGGGTGAGCATGGCGAGGATCCAGACGTCGCTGAAGACGAGGTTCCGCAGGCGCGGGTCGGCGATCGCCCCGTTCACGAGGCCGTAGAGGACGTAGACGATCCAGGTGGCGCTGACGGCGGGCAACGCGGCCGCGAGCGTCTTCCCGGTGATGAGCTCCCCCACCCGGATCGGGGTGGCGAGCTGCGGCTCCAGCGAGCGCGTCGTCTTCTCCCCGATGACCGATTGGGTGGCGATCGCCATCGGCACCATGGCCGGGATGAGGAGGAAGTAGGCCATGAAGTTGGTGACGATGAAGCCCTGCGCCGCGACCTTGGGCGGGAGGGTTGGGAAGGCGGCGAGATACTGGCCGATCTGGCCGAGCTGGGCGGGATCGAGGTCGCGGGCCTGGATGAAGGCGACCAGCCCGGTCGGGATGGCGGCGAACACGAACGCCGGCAGCATGACCGCGAAGAGGAGGAGGCGATTGCTCACGATCTCGCGCCATTCCTTCGCGAACACCGCCGCCACGTAGCCGCCCCGCATCAGGCGACCGCCTCGTCGCCGATCGCGTCGCGGCCGACCATGTGGAGGTAGACCTCCTCGAGGCTTGCCGCCTCCTCGCGCACCGACACGATCCGCGCCCCGTCCGCCACGAGCGCACGGACGATCTCCGGGTTGTCGCCGCGCGCGTCCTCGACCTCCACGACCAGCGTTCGTCCCTCGGCGCGGGCGCTGGCCACGCACGCGAGCCGCGCCACCGTCTCCAGGAACGACTCCGGCCCCCGCGGCCCGACGAGCTCGACGCGGGTGCTCGCGCGGCGGCCGAGGCGCCGGAGCGCGGCCGGCGTGCCGACGCTGAGCAGCGTGCCGCGCATGATCCCGATCCGGTCGCACAGCCGCTCGGCCTCGTCGAGGTTGTGGGTGCAGATGACGATGGACCGTCCCGCGTCGCGCAGGGCGGCCACGATCTCGCGCACGCCGCGCGCGGCCGACGGGTCGAGCCCGCTCGTCGGCTCGTCGAGGTAGATGACCTGCGGGTCGTGGATGAGCGCCCGCGCGATGGCGATCTTCTGGCGCATCCCCTTGCTGAACCCGCCGACCCGTCGATCCGCGTGCTCCGCCATCCCGACCAGGCCCAGGTGACGCGTCACGGCGTCGCGCTGGGCGCGGCCGCGCAGGCCGTAGAGGCGGGCGTAGTAGGCGAGGTTCTGGCGCGCGGTGAGCCGTTCGTGGAGGCCGGGCAGCTCGGTCAGGATGCCCGTCTGGGCCCGGACCGCCTCTGTATCGGCCGCCAGGTCGAGGCCGTTCAGGGTTGCCCGGCCGCCGCTCGGCTCGATGAGCCCGGCCAGCATGCGGACGGTGGTCGTCTTGCCGGCCCCGTTCGGCCCGAGGATGCCGAAGATCTCGCCATCGCCGACGGTGAACGACAGGTCGTGGACCGCGGTGAGCGTCCCGAAGCGCTTGGCGAGCGACTCGACGACGATCATGCGGAGCGGCGCGGGAGCGGGGCGTGGTCGCGCATGGGGAGGGCATCGTAGCCGGAGCGGGCGGGAGCCGCCCATTGGTACGTTCGGCCCACGGGCGCAAGCTAGGATCGCTGACATGGAAGAGCGCACGATCAGGACCGAGCGACCGTTCAGCGGTCGCGGTATCAGGCTGCGGGTCGACGAGGTGGAGCTGGCGAGCGGACGCCGCACGACGCGCGAGGTGGTCGAGCACCCCGGGGCGGTGGCCATCGTCGCCTGGGACGGGC